>CAYVFF010000044.1:0-3243 GCA_964450965.1 uncultured Eubacterium sp. | reverse complement strand
AGCAACAGCTCTCTCCTATGAAGCATCATAGCACAGGCGAGCGGGCAATACAACCTAAAATCCACATCATCGTCGTCGTAGGCGTTCAGCACCGCCGTAATGTTTTCCAGCTCGGTCTTAGATACAGCGGAATTACTTCTCATAAAGAATGGAGAGCATTATTCATGTCCCATTCGCAAAAGATACCAGATGGTAGACAAAGGCCCGTTGGGTTCCGATAACCCCGTCCCTCACAACCTCCTTGCAGTCATACCCCTCAAGAGCCAGTTCCACGGCAAGCGGCTTACCGACCTCCGCGTTCAAGAATATCCAATAGTCTCCGCCATCTTCCACGTCTTCGGAAATGCTTTCTCCAATATGCCTGCACTCCGCGTCTGGAAAATAATATCCGGCTATGGTCCAGTCCATGTGGTTAATATCCGTCAGGATGACGCTCTCATCAGAAATGCCGTCGCCTATCGCTTCCAGCGTCGCCTCCAAAGTCTCGTTACTCGCTTTTTCCTGGACATATTTGTCTTTATACGCCGGCAGGAAAATAATGAGCATATACACAAGCGACACGGCCAGGCACACGTTCCCTAGCTTCGCCTTGCCAATCCTCAGCCTGGAAAGCGCCACGCCTGCCAGTAGCCATGCCGCGGCCGACGCGGGATAAATATAGCGGAGCACGAGGAGCGGCCGGAATATAGTAGAGACGCCGATCCCGACGGCAATCGTCCCCGCGACGCTCGCAATCCCTGCAGCTCCCCATACTATACCCGGCGAGACATGCAAGCGCGACGCGTCAAATGAAACGACCGCCCCTCCGCCGTCTTTTTCGCAGATATCCAGGATGCCCGTCCCGCATAGCGCGACCCACAGCATGGCAAGCGCGAGGACGGCGAGCGCCGCCGGACGGAACTGGTTAGAGAACAGGTAGGATACGCATTGCCTGAACGTTGGGAAGGAAGTCGCCCAAAAACTCCCGGAACTGCGCGCAAATGAACGCAGTAGTACGCCCAGCCATGGCAAATAAGCCAAGGCCGTGCAGATCGCGGCGGCGAATGCCCTTATCATGCGCTTCTTCCCCTGCGTAAAGGACCATGCCAGCGGCACGAGATAGAAGAACGCGACGGCGACCAATGCGTAGTAATGCGAATATGCGGCCCCGACTGAAAAGAGGGAAAACCAGAAATAGCTAGATTTCCTGTTTGTCTGCAAAACCATGTACAATTCATAAAAGCTTAGCAAAACGAACATGGCCGCCCATGAATACATCCTGATTTCTACATTGTACGTCACGGCGTTGCCCGAAATGCCCGCCATCGTCATCAGGAAAAGGGCCGCGCCGGTTCCAAAGACCTTGCGAATCCTTACAAGGCAGAACACCAGGATGATTGCCAGCGGAATCACGCTCAAGAAATGGTATGCGTACCCATGATCCCCTAAAAGCAGATACAGCGCCCGCAGCAATATATAATACAGAGGCGGGTGCACGTCGTTCGCCGTCGTGCTTATAATCGTCGGAATCGGATTCCTTACCAGATTGACGCTGTATGCCTCGTCTCCCCAATAATTCTCATCAAAAATCCTGATAAAATTCATCGAAAACAGGATGATGGCATACGCGAAAATCATGGCATACGACACGCCACGCGGCATGGACGGGACGGATGGACTGACCTTGAAAACAATCAGGCCTTGCTTCACCGCCCTGGCCGCTGCCGGGAGAACTATCGCGATAGAAACAGAAAGCAGGATATACTTCATGGCAAAATTGGCATACTGGTTCAGCCGCATGACAAGGCTGCCCTCGCCTTTATGCAAAAGGGTCAGAACCAGCAGGTCCAGCGAGTTTATGATAAGGACGGCGGACGCATACGCGGCGACCCCCTTCACGGCGTTTCCCACCGGCTGTTTCCCGGAGGCGCCTTCTCCCCTCATCCAGTTCCACGCCGCCAAAACTGCCGGCAAAAATAGTGCCATAAATGCTATCATCGCTTGCCTCGCTCCTTGTCATTTTGAATTTTGCCGGCAGGGCATATAAAATCCGTGCCCTATTTTATCCTGCTTTCGGGATCCGCACTGCTCTCCGCTATGATGTAATGCGGGCGATGCTTAACCTCGGTGTATATCCTTGCGATGTACTGTCCAATCACTCCGACCGAAAAAAGCGTTATCCCGCCAAGGAACAGGATGATGCTGGTCAGCGAAGCCCAACCGTCAACCGGGTCTCCATACAGCAGCTTCCTGATGATAATGAAAACCAGTAAGATAAACGCGGCAAAAGTCGTCAATACCCCGCCCCACGAGGCCAGGCTCAGTGGCAGCTGGGAAAAATCTATTATTCCCCCGACGGCGTATTTCAAAAGCCTCCAGAAGCTCCACTTGCTCTCGCCTGCTATCCGCTCCACGTTCTCATATGGCAGCCAGCACGTCCTATAGCCAATCCATCCGTATATTCCTTTTGAAAACCTGTTATACTCCCCCATGGAAACTATCGCCTCCGCCATCTCGCGGCGCATCAGCCTGAAATCCCTCGCGCCGTCCACGATGTCCACGTCTGATATCTTGTTTATCAGCTTGTAAAAGCATCGCGCAAAAAAACTCCTGATAGGCGGCTCGCCCTCCCGGCTCACCCGCCTGGTCGCCACGCTGTCATATCCGTCTTTTTCCAAGATTTCCAGCATCCTCGGCAACAGCTCCGGCGGGTCCTGCAGGTCGGCATCCATCACCGCCACATATTCCCCCTTCGCGTTGCAGAAGCCCGCGTACATCGCCGCCTCCTTGCCGAAGTTCCTGGAAAAGGAAAAATACTTCACCGCGCCATCCGCCCTGGACAGCTCCCTCATTATCTCCTTCGTCTTGTCCGCCGAGCCGTCGTCTATGAGCAGAATCTCGTAAGAGCACGCCATCAGGGACAGGACGGCCTTTAATTCATCATAAAATATGCCTAGCGAATCCTGCTCGTTGCAGCAAGGCACTATAATTGACAATTTGCACATTTTAGTCCTCTAAAAAACGCCTCGTCCGATGTCCGGACATGTCACGCTTAAATCGCCAAAAAACAAGGTTTCAAATACAAATCCAGCAAACTCAAAATCCTCTTCCAGGACGCAAAAAGGCCTTGCGCACGAAGCAATCCGATGCTTCCTGCACAAGGCCTCTGCAAAAAATTATTGGAACGCAAAAAAGACAGAACTATCTCATCTGTCTGTCTGTCTGTCTGTCTGTCTGTCTGTCAAAATCATCCCGCTGTCCATC
>CAYVFF010000043.1:0-4817 GCA_964450965.1 uncultured Eubacterium sp. | reverse complement strand
CAGCTCTCTTGCTCATCAGATCGCTGTGCCTTTATTCAGTTGCCCGCCACAGGGCGTGAGCCGCCGGTGATCAGCCGGTGCGCCGGGTGGCGGTACTGCCGGTCAATCCGGCAGGTTTATATATTCTCAGCCGTTATGCACGACTGTTGTTTTCAGCTTTCTTAACAGATTATTTTTTCGTGGCGAGACAAAAAAACGGAGTTATCTGCTTAGCCATTTGGCCAAGGAGATAACTCCGGCGGTCAGTTCCACGACTGGTTACGGGACTATTTGCGGTAGTTTCTGCCTACTTATTTGCGGCTTTCGCCGCTTCTACCTGGTACACTACATCCTCCCAGGCAATCCTGATATATTTATTTTTGTTATTCTTCTGTTCGAGATATACTTTATCTCCGTCAACAACAACATCGCAGAACCGGACGGGAGTCTGCCTGTCGCTGTGCAGGTCGCGAACCGCACGCTTTACCATATGCATCCTCCTCTAAAACAGCTTCCCATCCGCATATTCATCGCCCTTCCTGTCATCCCGTATCGTTTCGACCGGCCCGCATGGGCCTTCACACCTTCGCCTCCACAAACCATTTGTCTCCCTCGTGATAAAGAAGAGATTCCTTTCCGCCGATAACGGCCGTATGCCGGATCCCGCCGCCCTCGACTTTGTCGGATTTTGCACGGCACCGGCACTCGATCTCCCCGATCTCAAAAATCGTGCCGTTTCCCCAGCGGACCAGCCGGGGATAAAACTTCCCGTCCGGGTCAATGGCGGCATTGACCGTCACATAGGTCTTCCTGAATTGGACATCCATATCTTCGCCTTCTTTCCTCTTTCGTTTATTGCCCGAAAATGCCCCCTGCCGCAAGTCTCTGAAGCCCATTTGAGGCCGGCTTGCCATTTCGGCCGCGCATATGAGAAATTTTTCCATGTTTTTTGCCGGCGGCGCTTGACACAATGAGCAATTCGCGCTAATATATAGGCAGTTGGATTGCCTGATTGTTATTATAGGCACTCAAGATTCTCCTGTCAACACTTTTTTCAGCAATTCAGTATCACAATTTTTTCAGGCAAGGAGTGGATGTCATGACTTTTGGGGAAAAGTTCAAAGCGGAGCGCGAAAAAAAGAACCTTACGCAGCAGGAAGTGGCGGATGGCCTGCATGTCAACCGGCGGATGATCACGCGGTACGAGCATGACATATCCTTCCCGCGCACCAGGGAAGCCTATCGGAAGATAGCGGAGTATTTTGGTGTGGATGTCAATTACCTCCTTACAGATGAGGGGGAATTCGTCGCGGAGGCCGCCGAGCGGTACGGGTCGCGCGGCATGAGGCAGGCGCAGGAGCTGATCGACGGCATATCCGGCCTGTTCGCGGGAGGCACGCTCACGGAGCAGGACAAGGATGCCGTCATGAGGGCGCTCCAGGACATTTACTGGGAGTCGAAGGCCCGCAATGTGGAAAAATATACGCCGAAGAAATACAGGTAAGACGATGAATAGCCAGGCTTTTCACACGCATGATTGCCAGTGGCGATTCTGACGTATGGCGGCAGCAAGGAGTGAAGGATCCGTGTTGATACGGCCAGAAGAGATTTACGATAAGGCGAAAAGCATTGTCCGGCGGTGCGGAACAAGGAACGCCCTGCGGATTGCGGGGGAGCTGGGAATTTATGTCACTTATGTGGATGGTCTTGACAGGCTGCTCGGCATGTATACTTACAGACATAAGGAACGGCATATCCTGCTGAATTCCGACATGGAAGAGATGGTTACACAGATGGTGTGTGCCCATGAGATCGGGCATGATATCTTCCACCGCGACCTTGCCAAAGGGAACCAGACCCTGCCGGAATTTGTCCTGTTTGACATGAGGACAAAGCACGAGTATGAGGCAAACGCTTTTGCCGCGCACATCCTGATTGATGATGATGAGATGATGGAATATATGCAGCAGGGATATGATGTGGTACAGCTTGCCGGCGCAATGGGTACGAATATCAACCTGATGCTGATCAAGCTCAATGAGATGAACCGTATGGGCGGCCATTACAATCTGCCTTATATACCCAGTTCCGATTTTCTGAAAAATGTCAGGCCGGAAGGGTAAATAAACAGGGGAAAAAGAAAAACCCGCAGCCGCGCCAAATAGCACAACTCCGGGTTCTTCAATAAATCTTGTATGGAATGCTCAAGCGACGACTTGGCGGCAACGGGCAGGATTTGCCGCACAGGCACATGGGTGGCCACCGTGCATGGCCCAGGATGCGGAGACAGGACTCCACGAGCGGCCGCCAGGGCAAAAAGAAAACCCGCAGCCGCGCCAAATAGCACAGCTCCGGGTTCTGTAATGGATATGGTATGTGTGGGATACTCAAGCGACGACTTGCTGACGGCAAGCATGGCTTGCCGCGCAGCCGCGGAAACGGCCGGATGGGCAAGAAAAAACCCGGGGCCACGCCAAGCCGCGTAACTCCGGGTTTGATAATACAGTATTGATTTTACATACAAAAAATCTTTATATTGCACATTTCCAATCGTCTCGAATTGAACTCTGCTCATCGACTGTTTTAAACCCTTTTACCGCCATGCACGACACCCCCATCATACAAAAGGCCCCCAAGTGTGCATGCGTTTCCGCAGAGGCCTGGGGGAACTGTTGAGGATATTGTAACCGATAAAAGCCGTGCCGTCAAGATAGATCTTAAAAATTAATAAATTGGGCGTGGAAATAGCAAATTCCAACTAAGATTAAAACTAAAATTGCCATTCACGACAGTCGAGGACAACCGGCTAAGTGCCTGCGGCGCAGGAGATATCACGTTTTAAACAGATACCCCGCTTGGTCTCCATCGCCGTCGTATGAGGATGCTCGGGCTGTCGCTTGGGCGGTACTTGCTCCATAGGCACACGGCCGGCCACCGTGCATGGCCTGCGCGACAAGAGCCGATGGGACTCCGAGCAGGACAAGCCGCCAGAGCAAAAAGAAAACCCGCAGCCGCGCCAGGTAGCGTAACTCCGGGTTCTATGATGATCTTATTTTCGTTGTCCGTCAAAATTTTTCCTTTGTCTTTTTGCCTCTTTTGTGGTATATTATCGGCAGATATTGTTGTATGCGAGGAGGAAGGGCATGGATCAGGAAGCAATCGCTGTGCCAAACGAGCTGGCCCAGAACCTGAAAGTCGCGGAGGAAGACGAGTCCGCGCGTTTTGACGCGTCGGCGAAAAAGCTGATCGCGGAGAAATCCATACTCGCCTATATCCTGAAGAGCGCCCTTTCGGAGTATGGGCCGTACAGCGTGCGGGAGATTGCGGAGAAATTTATCGAAGGGGAGCCGGAGATCGGCAGGTTCGCCGTCCACCAGGACCACCCGGACAGGGAAAGGATAGAAGGCCAGCCCACGGAAGACGCGTCCCAGCGGGAAGGGACCGTATACTTCGACATACGCTTCGTGGCGGTCGTCCCGCAGAGCGGCGAGCTGATACAGATTTTCGTGAACTGCGAGATCCAGAACAACGACACGCCCGGGTACCCCATCCCGAAACGCGGCATCTACTACGCGGCGAGAATGATCTCGTCCCAGCGCGGGAAGGTGTTCAAGGACCAGGAGTATGGCAGGATAAGGAAGGTAGTGTCGATCTGGATTTGTGAAGACGCGGCAGATTCCCGTTCGGACACGATTAACCGATACGCGTTCGCCGAGGAGTGCCTGAGGGGCGAATACCGCGAAGAAAAACAGAACTACGACCTGATGTCGGTCGTGGTGCTGAGGCTTGGCAGGAAAGGGGAAGACAGCGGGGACGACGCCATCCGGCTGCTGAGCAAGCTGTTCTCCACGGAGCTTGGCTATGAGAAGAAGTTAGGTGCGCTGCGGGACGAGTTCCACATCGGCGTGACAGAAGAAATCAGCAAGGAGGTGCTTGACGTGTGCAACCTGAGTACGGGCGTTTTGAATAAAGGCATTTCGATTGGAGAAACGAGAGGCGATCTGAATAGAGCTAAGAAAACGGCTTATCGCCTTCAGAAAAGAGGCATGTCGTTGACAGATATCGCTGAAATAGTTGATGTCAGCGTATCCACAGTGCAGGAATGGCTCTCGAACCCGCAGGTAACGCCCGCGAAATAATCTGAACAGAATCAAAGAACCGGAGGGATACGCATTGCAGCTCTCCGGTTCTTGCTTTTTAACAGTATTACTTCATTACAATCTTAAGAATTTTCTTAATGCATGAATTTCCCAACGGTCTTTGCGACACTTATGATTTTTTCCTGCTTCTTTTGCCTCAATCGTGAATTTTCTTTTTCTCCCTTGCTGGTCAGCTCAAGATACCGATCGCCCGTGGGCGTTGTCTGAATGCAGATCAACCCGTCGTCCACTAATTCATCGATTTTGCGATTTAATGTAGCATGTTCCAGCTGGGGAAACATCTGCGGAAAAACAGATTGCTGCAGATCCGCGGCATCTAACAGCATTGGCATCAACTCAGTGATCCTTTTGACTTGCGCGTTCCCTTTGTATGGTCTGGGCGTATCATCGGGAATGCTGTAGATCTTTGTGTTTTCATCCTGCGTTGCGTGTGGCAGATATCCCTTTTCATACCACCTTGTAACTGTACGACTGCTCACGCTTTTGAGTTTGGCGAACTCTTTTGCATTTACCATTTTCATGTTACTTAACTCTGCTTTAGACCTACATCGCTGACGATATCTTTCGTCTGCGGTCGTCACTTCAGTGTTTTTCGGTCTTCGTATGCGGATTTTGAAAAAATGCTTGACATGCGCCACCTGACCATGATAATATCATAACAACAGATCCCACCACGCC
>CAYVFF010000042.1:0-6041 GCA_964450965.1 uncultured Eubacterium sp. | reverse complement strand
ATACAGGTAAATCCACGAAACTGCAAATCGGAGGTCATTACATATTGTCTAAAAAGCTGGTTCAGGCTGGCACCAGTACCAGTGGTGAGAGCACACACAGAGCATGGTACGAATATCTGAGTGATACGGGCGACACTGTTTCTATGCAGTATATCGATTCGTTGACGATTAGTGCCGGAGATAATATTCATGTTTACATCTCTTTCCAAAAATCCAACAACATATTTAATTATTATATTGCAAATAACACAACAGGAAATAGTGCCAGCGGTTCTGTAGAACTTAGTGCGGATGAGCAGTTTGATGGAACTACTGTTGAGTGGGTTGTTGAAAGGTGTAGAGTTCATGGTTCGTTGACATCTCTTGGAGACTATGGGACTATAACCATGAAAAATTGCAAAGCCACATTGAACAATTCCAATACATGGTTGGACTTGGGTAGTCTTTCTGGTTTGAAAAAGGTGACTATGATTGGGTATGATGGGGACACACTGAGTAGTCCTGGAAGTATAACTTCTGGGACGCAGTTTACATATACGTTCAAGAATTACTCTTAAATTTTCCTCATATACCGGGGACTGCCAGATTAACGCCGCGAAGTCACCAACCCCCACTTCAAGTGGGGGTTGGGTAAAACTCCCCCTAGGGCTCTGATGCTGCTCACCCCACAGGGCAGGGGGTGTCACAAGCACTCCTACTTGCCCGCTATTAAGCGGTACCTCTTGTATCCTCCTTCCGCGATTCTTCAGCCTGTTCTTTGATATACCTCTGTACGGCTTCTCCGTGCTTTGGAGATAACTAAGAGGATGAAGCCATCCTCCGGGCAAAGTGCCCATATCCTGAAGGTAAAATTTTTATTTACACCAAATTTAGGACTTGACTTATGGACGTGACGTCCGCAATGTAAAGACAAAGACCAAAGTGTCCGGATGCTTCCGTACAGAAAACGGCGCACAGAATTACCTTGATGTGATGTCATTCATCAGCACCGGCAGAAAGCATGGCGTCAGCGCCTATGATGCGTTAACTGCAGCTTTTGCCGGAAATGCAGAGATCGTCCTTCAGTAAAGAAGGAGGTTCTGAACAGTTACAAATAATCTTTTGTGCATCCATAAAATGTGGCTCCTAAATCTCTCTTATATTCAGCGGCCTCTAACCGAACCTGGCCGCAGAGGAATCCCCATCGGGGCGTCCCGGTTTTTTCCGTGCCTGCTTGTAAAATACGCGTTCTGCATAACCATGCGAATCGATTAGTCTCAAACCTTATACGTCAATCAATAAGCAATAACGTCAAAATAATGCTTTACCCTCTTCTGTAATCCATACACATGTACGTTGGAATCCATAGACTTTTGTATTTTACGCAAACAGGCGCGGACGGATATGTCCAGTCCTTATTCCTGGAATTCAAATTCCATCTTCACTGTGGTGTTCACGAGATCGAGCGCGGTCTGAATTGCCCGCAATTCGTCCGACGCGCGCTCATAGTCCTCACGGGCCTTTTCCACCGAGTAATTGGCGTAGCGGTAATCTATTACCGTATTCTTGCCCACGCCCCCTACCGACACCCTCTGCTTTGGCAGCCGTGCCTGCATCTCATAGAGTCTGCGTCGCCTTTCCGTGAGCTGCGGTATATAGACCAGCGCCTGATCGATCGTCATGCCCGTATCGCCAATGGTCTGCGTGGTATTGAAACAGTTAATAGCGTGCTTCAGGATCCTTATCTTCTCATCACACCTCTCCAGAATCCGCTGCGACTCTTCATAATCATACTCCGGCCGCACCGACTCCACGTCCTCTCCGAGTGACGCATAAAAAATACTGCTCTGCCGCTCTTTTTCCAGCACGATGTTCTTCTCCTCCATTACTTTTCTCAGCATCTTGGATGCCTCTGCCGATGTGACCGAATACTTCATCTCTTTTCCTCCCATGCAATGTTTGCCGTGTCTCTACCCTGCTCCAAAATACTGCCCACGCGCCTTATTATATCCGTTCCGGCAAGCGTGCGCAAGTCTTGCCCGCGACATTTTCAACAGCCGCTTCTGCTGCGTTCAATCCTCTTTAAGCCTGCACACCGCTCCCCTCGGGGTGACGGCGATCACCTTGCCCTTGGCCTTTTTCTTCATCTTGGAATACATGCGGCCCGCGCTCATGCTCTCGCCGAGCACCGTGTGCGGGCTGTTCGCCACGTAGCCGATTTTTCCCAGACCCTTCAGCTCCACGCGGATCGCCTCCTTGTCGAACTCGTTGTCCGGCTCCTTGAACAGCTTCACGGTCATACCCTTCTCCAGGAAATCGCTGCCGTAGTAGTGGTTCATGCCTGTCAGTGTAAAAATGGTATCCTTCATAGTAATCATTCTCCTTTCCCGGCTCGCGCCCCTCCCGGGGCAATGCCATAACGCGATTGATAGCAGTCATCCCTGCGGATTCCTTATATTTCACATTCTACACCGCCAGGTGTCCGATAAAAATGCCTCTAACATAATTTTTTAAAAAATTTTCCTATACCGGCCCGCGAGGCGGCGGCTACCGCTTCAGAGCCTCATAATCATACCTGTCCGCGTCCGACTCCGCCCCGGTACGCAGCTCGCCATCCTGCGTGGAGAGGAGCAGCCGGCAGTGAGACAGATAATCATCCATATTCTTGACCCATTCCGCGAACATCGCGTCGTCATATCCGATATCGTTCCCGAAAGTGAAGGAGGAACCGGCTAGCTGCAGCGGCTTTCCCTGCCCGTCCAGCCAATATACCTGATAATCATATGAGCCGAAATCATCGCGATCCTCGATATGGACTTCCATCAGGAAATCTTTGCCGGATGCCCTGCCCAGGTAGATATTGTTCCACCCTGCGCCCGAGCTGTGGGCGGAGATGGTCGTGAGAATCTGCCCCTCCTCATCATAAACGAGTACGATGCCGCTGTCGCCGTCTCCGATATTGCCAGTATATACCTCGATCCGGCCAACCGGCGGGTCAATGGCTTCATCCTCCGTCCGCACGAGCGTATAATACTCGTCTAGCATCTCTTCGCTCGATTTTTCCGTCAGTTCGCCGATATGCTCGTACCAGTCGTCATTGCCACCTGGCGGCTCGTAAGAGATGCCGGCATCGTAGTAGGCGCTCTGGAGCGCAGCCTCCTTAATCAGGCCGTCCTCAAAGACGCAGCGCACCGGCGGGATGATCCAGGAGAAGGCGCCATCCGCCAGATCTGCGAATTCATCGAAATCAACCTCGTCATAATCGACATCATAGTAGCTGCGGTTGACGAGGAAAGTACAGTCGTCCGCGAAGGCGAGCGCTGGAATCAAGGACTGCGATGCATCGTCGCCGGACATCCACCGGTCAAATCCTCGCAGGCTGCGGGAGATCGAGCGCGGATAGACCACGTACTCGCCATCAGGGACGTTTCCGTCCTTTACAATGTCAGACGTGAGCTCCCGCGCCTTTTCCTGCGGCGCGTCCTCCTCTGGCGAGTCGTCCTGGGGCATATCCTCCCCAGATGAGTCGTCCTGCTCCGTGCTTTCTCCCTCCGCGCCCTCCTCTGGCAAACTCTCCTGAGCCATATTTTCCTGCGTCATATTTTCCTGAGCCGCATTTTCCTGCGTCACATTTTCCTGTGGCACATTTTCCTGCGAAGCCGTGCCCTGCTCCGATTCCTCCCGCCTCGGATTGGCGATTAATAAAACGGCGAGGATGGCGCAAAATACAGACGCGGTTATGAACAGGATAGCAGCTGGTTTTTTGTAACGCAGGATGTTTTTAATCCGCCCCTCCGGCTCCTTCTCGCCAAATGCGAGCGGAGCTCCTCCGACTCCGCCCTGCCCGGTCGACAGCGCCAGAAGCGACGCGGAATAGTCTTTTTTTACGGCAGCCCCCGCCTTGCGCAGGACAGCCTCGTCGCAGGACATCTCCATGTCGCGCTCGCTTATAAAGAATGCGATCCAGACGAGCGGATTGAACCAATGCAAACACAGAGCCAGGCAGGCCAGCAGCCTGAAAATGTGGTCGCCGCGCCTGATATGCGTCTGTTCGTGGAGAATGATATAGTCCGAGCGTTCTATGTCGACTGACTCCGGGCAGTATATGCGCGGCCTTATGATGCCGCAAACGAACGGCGTGCCGCCTCCCGGGACGCGGTAGATATTGTCACGGACATGCCGCGCCTGCCTCAGGCGCTTGAAAAGCCTAACTGTGCAAAAAGCACTGTAGATAAGCAGGGTAATGACGCCGAGCAGCCATATCCGCGATGCGGTATGCCTGATATCTCCTCCATATTGCGGTTCGTCATCCGCCAATGGCGGATCTTCGGCATCTACCGTCGGCCTGGCTTGCGGATCCTCCCGAAAGCCGACATCCTGGCGTATGTATTCCATCCGCCCGCCAACGGACGAATCATTTTGCAAAACTCCGAGAATGGACAGCCCCATCGAAAAAGACACCGGACATAGGAGCCGGAACAGCACGACCGCCCACATGGCGTAGGAAATGATATGCGGCATTTTCCGCAGCAGGATCCTCGCAATAAGCACGGCGATGATCACAACGGCCGCCGTGAGGCTCATATTCAACACTTCTATAAATATCCGCTCAAGCATTGCCCCCATCCCCCTCTTCGTAACTTTCAATCATCTGCTTCAGCTGCTCTATCTCTTGCGCGTCCAGACGCCTGCGCCTTGTGAATGCCGCCAGGAACATTGGCAGCGAACCATCAAAATTTTCATCGATGAACTGCTCGCCCTGCATCGCCCGGAACTGATCGCGCGTCATACGAACGACTACCGTCCCGCCCTCATTGGCGAAAATGCCCCGGTCACAGAGCCTTTTTAACATGGTGTACGCCGTCGTGCGCTTCCAGCCGAACTCCCGGGCGCACAGTCCGGCAAGCTGCCCGGAAGGGATAGGCGCCCTCTCCCATATCATATCCGCGAAACGCTGTTCCATCTCCCCTAATTGAAATTGCTTCATTGCATATCCTCCTCGCGCACTTTTTGTCTAACGTCATTAGACAATTGCAGTCTAACACGATTAGACAGGGATGTCAACGTTTATTTATCCATTGGCCGTGAATAATACGGCTGTGAAGAGTAACGATTCACAGCCGCATGTGAAAATTTCCTGTTGCTTTTTCTCCGGGATATGTTATAATAGCTGTTGTGCAGATATGGTTCATCGGTAGAACATTGGCTTCCCAAGCCGAAGAGGCGGGTTCGACTCCCGTTATCTGCTCTGAAAGCCTTGAAAGTCAAGTGCTTGCGGGCTGGTTTCCATTAGCCAGCCGCCATCGTCATCTATTGTCATCACCGTGATGACTTTTTTCGTTTCAAATTTCAGTATTGCGCGTCATCCAACGTTAAAAATACCGACCTGTTCACTGCATTCCCTTTATCACAGACCACGTTCCCGGCCTTTTGCTTGCCGTTCTGCGCCATCACGCCTACAAGGGCATGCGGGACATACAACTCCTCAAGATAGTCGATTTCATCCTGTGCCAGTTCCAAATCCACCGCATTGACCGCGCCCTCCACATGGGAGGACTTCGTCGCGCCCACCACAGGGGCGGTCACTTTCGTCAGCAGCCATGCAAGGGAGATCTCCGTCATGGACACGCCCCGTCTGTCAGCAAGCTCCGCCACCCGCGCGATAATCTTGCCATCCGCCTCGGCGGTCGCGTCATACTTGAATTTCGCGTAGGAATCCTCTTCGAGCCGTTTGGAAGTCTCGCCGGGGCGCTTGGAGAGCCGCCCGCCCGCGAGCGCGCTGTATGGCGTCATTGCAATGTCCTGATCTTTGCAGAAAGGAGCCATCTCCCGCTCCTCCTCTCTGGCAATCAGGTTGTAATGCCCCTGTATGGAGACGAATTCGGTGAGTCCGTGCTCCCTGGCATAGAAATTCGCCTTGGCAAGCTGCCACGCGAAGCAATTGGAGATGCCGATGTACCTTGCCTTGCCCGCTGTCACGGCGTTATGAAGGCCCTCCATGGTCTCCTCCATCGGGGTATGGTAATCCCACATATGATAGATATAGAGATCCACATAATCCA
>CAYVFF010000041.1:0-7100 GCA_964450965.1 uncultured Eubacterium sp. | reverse complement strand
GACTGTAAATCTGCTGCAAATTGCTTCGGTGGTTCGAATCCACCTCCATCCATTTGCTTTTTATATTATCGCGGGGTGGAGCAGTCTGGAAGCTCGTCGGGCTCATAACCCGAAGGTCATAGGTTCAAATCCTGTCCCCGCAACTCTTGTCAGGCTCCGAAGGAGCGTGGCCCTTGTCAGGCTCCGAAGGAGCGTGGCCCTTGTCAGGCTTCGAAGGAGCGTGGCCCTTGTTAGGCTCCGAAGGAGCGTGACATTGCCCAGTTAGCTCAGTTGGTAGAGCAAAGGACTGAAAATCCTTGTGTCTTTGGTTCGATTCCGAAACTGGGCACTAAGAGAACCTTAAGACGGAAGTATCATTTATGATACTTCCGTCTTTGCAATAATCGAGTGAATACATACGGCGAATAATATGATGGAATTTATTATGCAAAACTATATGCCGATTGCATGGATGGCTCTTGTGATAGTTTTTTTCATAGTGGAACTGTCGACGGTGTGCCTCACTTCCATCTGGCTGGCCGGGGGAGCGCTCATCGCGTGCATATTGGCGGCTCTTGGAGCCAATATCTTCGTCCAGCTCCTCGCGTTCATAATAGTCTCATTCGTGCTCCTTTGCTTTACGCGTCCGATTGCGCTGAAGTATTTTAATCCTCGCAGGGTTAGGACCAATAGCGAGGAACTCGTAGGCGAAGCCGTCAAGGTGACGGAGCGCATAGATAACTGCGAGGCTCGCGGGACCGTCCTGGCTAAAGGGCTGGAATGGAGCGCAAGGAGCGCGGATAATGACACGGTTATTGAAAAAGGCGTGATGGCGAAGGTCGTGCGCATCGAGGGCGTCAAGCTGATTGTCGTGCCGCTCGAAGATGGAGGATGCGGGATTTCCGACACGGCGTGTTGAGAATATATATGATTGGGAAGCCTCGTAGGCATTGTCTGCCGGCGGGGCTTTTTTAGGATTGGAGCGATGGCGGGATATGATATTGGAGGCCGATGGCGGCGGGAGGCTGCTCTGCGAAAAACAGGAAGATGGAACTCTGAGGCTGTGCCGCGCGTTCGGCAGCGTGGATCGGTTCGTGCTGCCGGAAACCGTGCACGGCTTTGCCGTGACTTCTATCGGTGCATATTGCTTTTCAGGGAAGGCGCGGCTCTCGGAGGAATTGCGGAGGGAAGCCATTGAGGCCGGACTAGGCGATGGGAGCGGCGCGCCCGATGGGATGCTGCGCCCGATAAGCGGGGATTATCTGCGCGAGGCGGTGCTTCCGGATAGCGTGCGGACGCTCGAAACCTATGCTTTTTATAACTGCAGGTGTCTGGAACGGCTGGATGTCGGCGCGGGGCTGACGGAGGTCCATAGTGACGCGTTTATGAATTGCGGCGCGCTGCATACCCTGGCTATACGCGCCGGAGCGGGCGATAAGACCGGACTGCCAGTATTGCTGAACCGCCTGGCGTCCGAGCTATGCGTGGAATTTTCAGGTTTCGGCGCAGAGACCGTGCGCCTGATCTATCCGGAGTATACAGAGAGCTATGAATTGATAGGACCCGCGCATATCTTCGGGCTGCATGTGGAGGGCGAGGGATACCGGGCCCGAAAGCAGTTTATCGACGGGAGGCTGGATGCGCCCGGTTATGACGCCGTGTTTGCCAAGGCTTGCAACGAGGAGCAGTTCCTGACGCTGATGAAGATGGCCATATGCCGCATTGAATACCCATACGGGCTCTCGGATGATGCGAGAAAACGTTATCAGGAATACATAGCGCGGAATGAAACGGCGGTGTTGGAACAGCTCGCCGCTGCGCAGGACGAGGAGTCGCTCTGCCGCCTTTGCAAGGAGCCGATGGTTTCGGACGAGGCGGTTCGCGCGGCAATCGAGCGCGCGGTGGCCGACGGCTGGACTCGCGGCGTAGCAGCCGCCATATCCGCCAGAAATTCGGCGAGAGGCAGGCAGACTCCCGCTTGAAACGCGGGTGCCCCCGGCGAATGGTGTGATTTTGCCGTCTATAGGAGGAGTGGGCATGCCTACAGAGACGCAGGCCGCCTGGGAACGGCGGATGTTTGAGAAGGTACTCGGCTATCTCAAAGGCGAGCTGTGCATCGATTTTCCATATTTAGACCGCGCCCTGTCGGCTCTGGAGCCAAAGGGCCGCGAGGAGATCCGGGCGTTTGCAACGGACGGCGTTTTTTTGATATATCCCCCGGCGCGTTATCTGAAGCTGTTCGAGGAGAACGAATTGTTTTTAAGGCGTGCAT
The DNA here is from genome assembly GCA_964450965.1 of uncultured Eubacterium sp. Taxonomy (GTDB): domain Bacteria; phylum Bacillota; class Clostridia; order Lachnospirales; family Lachnospiraceae; genus W0P33-017. The sequence continues at coordinate 4,849 of CAYVFF010000041.1, read as the reverse complement.
ATTTGCATGCCGTGCTCCATTGCCTGTATGCCCATCTCTGGCAGACGGACGGGCGTGACCCGGAGAGGTGGAACGTTGCCTGCGACATTGCGATTGAATTTATTATAGATGGATTTAACAAACAGTCCACCAATAGATTGCTGTCATGGACGAGGGAGCGGACATATGCCTTGCTAGGCGAAAAGCATGCTATGTCGGCCGCCCAGATTTATAATCTGCTGTTGGATGCTCCGGAGGAGCGCGTAAAAATCCTGGCAAAGGAATTTTATACGGACGACCATTCGCTGTGGGGAAGGAAAAGCGCCGGAAGCCCGATGGCGGGCCTTGGCCAGTCGCCGGATCCGCAGAAAAAATGGCAAAATATCGCCAGGCAGACGATGTTTGCCAGCGAGCGGGGCGGGCGCGGAGAAGGGTCATCTGCGGAAATCGTTATAAAGGCAGAGAGAAACAGGCGCAGTTACAAGGATTTTCTGATGAAATTTGCCGCTTTCCATGAGCAGATGCGGATAGATATAGACTCTTTTGACCCTGGATATTACGCCTATGGGCTGCGCACTTATGGCAATCTGCCGCTCATCGAGCCGCTGGAGACGAGGGAGGAGCGGAGAATCCGCGAGTTCGTCGTCGCCGTGGACACGAGTTATTCCACGAGCGGAGACCTGGTGCGCTCGTTTCTGCGCGAGACCCTCCATATACTGCTGGAGGAGAACGCCTTTTTTTCCACGGCGGAGGTGCATATCCTGCAATGCGACGACGCGGTCCGCGACGTCATTGTCGTGAAAAACGCCAGACAGGCGGGGGCTGTCCTGGCAAAGTTCGAGATAAAGGGCGGCGGCGGCACGGATTTCCGCCCGGCGTTCTCCTATGTGGAACAGCTGCGGGCGGACGGCGGATTGAGGTCATTGGGCGGCATGCTCTATTTTACGGACGGAAACGGCGTCTATCCGAAAAAGAAGCCGGATTATCCTTGCGCTTTTTTGTTTTTGGACGAATACGATGAGGGGGAAGTGCCGCCCTGGGCCATGCGCATGAGGCTGGATTAGGGGCGAGGCAAGCATAGGGAAGGATTTCTGTATGAACATCGCGCAGGCAAAAGAAGAGATAAAGCATACGGTGGACGTGTATCTGAAGAAGGACGCGCCAGGCGGGTATCTTATCCCGGCGGTCAGGCAGAGGCCGATTCTTTTGATGGGGCCGCCCGGTATCGGGAAAACGCAGATAATAGAGCAGGCCGCCGAGGAGTGCGGCGTAGGGCTGGTTTCGTACACGATAACCCACCACACGCGCCAGAGCGCCGTGGGCCTGCCGATGATAGCCGAGGAGGTATTCGACGGCGCGAAAGTAAACGTCACGGAATACACCATGAGCGAAATCATCGCTAGCATTTACCGCTGCATACGAGATCAGGGAAAGCGCGAGGGGATATTATTCATAGACGAGATAAACTGCGTATCCGAGACGCTCACGCCGGCTATGCTGCAGTTCCTGCAGTGCAAGACTTTCGGTAACCTAGCCGTGCCAGGCGGATGGATCATAGTGGCGGCCGGCAACCCGCCGGAGTATAACAAGTCCGTTCGGGACTTCGACATGGTGACTCTCGACAGGGTCAGGCTCATAGAAGTTGAAGCAGACCTGGAAGTATGGATGAAATATGCCGCTGAAAGGCATATACATGGGGCGATTTTAAGCTATTTGCAGCTGAGGCGCGAGAACTTTTACCGCGTGGAGAATGACGTTGACGGGCTGCGCTTCGTCACTGCCAGGGGCTGGGAGGATCTGAGCTGGCTCATCCGGGCTTACGAGGATGCGGGCATAGCCGTGGCCGATGACGTAATCCGCGAATATGTCAGGTTGCCGGATGTCGCGGAGGATTTTTACGCGTACTACATGCTGTATATGAAATACCGTGATGATTATGGCATCGGCGGCATACTCAAGGGGCAGGCTCCGCCGGCGGTGTACGAGCGGATCATGAAGGCCGGGTTTGACGAGCGGCTGACGGTGGTGAATCTTCTGCTGGACGCGCTGCAGGAGCCGTTGCAGAAAATATACGAAACGCGGAGGTTTTCGGGTACTCCCGAGAGCGAGGAGGCGTCGGAATGCCTGGGCCATGCGTTTGATTTTCTGGAGGACGCCTTCGGCACGGACGGTTCGCAGGAGATGCTCCTGTTCGTGACCGGACTCGCCATGAGGAAGGAGGCGGCAGTCTTTTTGGCCATGAATCCGCAGGAAAAATTCATAAAATACAATGAGGAGCTGCTGCTCGGCGGGCGCAGGCAGAAACTGATCCAGGAGCTGCATGGGTGATGCCCCGCCTGCGGGGCATATGTGCTTGCGCAGATGCCGGCTATGCCGGCAGCATCATCGGGATGTTTTCATAAATGTTATATATAGATTAGATAAATGAAGCAGAAGAAAAGGAAGAAAAAAAGCAAACTCAAGATGTTGCTTGTCTCGCAGGCCATTCTGCTGGGCGTCGTCCTTTGCGCGCTGGCTATCTATTTTTTCGGAGGTTATGCGGGGGAAATCGGCCAGCTGCGACGGGACGCGGACCGGATGGTGGCCGAGTCGACCCCGGCGACGTTCCGCTCTGCCCAGACGAGTGTGATATACGACGTCAATGGAAAAGAGATAACTGTCGTGAAGGGCGAGAAAGACAGCTATTATCTTGAATATGATTACATACCGGAGGGAGTCAAAGCGGCAATAATCAGCATAGAGGACAAGAGGTTCTACCAGCATCACGGTGTGGAGCCCAAGGCGGTGATGAGGGCGCTGCTGGCGATGCTCCGCGACAAGAAGATAACGCAGGGCGGCTCGACGATTACGCAGCAGCTCGCCCGCACGGTGTTTTTATCAAACGAGAGGACCTGGCAGCGCAAGGTCGCGGAGATGTTCATCGCCACCGGCCTTGAAAAGAAATACGACAAGGACCAGATACTGGAATATTACTTGAACAATGTCTACTTCGGGAACGGATATTATGGCATAGAGGCCGCCGCCAGGGGTTATTTTTCAAAGGGCGTGTCCGAACTGGGCCTGGCGGATCAGGCGCTGCTCTGCGGCATACCGAACAATCCGACGACCTATGACCCGGTGGAAAATCCCGATAACGCCATGGCCCGCAGGAACCGCATACTCCAGCAGATGTGCGACGATGGAAGGATACTCTGGGAGACTTGCCAGGAAGAACAGCAGAAACCGCTCACTTTGAAACGACAGAAGCGGAAAAAATATGATTATATAGAGACATATACCTACTATTGCGCGACGCGTGCGCTGATGGAAGCGAACGGCTTTGAGTTCCAGAAGGATTTTGACGGGGAGGAGGAGCGGCAGGAGTATGAGGACGCTTATAGCGAAGCATACGCGGACTGCCAGAGATCACTTTTCACCGGCGGCTACCGGATCCATACGTCTATCGACCCGGACATCCAGAAAATGCTGCAGGACGCGGTGGACTCAGGCCTCTCGGGCTATACGGATACGAACGGCGAGGGCATCTACAAGTTGCAGGGTTCCGCGGTATGCATAGACAACGGAACCGGGCGCGTGGCGGCAATCGTCGGCGGGCGTTCGCAGGAATATGACGGGTACACGCTGAACCGCGCATATCAGAGCTATCGCCAGCCGGGGAGCGCAGCAAAGCCGCTGATCGTATACACGCCGCAGCTGGAGCGCGGCTATACGCCGGATTCGATAGTGCGCGACGAGAAATTCGAGGGCGGGCCGGCCAATTCCGCCGGCGTATATTCCGGCGATATCACGCTAAGATACGCGGTCGAGCAGTCGAAAAATACTATAGCCTGGAAACTGTTCGATGAACTGGGGCCGGCAGTGGGGATGCGGTACCTGAAAGAAATGGACTTCGCGAAGATCGACGAGAGCGACGAGGTGCCGGCAGCCTCGCTCGGCGGATTTACGCACGGCGCGTCCGCCGTGGAGATGGCCGGGGCTTATGCGGCGATTGAAAACGACGGCGTTTTCAGGGCGCCGACATGTATCGCCCGCATCGAGGACGCGGACGGCGGGATCATATATGAAAGCGCTGATAATGGCAGGCAGGTATACGAGCAGAACGCGGCGCGCATGATGACGGACATGCTGGCGACCGCGATGACTAACGGCACGGCTAAGGGGCTGGGCCTTGGCGCGATGCCATCCGCTGGAAAGACCGGCACCACAGACGACCACAAGGATGGCTGGTTCTGCGGATATACCAGGTATTATACGGCGGCGGTCTGGGTCGGTTACGATATGCCGAAGGTGATGAAAGACCTCTCCGGCTCGACGTATCCGGGCAGGATCTGGCACGGCTTCATGGAAAAACTGCACGCGGGCCTGGAGCCGAAGGAATTCATGCCTTACGTAGGCTATGAAGATTCGGTACACGTACCGGCCGATGATGATGAGGAGCCGGACAAGAATAAAAATAAGGATAAAAAGCCTGCGGCGAAAAATCCCGCCGGCGGGGGAGACGCCGCAAACGATCGGGACACGCCGTCCGGTCAGGGCGACAGCGCAGAGCAGGGCACGCCGTCCGGTCAGGACGCGCCATCCAGCCAGGATGGCCAGTCAGGACAGGAGCAGCCAGGGGACAAGGAAAAACCCGGGAAGGAGAAGCCGGAGGACGAAGGGGAGATCGTCATAGGGCCGGACGACGCGGACGAGGAACCGGATGATGGCGGTGACGCGGTGGGCGGAGACGTCGTCATAGTAGATTGAAAAGGGGCCAGTTCCGTTATCCGAAACGCTGTGAATAGTAACGGCGGCTTCGAATTAATAAAAAAGATATAGACAAAGGGGAAATTGTGTGGTAACATAAGCTTTGCCGCAGGGAACGAGGTAG
>CAYVFF010000040.1:2616-7872 GCA_964450965.1 uncultured Eubacterium sp. | reverse complement strand
GGGCGCTTACGATGATTACGACAGCGCGCCGATTATCAGCGGTACGACCATAGCGAGCACTAAGACAATCGCTATTATGCCGGCAACGACCTGGCGTTTGCTGTTTTTGCCATGCTTTTTCACGTTTTTCATACAAAAGGGACCTCCTAATGTTATTGCCTTTTTTAATGATATTTATCATCGTCACGGCCTATATCGCCATCCGCAGGGGCAAGGCATCCCGCGCCGAACGCCGGATCTGGGAAGATTTCCGCGCCAGGGAGCAGGAAGCCAACCAGACGCGCAAGCAGGACATCTCCGGCCTGGCCTATATCAAGCTGCCGCTGGAGACGCTCCCGCTCGGACGCTATGAAGACGAACTCCTGCAAAATTACGAGTCCGCCCTGCGCGACCTGTCGCTGCAGCCGATCTGCAACCTCAACGGCGTTTCCAACACCGAACTGAAGCTGCGCTACGGCGCCGCCAACCTGGCGGCGCTCAGCCAGTGCGATACCAATTATAGCACTCTCCTGACCCTTCTCGCGGACTACGGAGCCGCGCTGCTAGACGAGGGCCACGACGACGAAGCCGTACAGGTTCTGGAATATGCGGTATCGCTCGGCACGGATGTCGGAAAGACGTATGAACTGCTCGCGCAAATCTACATGGAAAACGGCGACGAAGAAAAAATCCATACGCTTAACGAGTCCGCGGAGAAGATTACCTCGATCCGCCGCAATTCTATCCTGCGCAAGCTAGACGAGATCACTCATCAAACTCCACAGTGACAAAATACCCTTTCGGCGTCTCCCTGACCTCCTTGACCGTTCCCTCCGTCGAAGCGAGCCGCTCACGCGGCGGAAAATTCGCCGACATCGCATAGGCGTCGCCCAGCGTATAATAATAATAACCGGGCAGCCTGCCCTCCGTCACCGGCAGCACGTCTCCCGGCGCAACCAATCCGGTTCGTTCCATTTTGAACTCCATTTCCCTCATACCGTCCCCATCATATATCAAAAGCTACAAAAAGTCCAATCCTTTTTTGTGCAATTTCCACATATGCTCCAGTTTCGGTTTGTCACCTCCGGCTATTTACCGAAACGCCGATTGATGCTATCCTTTTAACCGCACAAGAACCGGTTCGTGGAAAACATCATCAAAAAAGGAGGACTGCCTATGGCATTTCATGTAAAAAAACCACATAACGAACAAAGTTCCAAGCATAGTTCCAAGCGTTTCGCACGGGCCTTATCCGCGCTGATCGCCTGCATATGCATATTTGCGATGGCCGCGCCCCAGACGGCGATGGCCGCCTCAAGAAAGGCCGCCGACGTCATCCCGCCCATGGTCATTCTAACGCGCTATGAAGCGTCGATTCCCATCGATGGCGAGGTGCAATTGATAGCCGTCACGTCAAACGGGAAGATACCGACGTTCCGCAGCAGCAAATCATCCGTCGCCAGCGTCAACACCTATGGCCTGATTACCGGAAAGAAATCCGGCACGTGCAAGATTACGGCGAAAATCAAGGGAGCCGAGGCCTCCTGCAAGGTCACGGTGGAAAAATCCACCGTCACGATCGATCCCGCGAGCGCGACATTAGAAAACGGCGAGACCGTGCAGCTGTCGGCCGCCGTATCCACGGGGCACGACGTAAAATGGCGCTCCTCGTCTTCCGCCACGGCAAGCGTGGATGAGAACGGACTGGTGACCGCGAAAAAATGCGGCTCCGCAACGATACGCGCGACGGCAGACGGCATCACCGCCAACTGCAGGATTACGGTCAAAAAGCCGTCCCTTTCACTCGACCGCACGGCGGTCACCATGCTCCCGGAGGAAGATGTAAAGCTAAACGCTTCCTGCTCCTCCGGCAGGCCGCTGACGTACCGGTCGTCTTCTTCCGCAGTGGCAAGCGTGACAGAGGACGGCATCATCACCGCGCATAAAAAAGGAAAGGCGACCATCACCGTCAAGGTGGACGGCGTCAGCAAGACGTGCAAGGTGACGGTCAAGGAAGCGCCGGAGAAATAGTCACTCGCGCCAATTACCCACATTGACGCGGGTATTTTCGGGCACGGAGGAGGTGATGAACGCGCCGCCGCCTATGACGGAATTATCGCCCACCACGGTCTCGCCGCCCAGGATGCTCGCGTTAGAGTACACCGTGACATTATTCCCGATGGTCGGATGGCGCTTGACGCCCGCTAAGAGCTGCCCCTTCTTGGTGGAGAGGGCTCCTAGCGTCACGCCCTGGTATAGCTTCACGTTATCGCCGATCTCGGTGGTCTCGCCTATGACCACGCCTGTGCCGTGGTCGATGAAGAAATACTCGCCTATGACGGCTCCCGGATTGATATCGATGCCGGTGCCGGAATGGGCATATTCGGTCATCATGCGCGGAACGTACGGGACGGACGCCACGTATAGCTCATGGGCGATGCGGTAGACGAAGATGGCGAAAAAGCCTGGATAGCAGAAGATTATCTCCTCCTTGCTTTTTGCCGCCGGATCTCCGTCGAATCCGGCCTGCACGTCTTTGAGCAGCATCTCCTGCAGTCTGGGAATCTCCGCCGCGAAGCGGCAGCTGATATCCTCGGCCCTGGAGAGCAGATCCTCGGGCGGGAGTCCCTCGCGGTCAGCGCATTCTAAGGCGACGGCGATCAGGTCGCGCAGCTTGTGGATTACGCTGCTGAATTTATATGCCACATAGTCGTCGAGGCTGCTCTGCAGGCACGCCTCATGCTCCATGTATCCGGCGAACATAACGCAGCGGAGCTCCTTGACGACTTCTTTTACCTGGCTCCTGGTCGGCAGCATCCGGTCTTCCACGGCCCGCAGCAGGCCATGCTTCGCATAATTCGCATTGACCGCGGTTATCGCCCCGTCGAGCAACGCCTGGTTCTCTTTATTTCTCATCGTCTGCATCATCTCCTTGTATAACATATTATCCTACCATATGAAACGGAATCCTACAACCGAATTTCACCCGGCTCATTGACATTTTCCATAAAAATGGTATAGTCAGACATGAGCCGTCCTTTGGGCGGCCTATGTCACCGCGTACTTTAGGAGAAGTCTATGTCTTCCAACATGGGGGAGGAGGCGCTGGCCGCCGCGAAAACGGAGAACGGGCGCAGCGCTTTCATCACGCGTAACGAAAACTTCATCATAGGATGCGCCAGCCGCTTTACCGGGCGTTTCATAACAAAGAGCGACGACGAGTGGTCCATCGCCCTTATCGCTTTTTCCAACGCGATGGATACCTACGACGCTGCCAGGGGCAGCTTCCAGAGCTACGCGCGGCTGCTGATCGAGCGCAGGCTGACCGACTACATTCGCTCCCAGTCGCGCTTTTCAAACGAACAGTCCACCGAACCCTATGTATTCGAGGGGGGCGTAGACGACGAATCCGAGAGTTCCGCCTACCAGCTGCACATCGTCCGCGCCACAAGCACAAGCGATGAAAATCCGATTCGCGATGAAATCGTGGCACTGAACGCCATCCTCGCTTCCTACGGAATCTCGTTCACGGATCTGGCGAAGTGCTCTCCGAAAGCCGCGAAGACGAAAGAAGCCTGTTTTTCTGCGGTCTCGTTCATAGGCGGTGATCCGGAGCTGATGGCGAGGATGCGTGACACAAAGCTGTTCCCGCTGAAAATAATCTCCGAAGGCGCGAAGATACCCCGAAAAATTTTGGAGCGCCATCGTAAGTATATAATAGCTGCGGCAGAGATACTGCACAACGACTTCCCACTGCTGCAGGAATATATCAAGTAAACCTGGCTCATGCCAGTTAGAAAGGAGAAGGAACGATGAAAGCCGTCATTGTCGATATAGACGAAAACAAAGCGGTCGTATTACGCGATGACGGGCGTTTCGAGCAGGTTCGAAACCATGGCTACTCGGTCGGGCAGGAGATCGAGTTCCGGGAGCGGACTGTCAGCTTTCCCCGGCGGGCAGCCGTCGCGGCTTCGGCGGCGGTCATACTCGCGGCCGGAGCCGGCATGGGCGCATACGCCTGGAGAGATCCGGTCTCTTACGTCAGTCTGGACATCAATCCTTCTATCGCCTACTCACTGAACGAGTTTAATCGCGTTATTTCAGTCAAAGGCATGAACGACGAAGGCGCGGCGGTCGTAGACGCGATTGGCGGATCGCTGAAAAACAGGGATCTGGCGTCGGCGCTCACGATTACGGTCGAACATCTGTCGGCTGACGACTATATGGATGCGGAAAATGCCAATTACATGGTAATCGGGGTCTATTCGGACAAGGATGCCAAGGCTGACGCCCTGATGTCGACAGTCGATGCCTTTTCCGCCAGCACGGACGAGGCTTGTTCGGTCACCACGGTCAATGTCTCCAAGGAAACGAAAGAATCTGCCGATTCCTATGGCATTAGCTGCGGAAGAATGGAGCTGATCAACGAGATTGCGAACGTGGCCTCCGACCCGGACGAGGTAGACCCGGCGGCCCTGGCGAGCCTGACGGTAGCCGAATTGAAAGAGACGAAAGCCGCGGCGGCATCTGGCGCTTCCGTGGCCGAGGCAGTGGCGGCCGCCACCCCCGCTTCCGATGAGCATGACGCAGAAAGCGAACCTGGCGGAAAAGACAGCCAGGCAATAGATGCAGACAGCGAAAAAGGCAAAGAATCCGGAAAAGATGGAAAGGACGGCGTGGAATCCCTACAGCCCAAGCCTGATTCGGACGCGGTCGCATCCGACAGCAAGCCGGCGGACGGCGTCGATGCCACAAGCACTATAAAAGGCGAAGATTCCGCATCGGCTGACAAGGGCAGCGCCGCGGGATCCGGTACAAATGCCGATGACGCCGGCATTGTTCCGGCTGCTTCAGAAGGAGGCGGCCAGGGAACGAGCGGAAGCGATACCGTGAGCAACGGCGCGGGCTCAGGCATAGCCGCTGGCAGCGGTTCTGAAACGGAAACTGGCGGCAAGAGCGGCGAGGACGCGTCTAGCAAGAACGACGGGCAGGAAACGGAGGACGGCGATCAAGGCGAAGCCTCAGACGATGGAGAATCTACAGAATCTACCACGTCGCCGGAGAAAGGCGAGAGCGGCAGTTCTTCCAGCAAAGAGGAGACCTCCTCTTCTGTAGAAAAAGGCGATGCCGGGAAAGATGACGCGACAGCGCAAGACATTCAGGATGCAGGCCCGGAGGATACGGACGGGGGCGACGCCCATCTGAATGGAGAGACATCCGGATCTGGCGATACCGCGACAGGCGCGGCTATCGATTCGGGAATCAAATAATTGCCCA
>CAYVFF010000040.1:0-2516 GCA_964450965.1 uncultured Eubacterium sp. | reverse complement strand
GGCATGAGGGTTTACGCGTGTTTCTGGTAATAAAACACATATTGTTGCATTATGCCGGCGTGCTCGCCATATGCCGGGAAAGGATCCTGCCCGCCGCATTCCTCTTCGATCGCCCTGGCTATCCATACATCTATCGGAACGCAATCCGTCCTGCCATAAGCGAATAATGCAACGCAATTTGCGACTTTTTTCCCGACTCCATGAACGCGCCGGAGTTCTTCAAGCAGCTCCGGCGTATTCAATGACGCGATACCGGAGAGATCTAGCAAGCCGTCCCCCACAATGCGCACGGCATCCAGGATGTACGGGATTCTATAGCCCATGCCGCACCTCTTCAGGTCGTCCGCCGTAATGTCGGACATCTCATCTACGGTCGGAAATGCATGCACGATCTCCTCCCCGGTCCATAATTCGCGACCGCACATTCCGGCAAGCAATTCGATGCTCCTCGCTATGGCAGGTATGCTCTTCCTCTGGGATATGATAAAACTAATCAACATCTCCCATGGATCCTGGCGCAGTATGCGCAATCCCCGGCCCGCCTCGGCCGCTCTATCGATAAACGGATTTTTTCCGGCGCATGCGCCGCGTACCTTCGCATAGCATCGCCCCATGTCAAAGTAACCTGCCCATACGCGACGCCATTCGTCCTCCGTGCAGGACGCGCAAAAGGCTCCGCCGCCCATATCGCGTATGTACACAGCCGCATTCCCAGTGATAAAGCGGTATCTGCCGTCCGAAAGGCGCGCCGCCCTGAAACACTGGCCGCTCTCTATTATCTTATCCAGGTCAAAATCGTCTTCTATCTCTATGTCCATCGGCAATGTTTTCCATTATCTTACATCAGGAATCGGAACCAGTTGAAATGGCTGATCAGCTCAATCCTATTTTTTCTCTGCTCGGTGAATTCCTGCCGCTTTACATTATCAGGAATATCATAATGGCGCTCATCCAATGCCTTAACAGCCGACGCCTCGTACTCCGCCATGTTTTCACGCAGCTGGCGGGCCACCCCCTCGCTGTCGATGACAAGCATCAATTCAGTATCGAGATACACGCTGCGCATATCCAGGTTAAATGAACCCTCGATTGCCACGCGGTCCCCGATAGTGATGCTCTTTCCATGATAGGACACGCCGCCCTCGTATTCATAGATTTCCAGCCCGGTATCCAGCAGCCTGCCCTTATGCATCAAGTAATCAGACGCGCCGAAAGGATTCCCATTATTTGCGGCAGAATTCGTCATCATGGCGGTATGCGGGTTTTTATCGCATATTTCGCGCAGGGAATCATACATCCACTCATTACATATAACATAGGGCGTGTGGATAAAAATATCGCCCGATGAATGTTTCATTATCTCCGTCAGGGCATAAAATACGGTCGGCTCCTTGGCATATACATGCGCAGGATTCGCCAGGAGGGTGATTTTATTCACGGCAAACGTCATTCCCGCATAATCCGCCTCCTTTGCCAGGTCTGGATATTCCGCCTTTATCGCCTCATAACGCTCTTCCAGCTCTTTGCGCTCGGATAAAGTCTTTTTCGATTTCCACGGCTTCATGGCCTTGCTATCCTTCAAAGCCCATACCGACTCGAAATAGCCCTCGACCTGATGGATGGAGCTCTCCGCGCTATCCGGGTCCGTGCTGTATACCAGCACGTCCCTGTCATAATTTTTATAGCCGTTATCGCCCAGAAAATAATCATATGTATTCCTGCCGCCCAGCACATACAAATCGTCGTCTATTATCAGGTATTTGTCATGAAGCCGCCCCATGAGCTTCCAGGGCTTCAGAACGTTCAGCTTGTTATATATTTTTATTTCTACGCTCTCCTCGGCAGCCAGGGCGTGGAAATATTTATTTCTTTCCATCCTCAGATATCCCGCCATGCCGTCCGAGATAATCTTGATATCGACGCCGCGTTTTGCCGCGGCCAGAAGCACGGCCAGCATATCCTTCCCGCTCTCATCCGCGCGGAACTCGAAGGTAGAGAGGATTATCCTTTTTTTTGCCCGCTCTACCATCTTCAGCCTCTGCCGCAAGCCATCCACGTTGTCCTCGATGATGCAAGCCCTGTCGCATGACGCGGAGTCAGAATAACAGTCGTCAGCCTTGAATCTGTCCTTATACTCCCGGCTGACCAAAGGCTGACGCCTGTATGAGACGACCCCGGCGGCTATGTACAATATGAATAATATGGCCAATAAGATAATCGAAAATAAAACCTGTAAAATTTTTATTATATATTTCACGCTTCGCGGTCTCCCTTCGCCATGCCTTGCGAACGCACTGCAATGCATGGTAACACAGCCGCGAATATTTTACAAGTGAAAATTAGAGCCGCAACCTGGTATTATGTCACTGTTCAACCCCGTTCTCGTTTTTCCCATTGCGTTTTGGCCGCCTAATGAGGGCGATCAAGGCGACAACGGCATTTATGAGGCACCAGGCTGCCCATATATTCAAATCAGAAAAACTGCCGGCAAAGAGAAATCCGGACAGCGCGCCCAG
>CAYVFF010000039.1:0-10199 GCA_964450965.1 uncultured Eubacterium sp. | reverse complement strand
AGACTCAAAATCTGTTGTGGGCAACCACGTGCGGGTTCAAGTCCCGCTGCCGGCAGTTATTATATGCAAAGCCCCGAAACGAGCGGTTTCCGGGGCTTTTGCTTATATTTGCCGCATGCCCCCGGCGGAACTATTTCTTTTGGACGAAAGGAGAGGAAAATGACTGTAAACGAGTATGTAAAAAAGAGGTTCGGGCGCTTTATGGACCAGTGCACGAACGAGGAGATTTACATCGCGCTGCTCGAATATGTCAAGGAAGCTGCGAAGGAAAAGGAGAGCAATAAGGGCAAAAAGAAGCTCTATTATATCTCCGCCGAATTTTTAATCGGGAAGCTATTGTCGAACAACCTCATCAACCTTGGGCTGTATGACGAGGTGAGGGACGAACTGGAAAAATGCGGCAAATCGCTCGCCGAGATCGTGGAGATAGAGGCGGAACCCTCGCTCGGCAACGGCGGCCTCGGACGTCTGGCAGCGTGTTTTCTGGATTCCATCGCGACGCTGGGATTAAACGGCGACGGCGTTGGCCTGAACTACCATATGGGCCTGTTCAAGCAGGTATTCCGCGACAGGCTGCAGGCCGAGACGCCGGATCCCTGGATTTCCGGCGACAGCTGGCTTAGGCCGACCGAGGTGTCCTATGAGATAGAATTCGGCGGTTTCAACCTGAAGTCGCGCATGTATGATATCGATGTCGTGGGATATGAGAACCGCACGACGAAGCTGCACCTTTTCGATGTGGATTCGTTAGACGAATCCCTCGTAGGGAAGGACGATATAGGGTTCGATAAGACGGACATCGCCAGGAATCTCACGCTGTTTCTCTATCCGGACGACAGTGACGACGCGGGGCGGCTGCTGCGCGTCTACCAGCAGTATTTCATGGTCAGCAACGCGGCGCGGCTCATCATAGACGAGGCGCTTGAGAAAGGCTCGGATCTGTATGACCTGTACGATTACGCGGTGGTACAGATAAATGACACGCATCCGACGATGGTCATCCCGGAGCTCGTCCGGCTGCTGCAGGAGCGCGGCATGACCATGGACGAGGCGATCTCCGTCGTGTCGAAGACATGCGCGTATACGAACCATACGATTTTGGCGGAGGCGCTCGAGAAATGGCCCGTCGCTTTCATCAAAAAGGTCGCGCCGGAGCTCATGCCGATTATCCGCGAGCTGGACGTCCGCGTCAACAGGAAATGCAAAGATCCCGACGTCTCCATCATCAAGGACGGATGCGTGTGCATGGCCCATATCGACATACATTACGGCATCAGCGTGAACGGCGTGGCGGCCTTGCATACGGACATCCTGAAAAACTCGGAGCTGCATAAATTTTACGAGCTGTATCCGGAGAAGTTTAACAACAAGACGAACGGCATCACGTTCCGCCGCTGGCTTCTATACAGCAACCCGCAGCTGGCGGACTTCATCGAGAGCCTCATCGGGCCGGGATTCAAAAAGGACGCGGCGCAGCTGGCGAAACTGGAAAAATACATGGACGACGGGGAGGTATTAGACCGGCTGCTCGCTGTCAAGCAGGAGCGCAAGGCTATATTCCGGGATTATATAAGGCATACCCAGCATATCGAGCTGGCGGAGGACGCCATATACGACGTCCAGGTAAAGAGGCTGCATGAATACAAGAGGCAGCAGCTGAACGCGCTGTATGTCATCCATAAATATTTCGAGATAAAGGAGGGCAGGCTGCCCGAGCGGCCGATCACGGTAATCTTCGGAGCCAAGGCCGCGCCCGCGTATATTATCGCGAAGGACATCATCCATCTGATCCTGTGCCTGGAAGAGCTCATAGCGTCCGACCCCGATGTGAGCCCGTATCTGCAGGTCGTCATGCTGGAAAACTATAACGTGACGCTCGCGGAGAAGCTTATCCCGGCATGCGACATAGACGAGCAGATATCCCTGGCGTCAAAGGAGGCGTCCGGCACCAGCAACATGAAGTTCATGCTCAACGGCGCCGTGACTATCGGCACGATGGACGGCGCGAATGTGGAGATCGCCGAACTCGTCGGCAAGGAGAATATATTCATCTTCGGCGAGTCGAGCGAGACCGTGATAGAGCGCTATAAGCGCGGCGACTACGTCTCAAAGGATTATTACGACCAGGATGAGGATTTGAAAAAGTGCGTGGACTTCATCATCGGCGACGAGATGATGGAGATAGGGAACAGGGAGAGCCTGGAGCGGCTCTATAACGAGCTGCTGACGAAGGACTGGTTCATGACGTTCCCGGATTATGCCGATTACGTCGAGACGAGGGATAAGGCCCTCGCGGCGTATGAGGACCGGCGCGGATGGGCCAGGATGATGCTCAAAAATATCAGCCAGGCAGGCTTCTTCTCCTCGGACCGTACGATCGCGCAATATAACGACGAGATCTGGAAGCTGGAAAAATAAAAAGGCAGGAGGAAGCTGACATGAGGAGCAGTGGCATATTATTACCGATCAGCTCGCTGCCGGGAAAATACGGTATCGGCTGTTTTTCCAGGGATGCTTACGCGTTCGTTGATTTTCTGGAGGCCGCGGGGCAGAAGCTCTGGCAGATCCTCCCGCTGGGGCAGACGAGTTTTGGCGATTCGCCGTACCAGTCATTTTCCACCTTCGCCGGCAACCCCTATTTCATCAGCCTGGAGGAGCTGGTAGAGGAGGGGGTGCTGACGTCCTCGGAATGCGACGGCGCGGATTTCGGCGGGGATGCGCGTTCGGTTGATTATGGCAGGCTTTATCAGAACCGTTACCCGCTGCTGCACAAGGCGTTCGAGCGATCGGCGCTGTCCGGGGACGAGAATTACCGCAGGTTTTGCAAGGACAATGGCTATTGGCTGGACGACTATGCCCTGTATATGGCCGTCAAGATGGATCACCAGGCCAGATGCTGGAGCGACTGGGAGGACGATATCCGACTGAGGAAGCCCGAGGCGATGGACAGGTACCGCGAGAAGCTGGAGACGGAGATCGAATTTTACCGGTACATGCAATACAAGTTCTCGTCGCAGTGGGAAAAGCTGAAAAGCTACGCGAATGACAAGGGCATACAGATCATCGGAGACCTGCCGATATACGTGGCGTTCGACAGTTCGGACGCCTGGGCGAATCCCAGGCTGTTCCAGTTCAACGATGAATGCAGGCCGGTCGCGGTGGCCGGCTGCCCGCCGGACGGCTTTTCGGCGGACGGCCAGCTGTGGGGCAATCCGCTCTATGACTGGGAATACCACAGGCAGACGGGATATGAGTGGTGGACGAGGCGGATGGAGTCCTGCTATAAGATGTATGACGTGATTCGCATCGACCATTTTCGCGGATTCGACGAGTATTATTCGATTCCTGCCTACGAGGAGACGGCGCAGTTCGGCACATGGGAGCCGGGTCCCGGCTACGAGTTGTTCGAGGCGATAGAAAAGCGGCTCGGCAAGCTCAATATCATAGTCGAAGATCTGGGATTCATCACGGACTCGGTGCGCGAGCTGGTCGCGAAGACCGGATGGCCGAACATGAAGGTGCTTGAATTCGCGTTCGATTCGCGCGACGACGCGGGCCCGAACGAATATATACCATACGTCTATAATAAAAACTGCGTGGTCTATACCGGCACGCACGACAACGAGCCGCTGTACGGATGGCTGGATCATATAAGCCCCGGGGACTTCAAGATGGTAGAAGACTATCTGCAGATGAAGCCGGCGCGGTTCCGCAAGAAAGCTCACAAGAAGCGCATGGTCCGCTCGCTCGTGGCGCTGGCCCTCTCGTCGACTGCCGACCTGTGCGTGATCCCGATGCAGGATTATCTTTGCCTGGGAGACGAGTCGCGCATGAACGAGCCATCCACGCTAGGCAAGAACTGGAAGTGGAGGATGACGGCCGACCAGATGGGAGACGCGCTATCAGGGGAGATCCGCGGGCTGTGCGGGCTATATGGCAGGACTAGGAAGACGGTAAAACAGTAATGAGGAAAAAGAACGGGAAAAAAACCTTTTTAGCGGCGTTTTTTGCGGCAGGGCTCGCGGTACTTGCCATACTCGGGGCTGTCTTTCTGCTGCGCGCCCGGTATTATCGGGATCATTTTTTCCCGGGAACGGTGATGGGCGGGGTGGACGTCTCGAAGCTGACCGAGGAGGAGGCTACCGAAAAGGTGTCCGATTTCTGGTCCGACTACCTGCTGAAGATTCGTGCCCGTAATGATGAGGAATACTTTATCGACGGGCCGGCTATCGGCTATTCGTATGTCCCGAACGGCGAGATCGGGGAGATACTCGCCGCACAGGACGAGTATGACTGGATCGGCGGGAGCAGGCGGCGGTCCGTGCACGATATCATGCTGTCCACCACGTATGACCCGGATATGCTTGAAGCGGCGGTCAAGGACCTGCCGTGCATGAGGGAGGATGCCATGATCGCGCCGGAGGACGCGAGGATCGCCTGGGTAGACGGCGCCGGCTATCGCCTGTTTGCCGAGGTCATGGGAACGACGCTCGATTTTGACAAGGTTCTAGACGTCGTGACACATGCTGTCGAAAGCAGAGAGACCGAGGCCGACCTGGAAGATTGCTATATCAATCCAAAGATTTACAGAGATAATAAAAAATTAAATAAATGCATAAAGACGATAGACAATTATTATGGCTGCAGCATCACTTATACCTTTGGCAAGCAGGATCCCTACGAGCTGACAAGCGAGACGATCCAGTCCTGGCTGTCGGTGGACGAAGACTATAAGGTGAGCGTGGACGACGCCCGCGTGACGGAATTCGTGCAGCAATTGGCTTCGCGGTTTAATACGTATGGGGATGTGCGAAGGTTTGAGACGTCTCTTGGCGACGAGATCGAAATCGGCGGCGGCGACTATGGCTGGGTCATCGACAAGGATAAAGAAAAAGCCCGGATTTATAAGGATTTGAAGAAGGGCGGCCATATAGAGCGCGAGCCGGTCTATTCCCAGTCCGCTATAAAACACGGCGCTGACGACATCGGCAAGACCTACGTGGAGATCGATTATACCAACCAGCATCTCTGGTATTATGAGAAGGGCAGGCTGATTATCGATACCGATATCGTTTCCGGCAACATCGGCCGGGGCAACGGCTCGCCCGATGGCATATTCAAGATCGTCTACAAGCAGCGGGACGCGACGCTGGTCGGTGAGGGATATTCCTCGCCGGTCTCATATTTTATGCCGTTCGCGTACAACGTTGGCATCCACGATGCGTCATGGCGCGATAAGTTCGGGGGAAATATATATCTCTCGTCAGGCTCGCATGGGTGCGTGAACGTGCCGCCGGATGTGGCGGAGAATCTCTATGGGAAGATAGAGGTCGGCACTCCGGTCGTTGCCTATTACAGGGAGCCGGTCTACCTGACCGCCGAGAATGCGCGCATATCCAACGCATATTCCTATATCAGCGAGGAGGACTACGAGGAGATGCAAAAAAAGCCGCAGGAATCAACGCCCGGGGAATCTGATCAAAGGGAGCGTTGATTATGGGGCAGGGGAAACGCAGCATAGGCATCCTATCGCACGTCGACGCGGGAAAGACCACGCTCTCCGAAGGCATCCTGTACGAGGCGGGCGCGATCCGTTCGCTAGGCCGCGTGGATCACAGGGATGCCTTCCTCGATACCGACGAGCAGGAGAGGGCGCGCGGCATCACTATATTTTCCAAGCAGGCCATCTTCAACTGGCGCGGGCGGAGGGTGACGCTATTGGACACGCCGGGGCACGTGGATTTTTCGTCCGAGACGGAACGCGTCCTTGGCGTATTGGACGCGGCCGTGCTGGTGGTGAGCGCCGCAGACGGGGTGCAGGGGCACACCTGTACGCTCTGGAAGCTGCTGGAACGCTATGGCGTGCCGGTGTTTATATTTGTCAACAAGATGGACCTTGCCGGAGCGGACAAGGAGCGGGTCATGGGGCGGCTGCAGGAGGAGCTCTCCGATGGGTGCGTGGATTTCTCGCGCCCGCACGACGCCGCCTGGGCGGAGGATGCCGCCATGTGCGATGAGGAGCTTCTGGACCGCTTCATCGATTGCGGCGGCCTGGAGCGGACGCAGGTAGCGCGGGTGGTAGGGGAGAGGAAGATTTTCCCATGTTTTTTTGGCTCGGCTCTGCAATGTACGGGCATCCGGGAGCTGTTAGACGGAATGGAGGATTTTCTGCCGGAGCCGGCATACGGCGAAGAGTTCGGCGCTCGGGTCTTCAAGATATCCAGGGATGAGGCCGGAGCGCGACTGACTTGGGCCAAGGTCACCGGCGGCTCCCTGAGGGTCCGCGGCACGCTGGATACTGGCGCGGACTCGCAGGAAAAAATAACCCAGATCAGGCTGTATTCCGGAGCAAGATACGAGACGGTCGAAGAGGCGGCTGCGGGGGACGTGTGCGCCCTGACGGGGCTGGCGCATACATCCGCCGGAGACGGGCTTGGAGCGGAGAAGGGGGCTCGTGCGCCACTGCTGGCCCCGGTCATGAATTACAGGCTGGAGCTGCCGGACGGCACGGACCCGTTCGTATTTCTGGGGAAACTGCGCCAGCTGGAAGAGGAGGATCCGCTGCTTGGCGTGGTCTGGAACGAGCGCACGCGGGAGATCCACATGCAGCTCATGGGCGAGGTGCAGACCGAGATATTGCGGCAGCTGATCTGGACTCGTTTCCATGAGGAGGTGTCGTTTGCCGAGGGGCATATCGTCTATAAGGAGACCGTCGCGGAGCCGGTGGAGGGGGTAGGCCATTTCGAGCCGCTGAGGCATTACGCGGAGGTACATCTCCTTATTGAGCCGGGGGAGCGCGGCAGCGGGGTGACGGCCGCGGCAGCCTGCAAAGATATGCTGGATCGCAACTGGCAGCGGCTGATCATGTCGCACATATGCGAATGCGAGCACCCGGGCGTCCTCACAGGCTCGCCGGTCACCGACATACGGGTGACGCTGATAGCCGGGAGGGCCCACGACAAGCATACAGAGGGCGGAGACTTCCGGCAGGCGACGTATCGCGCTATCAGGCAGGGGCTGAAGAAGGCGAAGAACGTCCTGCTGGAGCCGTATTACCGCTTTACATTGGACGTGCCGGCGGAATGCGTGGGACGCGCGATGTCGGACGTGCAGCGAATGAAGGGCAGCTTTGACGCGCCGGAGGCATCCACGGACGGCGCGATGGCGAGGCTCACCGGCAGCGCCCCGGTGGAGAATATGCAGGGGTATATGGCCGAGGTGAACGCCTATACGAAGGGATATGGGCGCCTGTCGCTGGAATTATCGGGCTACGCGCCGGTGGATCCGGCCAGGCAGGAGGAGATCGTGGCCGCGATAGGATATGACAGCGAAAGCGACATAGACCATCCGACCGGATCGATATTCTGCGCCCACGGGGCGGGCTTTTCGGTGCCATGGTACGAGGTAGAGGAATATATGCACGTCCCTTGCGGCCTGGAGGGTATCGACCATAGCGAAGATGAAGGTGGCAGCTACGGGCAGACATATCTCTCGCAGCAGGCGCGCGCTGCGGAGGCGCGGGAAGCCGCGAGGGCTGCCAGGCATAAGGATGCCGGCTCCGCCGAGGAGCAAAAAGAGCTGGAGGCGATATTCGAGCGGACGTACGGGCCTGTCAGGCGGCGCATCGAGGCAGGCGGCACGCGGCTGGGCAGGGAGCGGCCCCCGGCTGCGCCGAGGGAATCCAAAAGCACGCGTGCCATGCCGCCGTTGGAGGAATATCTGGTCGTAGACGGATATAACGTGATTTTCTCCTGGACGGAGCTGAAGGAACTTGCGCATGATAACCTGGACGCGGCGCGCGACCGCTTGAACGACGTGCTATGCGATTACCAGGGATACCGCCAGTGCCGGCTCATCGTCGTATACGATGCCTATAAGCGCAAAGGCGGAACCGGCAGCGAGCAGGATTATCACAACATCCGCCAGGTATTCACCCGTGACGGCCAGACTGCCGATATGTATATCGAGGGCTTCGTCCGTTCCATGGGCAAAAAGGCGAGGGTGACCGTCGTCACATCGGACCGGCTAGAACAGCTGACGGTGAGCTCCGGCGGGGCGCTGCGCATGTCGTCCGCGGAGTTCTACGAGGAGGTCATGGCCATGAAGCGCGAGATCCGCGAAGGGTATCTAACATAAACTTCTATGCCTAGCAGGCAGGGCGCCACAATGAATGAAAGCCCGAGGATTGCTCCGCAGTAGAGCGGAAGGCTGGTGATATTCCATGGCTGGATATGATTTAAAAGAGGGTAGATACGCGGCGGGTAATGCATCCGACGATGAGCTCTGGTCTGCCCTTTCGTGCGTTTTTTCGTCAAAGTCAAGGAATACCACCAGCTATAAATATGGTTTTCTAAAATCAATCATTGACAATTTATACAACGTGGACGGGGATTTGAGGCTTACGTTCGACCAGCTTTTCAGTAAATTTGCCGAGATATACTGGAACCTGATCCTGAAGTACAGGCTAAGGCAATCCCCGGCAACGAAGGACGGGCGCGAGACCTACCTGGAGCAGATATTGCGCGCGGCTGAGAAAAAATATAACATACACGAGCCTATACCCTACGAGAGCCTGACGGCGGAAATGATGATAGATATCACAAGGCAGGTCAAGTCTAAGTGCAAGCGCAACGTCGTCGGAGCCCTGTTCGAGGACACGGACAGGCTGTTCTATTCTTTTTCGATTCGTGAAGAATGGATTCGGATTAACCCTGTCATGTATGAGTTCCTCTGTAAGCACAAGGTCGTAGTCGAGAAGCTGAATTATTATGAATGGGCCCGTTACCTGGAGAAAGTAAATGAGGACTCGGTCGCGTCCAAGATACTGGATAAGATCGACGAGAGTTCGAAGCGTAATAATCTGTCAATGTACAGGCAAATCCTGTATGATGAATTCGAGAGCAGGACATGTTTCTACTGTGGGAGGCCGCTGAAGCCCGACAGCGCGGATGTGGACCATTTTATACCATGGTCATTCATCAAGGACGACAAGCTGTGGAATCTCGTCCTGGCATGTCCGGCCTGCAACCGGGCGAAAAGCGACCGGCTCCCTGACGGACATTATCTAAGCAGCTTGATCGAGAGAAACCAGCATATCCTGATTGAGGCACATCGGCCGGAGATGCAGAATTACCAGGAGCGCATGGTCACCTATGTCTATGAGTGGGCTAAAATCAATGGTTATGGGAAGATCTGGAGTCCCAGGGTCCATCTGCCCGCGTAGGAGCAGATTCTGATGATGGAAGATAGCACAATATCTTATTACGATCGGCAGGCAATGCAATATTTCCAAAGTACCGTCCGGGCGGATGTCGCGGAGAATTG
The DNA here is from genome assembly GCA_964450965.1 of uncultured Eubacterium sp. GTDB lineage: Bacteria > Bacillota > Clostridia > Lachnospirales > Lachnospiraceae > W0P33-017. Next base: position 875 of record CAYVFF010000039.1, on the reverse strand, counting down.
CGAGCGTTTTCTCGGATATGTGCCGCCGGGAGGCAGAATTATCGACCTGGGCGCGGGAAGCGGGCGCGACATGCTTTACTTCAAAAAACGGGGTTATTTTGTCAGCGGTATCGACGCCTCGGCGGAGCTATGCCGTCTGGCATCCGAATATACTGGGATTGAGGTCGCGTGCCAGAGAATCCAGGATTGGAGGCCTGAAGAAAAATATGATGGAATCTGGGCGAACGCGTCCCTGCTGCATCTTGAGCTATCAGAGATTGAGGATTTTATTTTAAGGGCGGGATCCTATCTCGAGGGAGGGGGCGTTCTATATATTTCCATGAAAGAGGGGATCCCCACAGGGACGGATGCCGCTGGAAGATATTTTACTGGAATCACCGCAGGGCAGCTGGCTGGCATGGCTGGGAAATCCAATGATTTTTCCATTCTGGAAATATGGCGCACGGAGGATGCTTTGCACCGTTTGGGCTTCTCATGGGCCAACATGCTGCTGGGAAAAAAGTTATGATCTTGTTGTCGCGGACGCTTTCAAATACATGAGGTAAAAAATATATTTAAATATGGGGTAGGACGCTATAAAAAATATGCAAGGTTATGTAAGGAGGGCGAAACAATGTTTGGCGATGGTGGATTTGGGGACAATTTATTCGGCGGATTATTTGATTTTAACAGAGACGGCAAAGAGGATTTAGGAGAGTTGTGGATAGCTTATAATATATTTAACGGCGATGATGATAAGGATGAGGATGAGGATGATGAGTATGATGATAAGGATGATGAGGAGGAGGACGATGACGATGACTGGGACAGGTTATGATGCCGGCGTCTATGCAGAGGAAAGCATTCGCGGAGGGCGGTATTGCAGGGACTCCCAC
>CAYVFF010000038.1:7705-11812 GCA_964450965.1 uncultured Eubacterium sp. | reverse complement strand
CGACCTGACAGGCGATGCGTGGCTCAGCTTGGTAGAGCACTACGTTAGGGACGTAGGGGTCGCAGGTTCAAATCCTGTCGCATCGACTTATTAAATCACGGTATGAAAAAGGCTCGCGGGTGACCGCGGGCCTTTTTCGTGAAAATTTATAAAAATCTGTAACCTCCCCTGAAAAAGCGCGTCTATCAGGGTGAAGACGATGAAAGGAAGACAAGCGATGACAGAGCGGGAATTGGTAAAACTGTATCTCATGCGTGACGAGGCCGCCATCCGGGAGAGCGAGGCCGCTTATGGGGCGTATTGCCAGACGATAGCCCGCCGCATACTTCATGATGAGGGCGAGGCCGCTGAATGCGTCAATGACGCCTGGTTTCAGGCGTGGCAGACTATCCCGCCCGCCGAGCCGGAGCATCTGGGCGCGTATCTGGCCAAGATTACGCGCAATCTGGCGTTGAGCCGCTACCGCAAGGCGCACTCGCAAAAGCGCGGGGCTGACCGCGTGGAGCTATGCCTGGACGAGCTGTCGGAATGCCTGCCGGACGGCGACACTCCGGAGAATGCGGCGGAGCGGGAGCTCCTTGCAAAGACCGTCAACGACTTTATCGCCGGCCTGCCCGGGGATGAGCGCGTCATGTTTGTGCGGCGGTATTTTTACCTGGATAGCGTATCGGAGGTGGCGAACCGCATGGGATGCTCACAGGCGAAGGTAAAAACAGCGATGTTCCGATGCAGGAAGAAACTGCAGGAATGGTTGAAAAAGGAGGAGATCATATGAAGAAGAGGAAAGCTGAAGAACTTATGGACGCGATCGGCCAGATTGACGAGAGCCTGATCGCGGAGGCGGAGCAGGCCGGAAAAGCAGAGGGAGCGGCGAATGCCGAAGACGCGAGGCGGGCGGCTTCCGGTAAAAAGGGCCATGTGTTCCGATGGGCGCTAGGGACGGCGGCGGCAGCGGCGCTCGTGCTGGTCGCGCTGCCTAACATGAGCGCGTCAATAGCATACGCCTGGGAAAAAGTGCCGGTATTATCCACTATAGTGAAAGTGGCAGTATGGCGCGATTATAATGTGGACGAGGGAGGCTATCACGCGGACGTCGACGTGCCGCGCGTGACGGTGGAGCCCGGAGGGGATGTCGCAGAGCGTGTGGGCGGCGCGGCCCCCGGCCAGGCGGAGGGCAGTACAAGCGACGCGTCATCCGGCCAGGCAGGCGACGATACGGCAGTGCAGGATAAGCTGGAGCAGTCCGTAGAGCAGATTAACGCGTCTGTGGAGGAGCTGACGGACAGGATTATTGCCGAATTCGAGGCCGGAAAGGCATCCGATCCGGACTTGGAGGGCAAGGACAGCATAGACGTCTCGCACGAGGTCGTGACTGACACAGACGGGTATTTCTGCCTGAAGGTAATGGTCACGGAGGTCATGGGCAGCGGCTGGGAAAAGGATTACTACTACACTATCGACCGGGGTACCGGCGAGATCGTCGCGCTCTCAGACCTTTTCGAGGATGACGGATACGTCGAGGCTGTCAGCGCCGAGATAAAAAAGCAGATGCGGGCACAGATGGACGCGGACGAGGAGAAGATCTACTGGCTGGACGACGAGGAGGTGCCGGACTGGAATTTCAAGGAGATTGCCGCGGATCAGGATTTTTATATCAACAGCGACGGAAAGCTGGTCATCTGCTTCGACGAGGGAGACGTGGCGCCGATGTACATGGGCTGCTGCGAGTTCGAGATGCCTGAGAGCGTCTGGAGCGCAAAATAGCATCTTGCAGTCTGCCGGATATTCGGGTATGATAATAGGATAGAAATACATCCGGGGGTTATCATGGCAGATAAAAAATGGCGGCTGGGGGATCTGGAATTCGACACCGAAAAAGAATATCTGGATGCCTCGGCCGATTTGAAAAAAATAAAGGAAATCATGCGGCGGCACGACACGGCGACGCCGGCCGGAGCCAGGGCCGCGCTCAAAGAGATCCGCGGGAAGCAGGCATTCTCATCGTCTTATGGGCAAAAATTCGTAGAAAAGCTGGAGAAGACGGCCGGCGCGTCCGGACCAGCCGCCATATCCGAATCCGGATCGAAGAACGGCGGGCAAGGCTCGCGTCCTGCGCCTCCGCCTAAAGAGAAAAAGAAAAAGGTACACATAATCACGAAGCGCAATATCGCGATAGGCCTTGTCATCATCGTCCTGCTTGTCGCGGCGCGTTTCGTTATCCCGATGGTCGCGCCGGGACTATTCGGCGGTCAGGAGGCCACGGGCGATGAAAAGCACCGCAACCTGGTGCTGGCGTATGCGAAAAATCAGGTGGATTTGCAGAGGGATTTTTACAATTATTACGAGACGATCCTAGGCCAGGATTCGGACGCGGCCCGCGCGTCGGCGAACGCCAGGCTGTCTGAAGCTTATTGCATCAACCTGGCTGACGAGGACGTGGAGGCATATTCCGATCAGCAGATCGAGGATATCTACGTAAAGCTGATTACTGCGGGAGAGCTGGTAAACGACAGTTTTAACGAGCCGCAGGCCATCACCGATCTGAAATCGGAGATCGCCCGCGCTACAGCAGGCCTTGCCGACAGCGGCCAGGCGGATGTCCCGCAGGCGGAGCCCGTCACCGAGGCGGACGTAAAGGTGGGCCTGGTCAACAGGATGATGGATTACCAGCAGCGGACGGCGGCGCAGCTCGCCTACGGTTATAGAATGTTTGACATGACGGATGCGGAGGCGGAGGAGTACGCCGCGGAGGACATGGAGAAGATCTTCAAATATGTCATCTATGACATGACGCTCTCCGACAGCGAGAAGGAGTCCTACTACGACCTGTTCCTCTCGTCCGGTTTTTTCAATGGGGACACGTTATCGCGCATCGACAGCAGCCCGGTGCGCTACAACCTGCCGGATTTGACGCCTGCGATAAAGATACTTGGCGCGGACGGGACGGAGACGGCTGTGGAATGCTCTCAGCAGACGCTGGCTCCTGCGGCGTGCGTAGCGTATGAGCTGCATGCCGGCGGCAAGGAAGGCTATATGCTCTTTCGCGGAAACGGCACCGGCATCGACTTCGTACAGGACGACGATGGCAATTCCGTGGTGACGCAAGGCGACTTTTTCCTGAAGTGGGACGAGACGGAGACGGCCGGCGAGTGGTACTACAACAGCGCGAAGATTGGATTTCTCGTCAGCGACCAGAAGGCCGGCGGCGTGCAATACGTGTATGATATTGAGTATTGAGGCGGTACCGTTTCATGGCCATCGGAGTGCCGCGCCGCAAAATCTCGCTGTATCAAGGATGAGGCCTTGATAGAATGCGGGCTTTAGAAAGTTTCTGACCGGCTATAAAGAAAATTGGCGGATGTGCCGAAATACATTGAAGCCTGTGATTAGGCGCATGGGCGGATGATTCTGCGGGAAGGGTGGCGAGATTATGTATAAGGGAGTGGAAAAAAAGGCATTGGCGGCATTGCTTTGCGTCGGCATGGCGGCTGGCGCGATAGAGGTGGTGCCGCGCGTGATGGCTGCCGTTAGCGCCCAAGGGGGGGGCTGTACTCGGTAACCGGTATTGACGCGGACGGGAATGCTGCGGCCTATGAGCTGACGCTGGGCGATACAAGGCTCACATATAATGGCATGGAGCAGGTTCCCGAGATAATATCTGTAGAGCGGGACGGCGAGCCTGTCGTATCTGATGGCTGGCGCCTGCAGCTTGCGAGCGGCGGCAACGGAACGGATGCCGGCGCTCATGTTTGCTTTCTCACATCGCCGGAGGGCGTGTATCTCACTAGCGATCAGGATATAGAGTACACGATAAGTCCGACTATAATAAGCGATATCTTTGTAACTGTTTCTGAAATGCCCGTCGAATGGGATAGCACGGTGTATCCCGACATAACGAAAGTGGAGGTCCTCACGGAGGACCGGGAATACATCGAGATAGGGCAGGATCAATATACCGTGGCTCCGCTGGAGGATCCGGCGGAGGGTGTCTCAAATACCACGGGTCTCACGATAATCAGCGAAAATTTCGATCTGGAGTCCTCCGTCACAACGGCGGAGGTGACTTTCAATGTTTCTGAAAAGGACTCTATGGCCTATTCCGCGTCC
>CAYVFF010000038.1:0-7605 GCA_964450965.1 uncultured Eubacterium sp. | reverse complement strand
TCCGCGTCCGACGGCATATTCATGGATGATGGGGAATCCGCGTCCGATGGCGCGTTTGCGGATAATGGGGCGCCCGGGATCGATGGCATCGGCGACGCTGAGGAGGCCGAGGCTCCGGAGGATGCCGGGGAAGAGAACGGGATCATGCCGGCGGCATCGGTGAATGTTGACCTCAAACTGGAATTCGAGGATGATTTCGTACCCAGCGTATATTATAAAGGCGAAGCATGGATGCCGGGGGTAAAACTTTCTAAAAAAGAAGGCGGCGGGTCATGGACAGAAGTAGAACGGGAAAAATACGAGGTAGATTATGGTGAAAACGTTCATTCTGGCAAATGTACCGTAACTGCCACGCTGAAAAGTGGAGTGGGAGAGGGTGATGCCAGCAATAGTTTTGATATCAAGAAGCTTCACTTAAGCAATGCCAAAATATCGGGCGCGGTCTCCGGGAGCGGCGTATATACATATACCGGGGAGCCGATTAAACCTACGATCGAGGCGGGAGAGAACGGATACATTTTCAAAGAGGGCACGGATTATACGATAGTGGAATACAGCGCGGGCGGCGAATCGCTTGGCGCGACACCGCCGTCTGACGTCGGAAATTACACCGTTGAGATAAAAAATATTAACGAGACGGATATCGATGGCGACACGGCGAAGCTCTCTTATAGCATCGAGCCGCAAAACATCAGCGCCATGGACGACTTCTCCCTTGAGGGCGTGGTTGATGGCAAGATAGAGTGGAACGGGGGAGAAACAAAGCCGCGGGTCCTCTCCGGCCAGGGTCTGGCAGAGGGCGAGGATTTCGATGTCAAATATAGCAGCCACAAAACCCCGACAAAAAATGATAGTAAAGCCAAGGCCAAGGCCACGATAACCGGCAAGGGGAATTATACCGGCAAGAAGACCTTGACATATACCATCACGCCACGAAATATGACCGCTCACTCCGGCGAGTTCGAGTTTGACGCCGAGGCGGTGGATGAGTCCGAGAATGATCAGGACGGCTGTAAATATACGATCCATCTGACGGTGGTGGATAACGCGCCGTTAGGCGAGGATGGTCAGGCCATCGGCGGCAAGCCATTGACCGGCGGGGTGGACTATGACGTCGAGGCCGTGACGCGCTATGACGACGCGAAAAAGAAAGATGTAACGTTAGAGAAAACCGAATACACCGTCAGCGGCAGCGCCATCACCGGGCTGGAGAATGCCGGGAAGTATACTATCACGATAAAGGGGATAAATAACTACACCGGCACGCTGACAAAGGGTGAAGATGAAGACGATAAGGTGAGGTGCGGTATCGATATATCCGGCCTGCGTGTGCATATCGAGGATAAAATAACCACCTATACGTATGACGGCAGGCACCATAAGCCGAAGAAGTATAGCTTATATAACGACGATGGCCAGAAAGAAGAAGATATTAAGTATAGCGGGAAGACTCCGACTGATTTTACGGTAGAGTACGTGGATCTTGATGGCAAAAGCAGGAATACCGTGGATGTCGGCACGATATATGTCATCGCGCTCGGCAATTCCGGCCGGGGATATTATGGCAGGACGGAGCCTAAGGATGAAGTTGGGAGCTATTATGAGATCGAACCGTCCAGCTGGGTACAGCAGGGCGAGAATGGTAATTTCGAGGCCAGGCTGGTATCGTCCGGCGCGATCTATTACAGCCCGCTCGGCACGCCAAAACCGGAGGTAGAAGCGAGCTTTACGGTAGGGGAGAAAAAAGTAAAACTCGAGGAGGGGAAGGATTACAAGGTTGAGTACCCGAAAGATACTCAAAATGCCGGCTGGAAGACCGTAACAGTCAGCGGATTGGGGAATTTTGACAAAGAGTTAAATATCGAGCGGTTAAGCTATTATGTCCATCCGGTAAATATCGCGGGTGATAAGGTGGAATGCAAATCCGATCCGACGGTATATACCGATAAATACGGCGAGAGCATAACGCTGACATACCAGGGAGAGATATTGCAAGGTCGGCTGGACGAGGCTGCGCCGGGAGAGTCCGGCAGCGAGACGCTGGAGCGGGGCTGGGATTACGTTCTGCTGCGCGATTCGGGTGATGACGGGACGTCCCTTGTGGAAGAAAAAGGCAAGCTGTATGTGAAATATACCGCAAAGGGCAGCGGTACCGATAACGGAGAAAGGAAGATCGGCGCCCTGGATAACGCCAAGGGCAGCGGCAACTACTACGGGGAACGGGAGATCAAGGTCCTGGTGGAGCGTATCAGCCTGGGAGAGGCGCATTTCGAGGGTTCGCGAGAGGAGGCGGAAGAATACGCCAAGGCTCACCCGGAGGAGGCGAAGTCTGGCATCTTCTATGTCGAATGGGATATGAAGGAGCAGATAATACACCCGGATGGGGAAAGCGCCGGACAGCTGAAACCTGAGAACTTCGAGGTCGGATATATCGACAAGATGGGGCAGTCGAATACGCTGACAAAGGATAGGGACTATAAGATAGAAGAAGACGGCTACGGAACAAATAATACCGCCGGGAAGGATAAGGGAATCGTCAAAATCAAAGGCAAGGGCGAAGGGTCTGGCAAGAGCGGTTTCGTGGGCGAGCGCGAATTACATTTCACGATATACACCGACATTTCCAGGGTGACGACTGCCGAGGAGAGCCTGATAAAAGACACGGTTTCCGGCGGGGCGATGGCGGTCATCTCAGACGCGAAATGGAAAGAGATCTACGGTAAATCCGGCGGGACGGAGGCGGAGAAGGCGAGCGGATTGCTGCAGCTCGCGCCACTTTTTTACAATGAGAAGGGCAAAATAGATCCGGGGGAGTACGACCTGGAGTGGGAGTCTGGATTTGACCCGGCGAATCCCTCCGCAGGGGTACATACAGTCACGGTCGTGGGCGGGCAGAGGGAAGAGCATTATTATTGGGGAGAGAAGGCGTTTAGTTTTAAGATTACAGAGGACATAGTTAACGCGTCTATCACCGTCAATAACAATAACAAGGTGAAATATAAGGGGAAGGCTCACCCGCTTACCGTGTCAAGCGGCGCGATAAGTCTGAGCGTAAAACTAAACGGCAAACTACTGAACCCGGGCGAGGACTACGAGGTAACAGGTTATTCAAATAATGAAGCCATCGGGGAGGCGGCAGTCTATCTGAAGGGCATCGGGGAATATTACGAGGGCACGGCCGAGGGGCATTTTACCATATACTATCCGATCGGCGAACTGGCCGCGTTCGTGTCAAATGATGGCGCATGGGTTTTGCCAAATAATGCAAAGTACAAATACACCGGCGAACAGATAACGCCCGACGTGGAATTTTACTGCAGGCTGGATGTCGAAGGCGACCCTGATCCCGATAGCGAAGAGGGGCGGATTGCGGAGAGCCTGTATAGCGACGAGCTGAAGTATGGCGCTAATACTGACGCCGGGAGAGGAAGCATTAAAGTCGAAGGAAGCGATTATGTCACCGGCAGCCGTACCATCAACTTTACCATCGAAAAGGTCTCGATAGATCCTGAAGAGGGAGACGTGGAGTATAGTTCCGGTCTGGGAGATGCAGAAGATCTGTCTGTCGAGTACATGGGCGAGAATTATACGGACGAGAGCCTGGGCATCACCCTTTCCTACAACGGCATGACACTCAGCGGCAAAGACTATAAGGCGGCCTATAAAGGCAACAGGAAGAACGTTACCGGGGATGGCGAAAAGCCGTCCGTCACATTCACCGGCGCGGGGAATTATAAAGACGCGCATTCGATTAGCTTTACGATAGAGCCGAAGGATATCGGAGGGGATGGCGTTAGCGCCGACGGGGCGTCCGTGGAATATACCGACGGCGACCCCGAATCCGCGATATTGGATGCCATCGATATAAAGATGACGTCGTTCAGCGGAAAGGAGATTCCGCTTGCGCCTGGCAGGGACTATGAGGTAGAGGGATATTATACCGACAAGGAATGCACCGACGAGGTGGCGGTTGGCAAGAAAGCCGTGAAAAACGGCAGGACCTACCACGTCCCGCAAGCCTCCGGCGAATATTATATCAAGGTAGCCGGCAGGGGCAATTTTGACGGGATGCGCGGGATTCCTCTGGAGATCAAGCCGCGCGAACTGACCGGGGATCTGGAAATCACGTTTGTAGATTCGGACGGATGCCGCCTGGACGAGAATGGAGAGCCGGATTGCACGTATGATGGCGGGAAGCACGAGCCGAGGGTCAGCGTGTCTTATAGCGGAAAAGACGAGCCGCTCACGGAGGGTGCGGATTATGACGTTGCCTATGGCGATGAAGGTGATAACATCAACGCCGGACCCATGGCAGGGACCGTTACCGTGGAGATGCGCGGCAATTATACCGGAAATGGCGAGAAGCGGTTTACCATAAAGCCGAAGAGCATCAAGAGCGGCGACATCCGTTTTCTGGATGAGAGCGGGGATGATTTTGAAGACGGGAGGGCGTATGGCTGGACCGGAAACAAGGTGCAGCCCGATTTGAAGGTAGTGGATGCCGTTATCGCTCCTGAAGATTTCCTTGAGCGGGAGAAGGACTACAAGGTCGAGTATCTTGACGATAACGAGGATGAGAACACGCAGATCAACGCCGGGAAGGTTACTATAACGATAACCGGACAGGGCAATTATACCGATGAGGCGCAACTCACTTATTATATAGGCGAGGATCTGGGCGACGTCTGGGCGATGGTCGGCGGCGAGCGCGCGTATAGCACGGAATATAACGGACTGTCGCAGGCGCCGGACGAAAGCCTGATTACGGTCGGCGGGGATACCGGCAGGCTGGCAGGCGAAAACGGCGAGCGGTACCGGATAGCGTATTATAAGGGCGATTTTGACACGAAGATCGACCCGAAGGACATGATTGACGCCGGCACGTATTATGTGTCGGTCACAGGCATACCCGACAAGGGCACATACGCTACGACGACGCCTGAAAAGAGCTGCGTCTATACGATCGAGCCGCGCAGCATCGCGCGAGGCGATATCATGGTGTCGGGATATGAGGATACGTATGACTACACCGGATCGCCTATTCATCCGCATCCCGCGGTGGAGGATACCGGCCTGCCAGCGGAGGATCCGGCTTCGTCAAATAAGACGCGCAGCGTGCTGCTGAAAAAAGACAGGGACTATACGCTGGACTATGATTCCGGCAACTGCACCAAAGTCGGCAAAGCCGGATTCGCCATAGTAGGGCGGGGCAATTATACCGGAAGGAAGCCGGTGGAGTTCACGATATTAGGCTCGGGCGTCAGCGGAAGCACGGGAGGTGCCGGCAGCGGCGGCGATGGCTCATACGAGGGCGCCGGCAGCATGACGGACGGCAGCGTGACCATATCTCCGTCCGATGTCAGGCTGGGATTCGAGAACAGCACATACGGGTGCATGAACTACAGCGGTTCGCCCAAGGTGCCCGCCGTGTCGATCAGCGGGCTGACGCGCGGCGACTATACCGTGACCGCGAGCAACAATATAGCTCCGGGGCTCGCGACGCTGACGGTTACCGGCATGGGCAGATATAGCGGCACTATCGTGAAATATTTCGATATAAGGGCGAATCTGGGGACATACGGCAGGATCGTCGCGGCAGGGGATCAGGTATACGGTAGCGCGTCCGTGCCGCAAGCGACGGTGACATGCGCGGGTTCGCTGCTCACTGAGGGGGTTGATTACGAGCTGTCCTATACGAACGGCGCGGACGGAGGTACGGCGACATTGACCGCTACGGCGCTGGCGGATTCGTACTATACCGGTTCTGTCAGCACGAGACCCGGCGTCGGCGATGCATCTGGCGGCCTGGTAATCACCGGATATTCATCGAGCTACACTTACACCGGATATCCGATAACGCCTGAGCTGACCGTGACGATGAACTGCACGCCGCTAAGCCGCGGCACGGACTATACCGTGACATACAGCAATAACATAAACGTAGGCACGGCCACGATGCGTGTGGACGGAATGGGTTCCTTCACGGGTTCCAAGACTATCAATTTCACGATTGAGGCGAAGAACATCGGCAGCTGCCAGGCCAGCATGGTCGGCGACAAGGACTATGACGGCAAGACATACACGCCGGCAGTGTCCGTCACGGACGCGATGACCGGCAGGACGCTCGCGGCAGGCACGGACTACACCGTGACATACAGCAACAACAAGAACCCCGGCACCGCGACCATCACGGTGAAGGCGCTAGGCAAGAACTATACCGGCACCAAGGTGATTCAGTTCAAGATCAAGTCGGCGGCGGTCAGCGGCCTTAGGGCGAGCAAGATAAAGAATAACCGGCTCAAGCTGGCATGGTCCGAGCAGGACTACGCGGACGGCTACCAGATATGCAATGCAAAAAACAAGGTGGTGGCCGAGACGAAGAAGAACAGCTATACCGTGAAGAACCTCAAGGCCTGCACGGCATACCGTTTCAAGGTTCGCTCTTATATAAAGAACGATGACGGGACCGTATCCTACGGCGACTTCTCGACCGCGATAACGGCGAGGACCAAGCTGAACACGCCGAAGCTCAAGGCAAAGTCGGTAAAGCGCGGGACGGTGTCGCTGTCGTGGAACAAGGTGTCCAAGGCGACCGGTTACGAGATTTATTACAGCACGAAGAAGAACGGCGTATATACGCGGCTGAAGACGATTCACAAGGCATCGAAGCGCTCCTACGCCGACACAGGGCTGGCGCGCGGCGAGAAATACTACTACACAATCCGCGCATACCGCACGGTGAACGGCACAAAGACTTATAGCGGCTACAATACGATAAAGGCCGTCAGGGTAAAATAAAATATAAAAAAGGCGCCGGCCTCCTGCCAGTCAGGAGGCTGGCGTTTCTCGTCCGAGCATTTCACATCCCCGGAGGAGAGCTGGGAATGTGCTTTCCATTTGCACGGATACACCGTATGGGAGAACCCATGCACATATGTAAGGAAATCTGCCACTTCTGACATTATCGTCATAGAAATCCGGATTTACTATAAAGAAATTGGCCATGCTGCCGAAATACAAGGATAAGAAATAGTGGGCGAAGTCTGCAAAGCCGTAAATTGTCAGATAAAAGACCATAAATCGTGAAATATTCAGGCGATCTATAGAAAAACGCAAAAACTTTTTTTATAGAAGACATGCCGTTCGATGATATAATGTCAACAGAAATCATGGAACGAGGCCTACATGAGTAAGATGCACACCGCGCGGCGGAGCGCTAAAGGCTGGCCGGGGCGCGGTACCATTCCAGCGCGATGGACGTAGAGAACCTGCGGCAGGGCCAGAGATTCAGGGAGCTGCCGGAAACGTATACGATCTTCATCACGGAGAGGGACTTCTTCGGGAAGGGCGAGCCCGTATACCCGGTCGAGCGGATTAACCTGGAGACCGGCGAGCCGTTCGGGGACGGCGGGCACATACTGTACGTGAACGGCGAGTACCGCGGCGAGACGGACCTGGGGAGGCTGATGCACGACTTCAACTGCACTAGGGCGTCGGACATGAACTTCGGGCTGATGGCGGAGCGGACGAGGTACTACAAGGAGAGCGAGGAAGGGGTGGCATACATGTGCAAGATAATGGAGGACATGCGCAACGAGGCGGCCG
>CAYVFF010000037.1:0-12596 GCA_964450965.1 uncultured Eubacterium sp. | reverse complement strand
TGCAAATTGCAATACAAAAATGCAGAAAAATGCAGCATTTTCAAGACTTTGCATGTCCGCCAATATCGCTCTCAGCGAATGTAGACAGAATTAGGCAGCGGGAACTACGGGTTATTTAGTGACTATAATTCGGATTTTAGGTTATATATCAAAAAAGAAAAGCAGAAATAAGCGCAAAATGGGGATGTGAAAAATTCGAGTTTAATCATAGCCCCATTTAGCTGGCGTTAAATCTAACGAGAGAGTAGCCAGTTAAAAATTATTCGATGTACTAGTAAGCACCCACGCAGAGGGGGCTTATTATAATCTACTGGTTCTCCGGATATGTGGTCAGCCGGGAAATCAGTGACTCTCTGGATATCGAGTTCGTCCTTGATGCAAGCAAAAAGGCTGTCAGGACAGCGACGCGCGAAATCATAAATTCCGACCAGAGGAGTCATTTCACCAGTCCGAGATACACGAAGAATCCGGCCTACGAGGCATTTGCTTGACCATACCCTGGTCCGGCTTGCTGCTTTGTGAAGGCGGTCGGCTGCCTGGTCTCGATCGAATAGCAACCGTCAGCTTTACAAAATTTTCAAAACTGCTTGACGTTTTGGAAAATTATGATATAATCATGAGAGTGCAGTTGAGAACAGGACCTTGCAGTTGATATGCACAATTTACAACTGGAGGGAGGTTAGGTGTAGGATGTCTAGCGTTATAGTGAAAGAAAACGAGACTTTAGACAGCGCTTTGCGCAGGTTCAAGAGAAATTGCGCGAAGGCGGGTATCCAGCAGGAGATCCGTAAGAGAGAGCATTATGAGAAGCCCTCTGTCAAGCGCAAAAAGAAGTCGGAAGCCGCTAGGAAGCGCAAGTATAACTGATTGGTTTACGATGAGACAGCCCCGGAGCGAGACAGCCCCGGGGCTTTTTACCATGCGACAGGAGGAAGGCATTCCGTGGCTGACGAAAAGACCATAGGGCAGATAAAAAAAAGGCGGACTTTCGCCATCATTTCCCATCCGGACGCGGGGAAGACCACGCTGACGGAGAAGCTGCTCCTGTACGGAGGGGCGATAAACGAGGCCGGCTCCGTCAAGGGGAAGGCCGGCGCGAGGCATGCCGTCTCTGACTGGATGGAGATAGAGAAGCAGAGGGGCATTTCCGTCACGTCGTCCGTCCTGCAGTTCCATTACGGCGGTTATTGCGTCAATATACTGGACACGCCGGGGCATCAGGATTTCTCCGAGGATACGTACCGCACGCTCATGGCGGCGGACTCGGCGGTCATGGTCATCGACGGGGCTAAGGGCGTGGAGGCGCAGACCAGGAAGCTGTTCAAGGTATGCGTGATGCGCCATATCCCGATTTTTACCTTCATCAATAAGATGGATCGTGACGCGAACGATACGTTCGAGCTGATGGATGAGATAGAAAACGAGCTGGGGATAGCCACTTGCCCCATGAATTGGCCGATAGGATCGGGCAAGGGATTTCGCGGCGTGTATGACAGGCAGCTTGAGAGCGTGCGCCTCTTTTCGGATACCAGGAAGGGTACCAGGGAGGGCGAGGAGCGCGTCATTCCAATAGGCGATCCCGGGCTGGAGGCGGAGATCGGGGCGGATGCCAAGGCTCGGCTGCTAGAGGAGATCGAGCTTTTGGACGGCGCCGGAGCGGCATTCGACCAGGAGCTGGTCGCCAGGGGGGAGCTCTCCCCGGTATTTTTCGGGTCCGCGCTGACGAATTTCGGCGTGGAGACCTTCCTGCAGCATTTCCTGGAGATGACGTATCCGCCGCTGCCCAGGCCCTCGGATGCAGGCCCGGTCGATCCGTTTTCCGATTATTTTAGCGGCTTTATCTTTAAGATACAGGCGAACATGAACAAAAACCATCGCGACCGGGTCGCGTTCATGCGCATCGTCTCGGGCAGGTTCGAGGCGGACATGGAGGTCTGCCACGTGCAGGCCGGCCGGCAGGTCAGGCTCTCGCAGCCCCAGCAGCTCATGGCACAAGAGCGCAGGATCGTGGACGAGGCGTATGCCGGCGATATAATAGGGCTTTTCGACCCGGGGATATATTCCATAGGCGATACGCTGACCACGTCAAAGGAACCGTTCGAGTTCGAGGGGATACCCACGTTCGCGCCGGAACATTTCGCCAGAGTCCGCCTGCTCGACTCCATGAAGCGCAAGCAGTTCGTGAAGGGCGTAACGCAGATTGCGCAGGAAGGCGCGATCCAGGTTTTCCAGGAGTTCAAGGGCGGCATGGAGGAGATCATAGTCGGAGTAGTAGGCGTGCTGCAGTTCGACGTGCTCAAGTTCCGCCTTGAAAAAGAATATAACGTTGAGATCCGCCTTGAGAATCTGCCATACGAGCATATACGGTGGATCGTGAACAAGGACGAGGTCGACCTGGACCGGCTGAGCGGCACTTCCGACATGAAAAAGGTCATGGATATGAAGGGCAGCCCGCTGCTGCTGTTCGTGAACGCATGGTCGGTCGGGATGACGCAAGAGCGCAACAAGGGGCTGGTGCTGTCCGAGTTCGGGCGCAATTGAGAGCAATCCATGGGCTTTCATTAATGGCGATGCCCCGCTTGGGGGCATGCGGGCTTGATAATAAGGAGGGAAAGAATATGTCGGTTATACAGGTGACGGAGGAGAATTTTGACGAGGTGGTGATGAAGAGCGAGAAGCCGGTGCTTATAGATTTTTATGCGGACTGGTGCGGGCCGTGCAAGATGATGGCCCCGGTCGTCGAGCAGCTTGCCGATGAATACGCGGACGATTACGCGTTCTGCAAGTGCGACGTCGACGACCAGCCGGGACTGGCGCTGCGCTACCAGATTACGAGCATACCCGCGCTGGTGGCGATGAACCTGGGCATGTTCGCGGGAATCAGCGTCGGGGCGGTCGGCAAAGACGAGGTGCTGGCGCTGCTGCGGCGGGCCTCTGAAAAAAAGGACGCTCATGTGACGTCTTGACTAAACATCCGCGAGAGTATATAATGAGGACACCCGAGCCTGGGTGTTCTTTTTTTAAATTCCCCGTTGACATTTCTTGATAGCGGTATTATTATTATCCAAGACACGAACAGATGTTCGAGAACAATAAATTATCAAAAAGGAGAATTTTTATGGCAGACGAGAATAAATTAAGGGCATTGGATGCGGCGATTTCGCAGATTGAGAAGCAGTACGGCAAGGGGTCCATCATGAAGCTGGGCGACCCGGCGGCGGCCATGAATGTGGAGACGGTCCCCACCGGCTCCCTGAGCCTGGATCTGGCTTTGGGGCTGGGCGGGCTGCCGAAAGGGCGCGTCGTGGAGATCTACGGGCCGGAATCCAGCGGAAAGACGACCGTCGCGCTGCATTGCGTGGCGGAGGTGCAGAAGAGGGGCGGCATCGCCGGATTTATCGACGCGGAGCATGCCCTGGATCCGGTCTATGCGAAGAATATCGGCGTGGACATCGACAACCTGTATATTTCCCAGCCCGATAACGGCGAACAGGCTCTTGAGATCACGGAGATGATGGTGCGCTCCGGGGCAGTAGACATAGTGATCGTGGATTCCGTCGCGGCGCTGGTGCCTAAGGCGGAGATTGACGGCGATATGGGCGATTCCCACGTCGGCCTCCAGGCCAGGCTGATGTCGCAGGCTCTGCGCAAGCTGACAGCGGTGATCAGCAAGACGAACTGCATAGTGATCTTTATAAACCAGCTGCGCGAGAAGGTCGGAGTCATGTTCGGCAATCCCGAGACGACCACCGGCGGGCGCGCGCTGAAGTTCTATTCCTCGGTGCGCCTTGACGTGCGCCGCGTCGAGTCGCTCAAGCAGGCCGGCGAGGTCATAGGCAACCATACCAGGGTAAAAGTGGTCAAAAACAAGGTGGCGCCGCCGTTCCGGGAGGCCGAATTCGACATCATGTTCGGCCAGGGCATATCCAAGGAGGGGGACATCCTGGATCTGGCGGCTGATATCGACGTGGTCAACAAGTCCGGCGCCTGGTATGCCTATAACGGAGAGAAGATCGGACAGGGCCGGGAGAACGCCAAGCAATATCTCAAGGACAACCCGGCGGTCTGTGATGAGATCGAGGCCAAGGTACGCGCGCACTACGGCATAGGCGTACAGGATGATGCGGCCCGGGAGACGGAGTCTGCCGGAGTCTCCGAGGCGGAGGAGTAGGGCGTCATGGAATCTTTGGAAGTTTTGTCGGCAGAGCCGGCATCCAAGGGGAGATACCGGATAAGGTTCGACAATGGCGAGACCTGGATACTTTACCAGGGAGAGATGAGGAGGTTCGGCATAGCGGAGGGAGCTTATATCTCGAGAGACGTATATGAGGGGATACGCAGCGAGGTGGTCGGGAAGCGCGCGATCAAGCGCGCCATGCATCTCCTGGAGCGAATGGACCGCACCGAGCGCGACCTTCGCAGGAAGCTCTCCGAATCTGAATACCCGGAGGATTTAGTGGACGCGGCTATAGACTATGTGAAACGTTACCATTATCTGGACGACGCCCGCTACGCGGACGATTATGTCAGGCTCCACGGCTCGTCTAAGAGCCGGGGCAGGCTGCTCCAGGAACTGCAGCAGAAGGGCGTCGGCAGGGAGGAGGCATGTTTGGCGTTAGCGGAGCACGACGACGCGCGGGACGAGCCCCGCATGATCCGAGAGCTTTTGGAAAAACGCAGCTATGATCCCCGCAGCGCCACGCCCGAGGAGCAGCGCAGGGTTTATGGTTTTTTGAGCCGCAGGGGCTTTAGCAGCGAGGATATCATGCGGGAGATTGCAGGCGAGTGAGGCGCGGATTGCGGATTGCGGATGCGGAGCGGCCGTGGCGGTGGCGATTTATTGTGCATGGGGAGAGATTATTGCTTGACATAGCCCCTGATAAAGGATAAAATCAAATATGTTGTAATTGTGACAGAGGTTTGATCTTTTGTTATATGTACAATGAAAACCAAATAAGGAGGTGCTCCTGTGGCAGCAAGAGTAAGCATTGCGGTGCTCGTCGTCGTTGTCCTGGTCACCTTGGCTGTCACCGCGGTCGTGACTGCGGCTGTCATCAACGTGATTCAGCAGAAAAAGGCTGATTCCAAGGTGGCTGCCGCGGAGGAGAAGGCGAGGTCGATTATCGACGATGCCGTAAAGACTGCGGAGGCGAAGAAGCGCGAGTCATTGCTCGAGGTCAAAGAGGAGTCTATCAGGACGAAGAATGAACTGGACCGCGAGATCAAGGAGCGCAGGTCGGAGATCCAGCGCACGGAGCGTCGCATCGAGCAGAAAGAGTCCAACCTGGACAAGAAGCTCGAGTCGATGGAGAGGCGCGAGGCCGGCTTTGCAGCCAAGGAAGAGGAGATCAGGAGGCAGCGTGCCGAGGTATCGAAGCTCAATGAACAGCGAGTACAGGAACTTGAACGAATTTCAGGCCTTACCTCCGAACAAGCAAAAGAGTTTTTGTTAAAGACCGTTGAAGATGATGTAAAGCTTGACACGGCGAAGCTGATCAAGGAGATGGATGCCCGTGCCAAGGAGGAAGCTGGCAAGAAGGCCAGGGACTACGTGGTTACCGCCATTCAGAAATGCGCCGCGGATCATGTGGCCGAGGCGACGATTTCGGTCGTGCCGCTTCCGAACGATGACATGAAAGGAAGGATTATCGGGCGCGAGGGCAGGAATATCCGTACCCTCGAGACGCTCACCGGCGTTGATTTGATTATCGATGACACGCCGGAGGCTGTGATTCTCTCGGGATTCGATCCGATCAGGCGCGAGGTCGCGCGGATTGCGCTCGAGAAATTGATTGTGGATGGGCGCATACATCCCGCCAGGATCGAGGAGATGGTCGAGAAAGCACAGAAAGAAGTGGACGCGACGATTCGCGAGGAAGGCGAGGCCGCGACGCTGGAGGTCGGCATACACGGCATCCATCCCGAGCTGGTGCGTCTCCTGGGGCGCATGAAGTTCCGCACGAGCTATGGCCAGAATGCTTTGAAGCATTCCATAGAGGTCGCGCATATCGCGGGACTTCTGGCCGGCGAGGTGGGCGTGGACGTGCGTACCGCCAAGCGCGCCGGACTGCTGCATGATATCGGCAAGTCGGTCGACCGCGACATGGAGGGGTCGCATATCCAGATTGGCGCGGATTTGTGCCGGAAATATAAAGAGTCGCCGATCGTCATCAACGCGGTCGAGGCACATCATGGGGATGTGGAGCCCCAGTCGCTCGTCGCCTGTCTCGTCCAGGCAGCGGATACTATCAGCGCCGCCCGTCCGGGCGCTAGGCGCGAGACATTGGAGACATATTCCAACCGCTTACAGCAGTTGGAGGACATCACAAACGGTTACAAGGGTGTTGAAAAATCTTTTGCTATTCAGGCAGGGCGCGAGGTTCGCGTGATGGTTGTTCCTGAACAAATCAGCGATGCAGACATGGTCATCATGGCGAGGGATATCGCAAAGCAGATTGAATCCGAATTGGAGTATCCCGGCCAGATTAAGGTCAACGTGATTCGCGAATCGCGAGTCACGGACTACGCGAAGTGACGTTCCGCATCTTAGGCATGACAAGGGAAGCATTGTTTCAATGCTTCCCTTGTTTTATGCGCGTGCCGTGCTGCCGGCGATTGCGGGAGCACGAATCGCGGAGGCAATCGGCTTTCATTTTTGGCATCCCGCTTGCGGGGCATGGGAGCCTGCTTGATTTTGCAATGAGGAGGGCGTTAAATGGTGAATCAGATAAGGCGGGTTAACCGCACGTTGAAATACAAGGGCGTGATCGTGGACTTCTATAGCGACACAATGCAGCTGCCGAATGGGAAGCAGACGGAGTGGGATCTGATCCACCACCGCAAGGGGGCGGCTGCTGTCGTTCCGGTGATGGACGACGGCAGGATACTGATGGTGCGCCAGTTCCGCAACGCGCTAGACCGCATGACCATAGAGATACCGGCCGGAGCGCGGAATACCCCGGAGGAGGAGACTAAGGACTGTGCGGCAAGGGAGCTGGAGGAGGAGACCGGATACCGCGCCGCGCGGCTGGAATATCTCCTGTCAATGCGCCCGACAGTGGCCTATTGCGACGAATTCATAGACATCTACGTAGCGCAAGGCCTGGAACACACGCGCCAGCATTTGGATCCGGACGAATTCGTGGAGATAGAGCCATTCGAGCTTGACGAGCTCTGCTCGATGATATATGGCGGCACTATCCAGGACGGTAAGACGGTCGCCGCGATAATGGCATACAAGAATAAATATCGTTAAATGTTACAAAGTTTTTAAAAAACCGTAAAGAACATTTGCAATTTTTGTAATATTTTGATATAGTAAAAGCGTATCTGCGACTATTGGCGGTTTTTGCGTTACGGGGGTAGGCTTTTACATGACAGGCGAGATTGACGCGTTTATAAGCTATATGCATGAATACAGGCGGACTTCGGCGAATACCGAGATGTCCTATGCGCGCGATCTGCGGAAATTGGCGGAGTATGCCCTGGAGCGCGGCGTGGATTCCCTTGAGCAGGTGACGCCTGAGATCATGCGGGATTATGTGCAGTTTCTTGAGGGGCAGGGGCGGAAGTCGTCTACTATCTCACGTGCTATAGCCAGCGCGAAGTCATTTTTTGCATGGCAGATCTCACAGGGAGCGCGTACAGACAATCCCGCCGGCAGTCTGCCGGCTCCCAAGGTCAGCAAGGCTTTGCCGGACGTCCTCTCCAAGGAGGAGGTCGCCCTGCTGCTGGACCAGCCGTCGGCGGATTCGCCAAAGGAGCTGAGGGACAAGGCCATGATGGAGATACTCTACGCGACCGGCATCCGCGCATCCGAGCTCATATCTCTGGAGCTTTCCGACATAAACTTGAATCTGGAGTACCTGACGTGCCGTGACGAGCATAAGGAGCGTACAGTGCCGTTCGGCGCGACCGCCGGCCGGGCGCTGGCACGCTACCTGGATAAGGGACGTCCGGCGCTGGTGCGTGACGAGGATTGCAGGCTGCTGTTCACTAATTGCGCCGGCGGAGCTATGAGCAGGCAGGGCTTGTGGAAGATAGTAAAGCATTACGCCGGCCGGGCGGGCCTGCCCGGGACGATCACGCCGCATACCCTGAGGCATTCGTTCGCGGCGCATCTGATTGAAAACGGCGCTGACATCAAGTCCGTGCAGGAGCTGATGGGCCACTCGGATATTTCCACGACGCAGGTCTATGCGCAGATGTCAGACAGGAAGATAAGGGAAATTTATAAAAATTCGCACCCGAGGCTGTAGCCGGGGAAGCGTCACAGATAGGGGGATAATAGTGATGGACGGCAGGATAACGGGGCATACCGGGTTGATGGCGCTGATTGGTTCTCCGGTAGCGCATTCCGGGTCTCCCGCGATGTACAATTATAGTTTCGAGCGGCTTGGGCTGGATTATGTATACGTCGCGCTCGATGTGGGAGAGGCGGACGTGCCGCGGGCGATAGACGCCATGCGCCTATTCGGCATGAGGGGCGGCAACGTGACGATGCCTGACAAGACCGCCGCCGCGCGCTGTATGGACGAGCTCTCGCCGGCGGCGAAAATCATCGGCGCGGTCAATACCATAGTAAACGATGGCGGAAAGCTGACCGGCTATATCACGGACGGCGAGGGCTTTGTAAACAATCTGAAGGATCATGGCATCGAGGTCGCGGGAAAGAAGATAGCGGTGGCCGGCGGCGGAGGCGCGGCGACTGCCATCCAGGTGCAGTGCGCCTTGGACGGGGCGCGCGAGATTGCGATTTTTAATAAAAAGGATGCTTTTTTCGAGCGGACGCTGGAGACCGCTGAAAAGATTAAAGAAGCCGCCGGGATAGAGGCAAACGTCTATGACATCGATGATATAGAGAGAATGACGGCGGAAATCCGGGACAGCGACATCTTCGCGAACGCTACCATAGTGGGCATGAAGCCGCTCGATGGCGAAAGCGTGGTTAAAGACCTGTCCGCATTCCGGCCCGGGCTGGTCGTGGCGGACGCCGTGTACAACCCGGAGGAGACGCTGATGCTGAGGCAGGCGGAAGATGCCGGATGCACGTGCATATCCGGCAAAGGCATGCTGCTCTGGCAGGGCGTGTCGGCGTTCAAGCTGTTTACCGGAGAGGACATGCCGGTGCGGGAAGTGAAGGAGAGGTTTTTCAGCTAGCGTCCGGCGCGCCCGCGAGCCGGAGGATTTCTTCGCATATTTCACGGGGGGCCCTGCCGTCGGTAGGGATGACGGCGTCGGCGGCGGCCTCGTATCTCCCGCGGCGTTGTTCCATCAGCCGCGAGATGTAGGCGACGTCCTTGTGACCCTCCAGGAGCGGGCGCCCATGGTCGTTCTTCACGCGGTCGAGTATCGTCTCGGGAGAAGCGGTCAGCAGGAAGACGATGCCGTTCTTCTTCATCTCGGAGACGTTTTCGTCGCGCATCGGGACGCCGCCTCCGCAGGAGACGACGGTTCTGGAACGGCCCGGGAGCCCGCGCAGCAGCCGCGTCTCGAGGTTCCTGAAATATTCCTCGCCATGCTTTTCGAAGATCTCGGAGATGCTCATGCCCTCGCGCTCTGCTATGGCCTGGTCCATCTCTATGACGTCCAGTCCGTACATATCGTGCAGCGCGGCGGAAATCGTGGATTTGCCGCAGCCCATGAAGCCGATCAGAAAGATATTTTTCATAACATTCTACCTCGCGATTCCGTTTTATGAAGGTAAGCCTCGCATGCCCATTGCGACCGGGCTTTCAGAGTAATATTATACATGAAATCTCCCTGTTCTACAAGATGATTTGCGCATGAGGGGCAGGGCGGGCAGAAAGGACGAGAATGATCCCTGTAAAAGTGAGAAACATCGAAATAGGAGAGGGAATGCCGAAAATATGCGTGCCGCTGCTCGGCGCGACGAAGGCCGCTATCCTTGAAGAGGCCGGGGAGTTTTCAAGGCTGCCGGCGGACATGGCGGAATGGCGCGTCGATTATTTTGAGGGCGCGACAGACGCGGAATCTGTCCTGGACGTGTTGCGCGTCCTGCGTGGCGCGCTTGGCGACGCGCCGCTTCTTGTGACGTTCCGCTCGCGGCGCGAGGGCGGTGCCAGGCCGATAGAGCCTGGGGATTATGAAGCATTGAACATCGCGATAGCGCGTTCCGGCTGCGCCGACCTCGTCGATGCGGAGCTGGCAATGGGGGACGCCGTCGTGTCGCGCGTGATAGAGGCGGCGCGCCCTGCCGGGGTAAAGGTAGTCGCGTCAAGCCATGATTTCGACAAGACCCCGCCTTATGATGAGATCGTCGGACGCCTGGTGCGTATGCGGGACCTTGGCGCCGACATTTTGAAAATCGCGGTGATGCCGCGAAGCAAAATGGACGTATTGACGCTGCTGGCCGCGACGGCAGATATGCGCGAGGCCGCCGGCCGTCCTATAGTCACGATGTCCATGGGGCGTGACGGCGTCGTCAGCAGGATTTGCGGCGAGACGTTCGGATCTGCCGTCACGTTCGGCTCGGCGGGAGAGGCGTCCGCGCCGGGCCAGCCCGACGTGCGGGAGCTGCGCGTGATGCTGGAGATCCTGCACAAAACGCTAACTGGCGGATTCCATGGGCATTAAGGCAGCGCGGGCGGTCTTTACGGGCCGCGCCAGCCTTCAGCCGCAGCGTTCGGCGATGTCGTAGAGCAGCCGTTCGGATTCCTCCCACCCCAGGCATGGATCGGTAATGGATTTTCCGTAGATGTGTTCGCCTATCTTCTGGCAGCCGGGCTCCAGATAGCTTTCGATCATGACGCCTTTTACCATTTTGCGGATGTCGGTGGAAATCTGGCGGTTGTGCATCACTTCCTTCACGATGCGGACCTGTTGCTCGTATTTTTTGCCGGAGTTGGAATGGTTCGCGTCTATTATCGCGGCAGGGTTGGCGAGATCCATCTGCCCGTACATCTCGATAAGGCGCATCACGTCCTCGTAGTGGTAGTTCTGCACGGTATTGCCGTGCTTGCTGACCGCACCGCGAAGTATCACGTGCGTCAGCGGGTTGCCAGTGGTGTCCACCTCGTATCCCCTGAACGTGAAATGGTGCGGATGCTGCGCGGCGTAGACCGAGTTCAGCATCACGGAGAAATCTCCGCTGGTCGGATTTTTCATGCCGGAGGCCACGTCGAACCCGCTCGCGGTCATGCGGTGCATCTGGTCCTCGACGGAGCGCGCGCCGATGGCCACGTAGGAGAGCAGGTCTGAGACATACTCCCAATTCTCCGGATAGAGCATCTCGTCGGCCGGCATCATGCCGCTCTCCTCGATGGCGCGCAGGTGCATCTTGCGCATGGAGATAAGCCCCGCTATCATGTCGGGGGCTTTTTCGGGATCCGGCTGCGAGGCGATGCCCTTATATCCCTCTCCGGTAGTGCGCGGCTTGTTGGTATAGATGCGCGGTATCAGGATCAGCCTGTCCTTTACTTTTTCCTGCACCCTGGCGAGCCTCAGCACGTATTCGCAGACCGGATCCTCGCTGTCCGCGGAGCAGGGGCCTATGATGACCAGGAAGCGGTCGTCTTTTCCGGTGATTATGTCGGAAATCTGCGCGTCCCGTTCTTGTTTCGCCGCCTTCAGGCTGTCGGAGAGGGGATAGCGCGTTTTTATTTCGCCGGGCGATGGAAGCTGGCGAAGATAGGTAAAACTCATAAGATTGCATCTCCTTTTGAAATTTATTATAAAAGCCCGGTCAGCGACGCTAACCCATATGAGCCTTGCCCGGATTGCGAATATGGGTCGGATTGCGAGAGCTACGCAGTAGCGGAGCGATCCGCGGGCTTTCATTCATGAAACCCCGCATGCGGTGTATGGGGCTTTACTTAAAATGATACTTGAAAACAAAAAATCTGTCAATTGCCTTGCATAGGCAAATGGAAACGGTTATACTGTATGTGATTTTGTGTGCGGCGTGCCGCGAAGATAAAGGAGAAGGGGAATGCATTACGGAGCTTTGAAAAAAACCGATATCGCGAACGGTCCGGGCGTGCGCGTCTCGCTGTTCGTTTCGGGCTGCACGCACCATTGCAGGGACTGCTTCAACCCGGAGACGTGGGATTTTTCCTATGGCAAGGAGTATACGGACGATACCGTCGAGGAGGTCCTGTCCGCGCTGGCGCCTGATTATATCGAGGGCCTCACCGTGCTGGGCGGGGAGCCTTTCGAGCCTGACAACCAGCGTGCACTGCTGCCGCTCTACCGCGCGGTCCGGGAGAGGTTTCCGGGAAAGACTATATGGGCATATTCGGGATATACGCTGGGAGATATCCTGCCGGAGTCCGGCGGGGCGCATACCGAAGTTACGGATGAGATCCTCTCGCTGCTAGACGTTCTGGTGGACGGCGAGTTCGTTGCCGAACAGAAAAATATCACGCTCAAATTCCGCGGCTCGGAGAACCAGCGTATAATAGACGTGCCGGAGTCGCTTGCCGCGGGCCGCGCCGTCATAGTCGAGGATGGCGGGCTTTTATAACGATCGTTTACTATGAAAGTCCCGTCAAGTGGCCATGCAGAAGGCAAGCTTGCTTGCAAGGCTGCATGGACATTTGACGGGCAAGGCGGTATGAGCAAAAAAGCGGCGCGAC
>CAYVFF010000036.1:0-13496 GCA_964450965.1 uncultured Eubacterium sp. | reverse complement strand
GCGTAAGCTGCGTAGCAGCGGAGCAATCCGCGGGCTTTCAGAGCCTTGCCCGGTCGCAATGGACAGGCGGATGGACTGCTACCTCTTCATTAAAAATACGCTGCAGCTCCTGGCGTGGGCGCTATATCGCTCCTCGGTCTCCCGTATCGTCTCCCGCGAAGACTGGCCGGTCGCGGGATCATATATCCAGACCGTCGCCGAGTCATACCCGCAGATCAATTCTACTTTTCCATCGTCCAGCTCCCACCTCGCCGGTATCCCCTCGCTGACATAATACAGAGATTCCGTCAGCGTGCATCCGGTCAGATCGTATTCCTCCGCTCCGGGATACGACGCATCCATTTTATCGGGGTCGAGATCCGGCGGCATCGTGAGCGGCTGGCAGACCAGCTTTTTCGCGCGCTTCCATACAGGGCCAAGGCCGCCGTCTACCACGACGCCCATCTGCTCATCGGCCTGGGCCACCGCCTCCTTCAGACCCGAATGGAACGCCAGGCATGTGCCTTTCGCATATGTATAGTATCCCTGCCAGGGATGCTCCGGCGACAATTCTATTCTTCTAGACCCGGAAGCGGAAGCCCCCTCCTCGTCCATCACCTCGCGCGACGTGACCACGTTCGAGCTCTTGTGATCCGCCTCGTATGCTAGCGCGATCTGCACCTGCGTCTGCTTCGCGCCGTCATATTCCAGATGAATATTTTCGTCTAAAATGCCCTCCCCTTCGTGGTTCAATATCGAATCCGGCTCGGCCGGGACGTACTCGCCGCCCTTGCGCGTCACGCGCTCCAGCGTTATCACATAGTCGTCTATCGATACGTCTGATATATAATAATGATTTTTTTTATATTCTTTTATCGTCTTTCCGGACGCAGCATCGTATATGATTATCCGCTCCATCGGAACCGACCCGTCCGGCCTGCTTTTGATATTCCTGCGGGACTTGCCGTATATAAAATCCCCCTCCATGAACCCTATCGGAAAAAGCATGGATTTCCCTGCCTTGATGGTCCCTCTCCGCCCGGTCTCCAGATCCATGACGGTAAGGTCGCCGTTGCGCACGGCATCTTCCTGCCAGACCAGCATCCTTTGATCGTCAGAGGTGCAGAAACTCCCGCTGCCGATGTCCTCCGCCAGGACCCGCGCCAGCCCGTCCCTGGCAGATATGCTGTATACGTTGCCCTCCATCATACAATAAATCATGTCCGCGCTGCCGTAAAGCACGCCTCCCATATCCGCCTTCAACCGGCTGTATGATTTATCCGAGCGGATGAATAACGTCTCCTCCACCGTCGCCGTAAGGCTGTCAAAATGGCAGACCGATATGCCGACCTCGCCCTCGTGCCTCCCCCGGTTCATATACCCGTACACGGCGAAGTCCACGTTTCCCGCGCCGTCTATGCCAAGAATCCGTATATCGTGCGCGTCGTTGTCCTCGCGCGGATCATAGCCCTCATATCCGCGAAAGCTAAATATCCTATAAAGCGTCTCGTTTTGCTGGTTATAGCTCCATAGCTCGCCCTGCTGCACGAAGCACGTCACCATATTGTCCGCGCTCTTTTTATATTCCACGTCCGCGTCGCGGATGCCCAGACGCAGGTACGGCCCATAAAAATTCTCTCCGTCCGCGCGGAATATCTGGTTCAAGCGCCGCTCGAAATTGTGCAGATAGCATCTGCCGCCCTCGGCGTTATAGCTGACGCGATAATACTCGCTAGCGTCATAATATTCTACCTCGCCGCCCGTTCCGGTCGCTGTCAGCACGTAATCAAGGCATATCACCGCGTAGGAGCTGTTCAGTTCGCCTATGGTAAGCACCGGATCTGTCAGCCTGTGGCATTTGAAATCCGCCCACGATATTTGCTGCAGGCTCGAATTTATCGTCACCAGGTTCAAGTCGTTGTTTTCCAGCGAGCTGTCCGGCTCCAGATACGTCGAGAGCCGCTCCGCCGCGTCCGGATCCATCGTGTCGTTATGAAAATCATATGCGAACCGCAGATAATCGTCCAGATGCTCGTCGGGGTTTTGCATAAGGCGCGTATAATAGCGGATCTCATCCTCCCCGCACTTCAACAGGAACATAAGCTGGTACTCCTCGCTCTCCTCGAGCATATTCTCCAGTATCAACTCCATGTGCATGATATTGCCGTTCTTCGCGTAGTCCCGGCAATCCCGGTTAGCTATGAGCCGCTCGCCGTCGAGGCTGCGGATCTCGTAACTGACTGCGTCCACCTCCCTGCCGAACGTGTCGATCTCCACCGTGATCGCCCGGTCGCTCTTTACCGGCACCAGGCCGTCCCGCATCGAAGACATGTCCATCTCGCCGCGATACCCGTACAGCCGTCCCACGAGATATTCCCCATGATAGACAGATATCAGCGGATAAGACGCCGGTTCCATCTCCGTGATAAGATTCACGCCGTTTTGGTTGGTAAAATATCCGAACGTCGCCAGCGACGCCAGAAAAATAACTACCAGCACCGCCGCCCGGAAGATCCCTTTTTTCACTCGCCTTGTTCCTCAAAGATAATCGAAAGATGATTCAAGAAACCCCGCGCGCCGTTCATCTCTCTGCGGCACGCGGGGTGCGATCTTATCCTGTATTTTAAACTTCCTATCACGCGACGCCCTGGGCCAGCATCGCGTCAACTACCTTTTCAAAGCCCGCGATGTTCGCGCCGGCGACATAGTCGCCCTCGACGCCATAACGTTTCGCGGCATCGCTGATGTTCGCGTATATCGTCTCCATGATGCCCTTGAGCCTGCCATCGACCTCCTCGAAGCTCCAGCTAAGGCGCTCGGAGTTCTGGCTCATCTCCAGCGCGGACGTCGCCACGCCGCCGGCGTTCGCCGCCTTGCCGCCCACGAACAATACGCCGTTCTCCTGCAGATATTTCGTGGCGTCAAGCGTGGTAGGCATGTTGGCTCCCTCGGTCACGGAGATAACGCCGTTTGCGACGAGCATCTTCGCGTCCTCTATATCGAGCTCATTCTGCGTCGCGCAAGGCAGGGCGACGTCTACCTTATACTGCCATACGCCGTGCTCGCCGTTCTTCTTCTCATGGTACTCCGCGGAAGAGCGCTCCGCAGCATACTCGGTGAGCCTTGCCCGCCGTATCTCCTTTACTTCCTTGAGCAGCTCCACATCGATGCCCTCCGGATCGTATACCCATCCGGTCGAGTCGGAGCATGTCACGCACTTCGCGCCAAGCTGGTGCGCTTTTTCGATAGCATATATAGCGACGTTCCCGGAGCCGGATACCGCGCAGGTCTTGCCGGCGATGTCGATGCCATGATCCTTTAGCAAAGCATTCGTCAGATACAGCAGGCCGTATCCAGTCGCCTGCGTGCGGGCGAGCGACCCGCCCCAGGTCAGGCCCTTGCCGGTAAGCACGCCCTCGAACGTACCCTTGATCCTCTTGTACTCGCCGAACATGTAGCCTATCTCCCGCGCTCCGGTCCCTATGTCGCCGGCCGGCACATCGATGTCCGCGCCGATATATTTTGACAATTCGGTCATGAAGCTCTGGCAGAACGCCATAATCTCGCGATCCGACTTGCCCTTAGGGTCGAAATCAGAGCCGCCCTTGGCTCCGCCGATCGGCAGTGTAGTCAGCGAATTCTTGAATATCTGCTCGAAGCCGAGGAACTTGATGATGCCAAGGTTCACAGAAGGATGGAGGCGAAGTCCGCCCTTGTACGGCCCGATCGCGTTGTTAAACTGCACGCGGAAGCCCCTGTTCACCTGCACCTGGCCCTTGTCGTCCACCCAGGGAACACGGAACATGATCTGCCGATCCGGCTCGGTCAGACGCTCCAGGATCGCGTTCTTGCGATACAGCTCCTCATTAGCGTCGATCACCGGCCGCAGCGACTCCAGCACCTCTGTGACCGCCTGCAGGAACTCGGGCTGGTCCGCGTTCTTTTTCTGTACTGTCTCCAGTACCTCGTCAACATAACCCATTTTTGTCTAATCTCCTTTTAATAATTATTATTTTGTTCACGGCAACACGGTCAAGTCCGCGCCGCCACGCTTTCGCAACCTAGATAATATTATTACAAAACGCGGCGTTTCGCAACAATTTTTTTAGCCGCGCCTGCGCCTTGCCAGAAGGAAGAACGCGCAGGCGGTGAAAATGAGCGCGGCGCAAGCCATGAAACGCGGATCGAAACCGTCTCCGGTCTTCGGCGTATCGTCGGCCTCGTGCGTCTCCGACGTCTGCGTAGCATATGCGCCGGATGCACCGGAGCCGCCAGAACTTGACGAACTGCCGGAACTTGACGAACCGCCGGAGCCAGATGCGCCGGCTGACGAGCCGCCTGAACCGGATGAACTGCTCGAAGAACCTGAAGAGCCGGACGAGGCGCCTGAACCCGATGAGCCGCCCGAATCTTTATCCTTGTTTTTATTTTTGTTATCGTCCTCGCCGGTGCTGCCCTGCGTCTTTATGGACTCCTCTTCCTCGTCGTCCTCGTCATAATTGCCGTTCCCGGTCTGGACGTTAGTCGACTCATCGTTCGGATCTCCGCCCTCGCCGCCGTCTAATGCATAGAACACATATCCGTTCGCAGCGGAATAATTCTCAGCCTCGGAGCCGGTATATCCGTATATAACGTCGGGCGACCATGACTGGCCGCCGATGCTGGTCACGCTCTTCGGGATCGTGATAGTCGTGATGCCGCTGCCGCTGAAAGCACCGTCCTCGATGCTGGTCGTTCCGTCCGGCACGGTCAGGCTGCTTATGCCTGCGCAATCCCTGAAGGCGCTCCCGCCGATAGAGCGGAGCGCGGAATTCAGCGCGACAGACGACTTCGCCGGGGGGCAGATGAGCAGCTTGGTATAGGAAGCGTTGTACAGGCATCCGCCGTCCGAGGCGTAAGTGCCGTTTCCGCCGTCCACGTTTATCGTGCCAAGCGACGTGCAGCCGTCGAAAGCGTCCGACGCTATGCTGCTCGTGCTGGAGGGGATGGACACGCCGGATAGCCCGGTGCATCCCCGGAAAGCGCCGCTTCCGATGGTCGTCACGCCCGAGGGCACCGCCATGGACGAGAGGCTCACGCAATTAGCGAAAGCGTCGCTGCCTATGCTGTTGATAGAAGATGATATCGCGACGCTGGTCAGCGCGGAGCAGCCCGAAAAAGTACTGGACGGTATCGAGCTGACTGCCGCCTGCATGCTGGCGGACGAGAGCCTGGTGCATCCCGAGAAGACTCCCGTGCCAAGTGACGCCACGCTGCCCGGTATAGTGATGCTGGACAGGCCGCTGCAGCCGGAAAAGGCATTGTCGCCGATGCTCGTCACGGTGGCCGGTATGGATACCGCGGATATGTTCGTCTTATTGGAGAAAGCGCCCGCCGCGATCGCAGTCGCGCCGTCCGGGATGACGATGCTGCCCCCGCCTCCGGTGTAGCCGGTCACCGTGGTGCCCTGCATCGTAAATCCGGTCGTGTCTCCCACGGCGGACGCGCGGACATCTGCCGCGCCCCCCAGCAGAATCATCGCGGACGCTATGATGAACGCGCAGCTTTTCATCCCCTTGAGTATTCCTCTCATCGTCATCGTCTTCCTCTCTATTGCATGGTCTTCCATGGATTATTTTATCTTTTTTGCGATGATAAACATCCTACCTTCATCAGTATAACTGTTACATGTGGATAAAGTCAATAATTCATCGCCATATTCCGCGTCCAGCGTGCCTTTTTTCAGCGCGTCGAGCTGCATGACGTTCACGCGGAACGCCTCGAACTCCGATCTGTTGGCCGCGTTAAGGAAATTATAATACCGGAAAGTATATTCGTCCTGATAGCTGACCTCCGACAAAAAAGCTCCGATGACCTTGTAAGTGCCGCGCTCGTATATCGTGTCGAACCTTACCGTGTCATGCGACTCCAGATAGCCTTTCTCCAGATAGCGCTTGAGCGTGCCGAACATCGCGCCGCTCTTCATATTGTGGCCGTATATTATCAGGTTCGTATCCCTCGCCGTGAAATCATTGCGGTAGTCCATGAACAGCGAGCCGTTCTTGTCCTTCTTTTTCGCGAAACTATGCGTCAGATAATATTGCGCGTCCTTTTCCGTATGCGACTGCAGCACAGGGTAGTTTATCTGGGTGCCGGCGATCTCCAGCCAGCCTACGAGGTCCCCGTTCTCCGCGTATATATCCTTGTATTCCGGCAGGATCTCCAGCGGCTTATCCAGCTTCTCGCGCTCCTTTTTTATCTCCTCGGCGGTAGGCAGGCCCGCCGTCGTATCAGCTAGCGCGTCGCTTGAAGCGTCCTCGTTTTCGATATAATGCCCGGTCATGTTCTGCATGTCCTGCAGGCGCTTCATCTCCCGCGCGGTCAGCTCCTCCTGGTAGTCCGCATATGCAAAATAGACAAAGCAGACGACGGCCGCAATAATGCAAGCCGCGCCTGCCAGGCTATATCGCCTCGCGCGTTTCCTGTTCTTCTTCTTTTGCTCGTCCCGCGCCTTTTCCTCTTCGGCGAAGACCATGGAATGGTTCGCCACCAGATCCGAGAGATACATGAAAAAATCGACGCCGACCTTGCTGTGGAAGACGATCTCGTTGTTGCGAATCCGGGTATAGAGGCGGGCGGCGACATCGACGTCGCCGATGTCGAGTTCCGCCGTGATCAGGTCGATCTTCTTTAGATCTTCCCGCGCCTCCATGTACTCCCCGTACGTATCGAATTCGTATTCCCCTAGCCTGTATCTTTTCCCCATTTTCCCCGGGCCTTGCTTATTTCACCCTGACTGCCTTTATCGTGTTGTAGCCGCTATAAGTCTTAGTGCCGTTCACCGTACGGTATGCGCGGATCGTGTAGTAGTATTTCTCGCCGCGCGCCAGCCCGGTGTCGGTATAGCTGCGCTTCGACGCCTTGTGGATCGTCTTCAGCCGCGTATATACGCCGTTCTTCTTCGTGCTGTAATAGATCTCGTAACCGGTCGCCTTGGATACCTTGTTCCACGATAGCGACACCGTCCCGTGCTTCACGGACTTCGCTTTCAGCTTCGGCGTGTTCAGCTTGGTCCTCGCAGATACCGCCGTTGAAAAGTCGCCGTACGACCTCGAGCCGTCAGCGTTCTCCACATATGAGCGCACCTTGAACTTATATGCCGTGCATGCCTTGAGGCCTTTTACGGTATAGCTGTTCTTCTTCGTTGTGGCGACCACCTTGTTCTTGGAATTGCATATCTGGTAGCCATCCGCATAATCCTGATCGGACCATGCCAGCTTTAGCCGGTTGTTCTTGATCTTGCTCGCCCTGAGGCCGCTGACCGCCGCCGACTTGATCTTGAACGGGATCACCTTGGTGCCGGTATAGTTCTTGCTGAGCGCCTTCACCGTGATGGTACCGGTGCCGGGGTTCTTATTATTACTATATGTCACGGTATAGTCCGTGCCGGCCGAGAGCGTCTTGCCTGTCATCGAATCGGTGACCGTCACTCCCGGGGTATAGGTACTGCCGTCATAATCCTTGTCGTCTACCGGGGTCGTCTGGCAGTTGCCTATGTTCTTAGGCTCGATCGTGAACGTGATCGTCCTGGAGCCTGAGTACTCGCCTGTCAGGTCTACAAGCATCGACGCGGTACCGACGTTTATGTTGTTGCTGTACGTCACGATATAGTCCGTGCCGCGATTGAGCAGATTGCCGTCCATCGTCACTATCAACTCCGGCGTGATAGGATATCCGGTATACGTGTAGCTGGACGAATAGCCAGTCACCTGCAGGCCTCCCGGCGCGTTGACGCTGCCGGGCCTCGTGCTGACCGACCCGATGTAGAACGAATCCGCCAGCGCGGTCGCCGTCAGGGTCGCCATACCGTCCGTCCCATTCGTATAGGACAGCTCGTAATCAACACCCTCTGTGAGCAGCGAACCCGCACATGTCACGATCGCCCCCGGTACCAGCTCGTAGGCGGAATATGTCTGTCCGCCTGTCGCGGAGATCCTGCCATACCTCGAGAGGTCAGCCCTGATGTCATAGTACATCGTGATCGTGCCGCTATAATTACCCCTGCCGGTAATCGTGATCATCGCCCGTCCGGGGTTCACATTGTCGCTCGCGGTAACGGCATAATTATTTGACGAAAGTCCGCTTATGCTCACGCTCGGCGTTCTCGGGCGTCCGTTATACATCATGCATCCATACGCGCTGTTCTCAAATCTCAGCGTGACGTCGGACGGAGATATGGTCCTGCTGCCGTCGGTCATGCTGCCCGAGCCCTCATATGATCCGCCCGCGCTGCCAGTGCCCGTGCTGCCGCTGCCGCCGGAGCCGGAGCCAAGTATCGTGAACCTCACCGGCTTTTTGCCGGTATAATTGCCCTCGCCCTCTATATAGAACTCGGCCTCGCCGGGATCTGTGCAATTGCCGGAGCTATAGTCCACGGTATAATCCGTATTGGCAAGCAGTATCACGCTGCGATTGCCGCCGTCCGCAGAGGGCAGGCGGGTATCCTCGACCGTGATGCCGCTCGGATTGATCGGGCTGCCTGTATAATAATAGGTGTCGGCATAGCCAGATACCATTATATAGGACTGGTTGATGCTTCGCGGCTCTATGGTGAAGACGCAGCTGTTCTCCGGCGTGGTCTTCGCGTAAGTACCCTGTTCGGGTATGCCTACGACAGACACATAATACGTGCCGGCGTCGACCATTGCCTCGGGATTCTCCTCCGGGTCAATCTTCGTGTCAAAGTCGCCCTTATAGAAAGCGAACTTGTAGCGCGGCTTGCCATTCTCATCCGTCAGCTTTTCAGAGCTGCCGCCAACGCTGATCCTGCTTGCCGCCGGCGCCTGCGACAGGCCGTTATATTCGACTGATGCGTTTTTCTTTCCATCGACCAATGCCCAGATATCGCCGAGATTCTCCCCTATGTAATAGGTAAACTTCTTCTCTCCGCCGTAATTCCCCTGGCCCGTGATGGTCATCGTGACCTCTCCGGCGTATGTCTGAGTATTATCGTCCTCGTTGTCGTCAAAGTAGGAGAGGATGTAATCCTCGCCTATCGCCAGCTCCGTCTCCAGATCGCGGTCTCTGACCGCTACATCCGGCCTCTGCGGATTCGTTCCGGTCCAAGGAAGCTCCATCCCGTCGACAAACTCCTCGTCACCATAGAGGAATAGCATCCCCTCGCCCGCGATATCCTTAGGCTTGATGGCAAACTCCCTCTCCGCCGTACCGGAATAATTCGAGCCTTCCATAGTCACGGTGACTTTCGCCATGGCATCTACCGTGCTGGCATTTACATTATTGGAATATTCAACCGTATAATCCTTGCCTAATGTAAATTTCTTTACTTTGTTCGTGCCATAACTATAACTAACCTCCACCGATGGTTCATGCTTTTTTGCATTGTAGACGCAGTCAGGCATGCCGCTAGCATCCACATGGCAGTCGGAGCCATCGACAAAAGCTATCTCTAGCTGGCCGGTCAAATCCCTTTCTATTATAGTAATCCCTACCACGCGCGTCCCATTAAAGTTGCCTTTGCCCTTTATCCTTACAAAATATTCGCCAAGCATCTGAGGCGCGTAGAAATCACCCTTCTTGCTCCCGACGCCCATGTCAGGCTTCACCGCGGTCTCCGGAACGCAGGAGGCGTCTGTATAATAGCCGTCAATCACATAATCCGTGTCGAGATCTAGCCCGAGCGATTTTCCGGACGGAGTCTCGAGCGCCAGCTTGAGCTTATCGAGTATGCTCTGCTCTGGATCGTCGTCGGTATACTGCGCCACGACCTGCTCCGCCGTCACTTGCGGCGCCTCGATATCCTTCGGAAGAATCCTAAACGGAATCTTGTATGTGCCGGTATAATTAGGGCCTATGCCGATGAACTCTATACTGGGCGACGCGCCTGTGGCGGAAACATTCTTTTTTTCGCCAATGATTGTCGCGCGATAGTCCTTATTAGGCACGAGATCCCTGCCATTGTCCCGCAGGCCTATGCCCAGCTCATTCACCAGCTCGTCCGCTTTATAGTCCTCCCCCTTGTACTCCACTGTGATGGAATGCAAGTCCACGTCATCCCTGGCGCTATAATCTACGTCTCCGCCTTCCTCAGCGGGCAGGATGCTCCGCGATGTTATCTTGAAATGCATGGTCCGGCGAGGGTCGCTCGTACCATCCACAAAATATGGCATCCGCTCGCCTTCCTTCTTTCCCTTTATGATAACATCCGCAGTTCCGACATTTAGATTTTTATTCCAGCCCAGATCATACTTAGTTTCCGGAACCGCCTCGCCTTCAATGTAATCACCACTCTCGGGCTTATCCACCTTGCAATAGATCTGTACCTCCGGCTCAATCTCCTCCCCGGTATATGGATACTCCGGCTGCCTGACCGAAAGATTCACCCACTCTTCGCTGACAGAATCATACATATATACGACGAGATCTTTGATTGGATAGGTGATGTAAAAATCGTGGGTTTCGGTTCCCCTAAACTTGCCCTTGCCGCTTATAGTCACGGATGCCTTTCCGATTTCAGCGTTGCTCGCATAAGAATCAATCTCATAATCCGTGCCCTCTGTCAACACAAGGTCGCCGACCTTCACGGTTATCCTGTCGCCATACTCGCTCTCCCTGCCCACTTTTATCTCATGGCCATTCCCTCTGTAGCTCGCGGTATCATCGCTGTTTATCGTGATATCCGCACCCTCTACGCCGTCGACCAACGTGATATGGAAATCTATACGGCCATAATAAAAGTGCGATTCACTTTGCGCGCCATTCACCGTGATTGTATATTGCCCTACTTCCGGATTGCCGCTCGTCAGCTTATCCGGAATAGTCAGGGTATACTCATCCGGGTTGATTTGTCCGGTTTCATCGAAGCAAAGCGGCGCTAATTGCACCAGAGCGTCCCCCTTCCCGGAGACATAAGCTTCATACGCCTTATTCCAGTCCTGCTTCGTGATAATCGCGCCGTCTGACACCAGGCTGGCCGCGGTCGGCACCGCATCGTCGATCGGCGTGTATATCGTAAAGTTCAGCGTTTTCGTGCCTGTATAACCATTCACCCCCTGGATCGTCACATAGTTGGCATCGGAATTGCCGGGTTCTTTGTTTGTTCCATATCCTTGAATTTCATAATCTTTTCCCTGCTTATCCCCATCTTCTCGCACTCGGACTAGCGGCACCGTCCCGCTTGTTGTTTTATAGTAGATGGTAAATTCTTCTGGTTTTACCTGGTTTCGATCACCAAAGGGTTTCTTTAGGTCATCCTTATCAATCGATTGGTCGCCTGGCCCCGCCCAATGCACGTAATATTCACCGGGCTGCGCATCGGCCTCGGCCACAAATTTAGCCTTCCCCAGATCAACAGTATTTACCAAAACAGGCACTTTGCGCGTCCCTGTATAATTGCCATTGCCCGTTACAAGATACACGACGAACAATGCGCCATCGTCGGCAGTGAAATCCTTTAATCCCAATTCCCCTGCATCCTTGCCCTTCCAGAGCACGCTATCATTTTCTTCATTACGCAATAGACTTATATCATAATCATAATAATCGTCCGGCGCTTCAGAATTATAAGGCACCAGCTCATATCCGCCCTGGTTGAGATGTACTTTGCCATAGTCATAGATATCCGAATAGGATAAGTTTTTCGGCAAAAAACTCACTTTCTCGGAGTCTATGTCTGCCTCAAGGACATCATACTCGACAAAATCCGTGCTGCCTTCATAATTCCCTATACCGGTTATCTTTATTCGCTTGTGCCCGACCGATTGCAGTTCGTCGCCATCTGGATAATAGGCGGGAAGTTCGTAATCCTCGCCCTCGATGAGCTCCTCATTGCCAAACTTTACCGTGATATCAGGAACTGGCGTACCGCCATATCGCTGATCTCCATCTGGAGCATAACGCAGCGCGCTCCCGGAGGGATTTAAGGTAACCACCAGTGTGCCGCTGCTCCATTTTGCCGGTCTGATGGTGTAATAATAGCCCTTATTCTCTGCTGTTGCCTCTGTCTTTGGCGTCGTCTTGCCAAAGTATCCCTTATCCGGATTGCCCACGGCATACAGGAAGATATCCCCGGCAGCCACGTCCACAGGTTTGCGTTTGTCATACCTTGTGTACTTGACATTGAATGGCAAGTCGTCCTCTCCATCTGAATAGTCTATGGCCGGACCGAGAGCATTGCCTTCGCTATCGACCAGCTCATATTTCTCGGGATTCTGAACATTGCCATTGTATGTAAACACGGATTGCTTTGGATCCGTCCAGCGAACCAGCATATCAGATATATCGATACCGCAGTCGACTTCCTTTGACAGGATGCCGGTATATTTATACGGTTTATCTGTCGACGCCGCTATCGTGACCCGATATTTTCCAGCTTTCTTTAAACCGGTAATTGTATTACCGGTCACTGTGTAATCACCATCGACACCTCCGGTTAATCTCGTCCACTCGCCATCATTGTCTATATCCTGGAGCCATACCTCCTTAATATTATAATCCTTATTCTCACCTGGCCCCGCCACCAGATCCTGCTGATCAGGGGAGCGTTTCAAATCTTTCAGCGTGAGAGTAATTGTATAATTTCCCACATCACCACTTGATTTCGCGGCGAAATCAAACTCGCCCTCGGCATCCGTGAACACGCGCGGCGTAATCGTATAAGGCAGCGTCTGCGTGCCCGTATAGTTGCCTTGCCCTGTGATTATGGCAGAAGCCGAAACACTGCTCGCTGTCCATGGCTGATCGGAATTTTTATACTCCACGGTATAGTCAATGCCCGGTTTCAGGTCATTACTATTCATTACCTCCGGCTCGTTTTTCGTGCCGGTCCATTCTGTTTCATTACGGTCGTTAACGTCGGCCGGATCCAGATAGAATGATATATCTCCATTGCTAATATCATGCTGGACAATCTCATATGATAATGTATTCGAGCCCGTAATGTTAGCATTTGTGCTGGTAATCTCTACCGTATAACTACCTATCTCCTTCGGGGCTTGCGGCAGCGTATCGCCATCTGCCTTATAGGTATAGCTGGCATCTCCGGGCCGCAGCGTGTACTCATATTGACCAGGAACTTCCAACTTCACATCCGGTATAATCGGATTCCCCGTATATGGTATCTCGTCCTTCGCCATCGTGGCATTTTCAAGGCTAATAGGTTTGATCTCAAAGCTGATGCTGCGGCTGCCGGTATATGCAGAGCCCGGCACTGCCGTCACGGTAACGGTCACTATACCGGTATTCTCATTATTATTGCCATAGCTAACAGTGTAATCCACATCTTTAGTCAGCGAATCTCCACGATAGGTGAGCTCCACCTCCG
This sequence comes from uncultured Eubacterium sp., assembly GCA_964450965.1. Classification (GTDB taxonomy): domain Bacteria; phylum Bacillota; class Clostridia; order Lachnospirales; family Lachnospiraceae; genus W0P33-017. Next base: position 196 of record CAYVFF010000036.1, on the reverse strand, counting down.
GCTCCCATGGCTCGTGCTTGTAATACACATAATAACCTGATTCAGCGTCGCCTTTGACTTCATTATCGCCAAATTTTAACTCAAAATCATCGGCATATTCGTTGTCCGGGCCATCAGACATATCCACCGCAAGGACGGTATATGTCTCCTCCGCCCACTGTCCCTTGTAGTTGCCAAGACCATCTACTCTTACTTT
>CAYVFF010000035.1:0-13694 GCA_964450965.1 uncultured Eubacterium sp. | reverse complement strand
GAGACAGGTACGATAGATGCGAGGGAGAGGTGCGGGACATCATCGCCGGCATAGCCATCTGAGATGGATGTTGCTGGCTAGGGAGGATTCGATGGCAAGTCAGAGGGAGATTCAATTCGATTTTGAACAGGCAAAAAGGCAGGCACGGAGAATAGATGAGATAGCGGATTATTTGTCAAATCTGTCCAGAAGAAAGCTGGAGGATGCCTTTCAAGAGCTATCGAAAAACTGGAGAGGAGAGAATGCCTCGGCGTATCTGGCAAAGGGCGGCAGCCTGCAGGAGGATATAGACGAGACCGCAAAAAATCTGCATATAATCGCATTGGACATCAGGTCGGCTTCGAAGCGTATATATGACGCGGAGATGACGGCACTTCGAACCGCCGAGGCAAGGGAACATGAAGCGGGGCTTAGAACTGATGCCGGACTGTAAAGGAGATGGGATGGACTATGGCCAATATTATTCGCGTATCGGCAAATTCGATAAATAGGGATGCGGAGAGAATTAAAGAATTGAATGGAACGCTTCCGGCTCTCGTAAAAGAATTGGAAGAGGCAATGGAGAAATTATCCGGTTGCTGGGAAGGCATTGCGTGGGCCAGTTTTCAGGAGACGACCGCATACTATATGGAAACGCTCACCGATGTATATAAATATATGGGGGAGTTTGTTGAAAAAATGCTTGAGGCTAGCCAGGATTATGAAAGAACCGAGCAGGATATCTGTGGAGGAATAAAATGGATATGAGGGGGATGGCAGCATGGATGATATCATTATAAAAGTAGACACCGCCGTATTGGCGAGTGTATCCAACGATGCAAAAGGAAAAATTAAAGCGGCGCAGCAGGCTTTTGAAGAACTTGAAAATGTGATAAACCGGACGGCGGGATACTGGGAGGGGATGGGACACGATGCCATGAAAAATGCTTACGGTATCCGGGGAGATGATTATCAGAGGATATTTAACGGGCTGTACGAACATGTAGATAATTTGTTGAAAATAGGCGGCGTATATGAGGAGAATGAGCGCGGCGCGTCTGAGACTGCGCAGATACTTCCAACCGACGTTATTTTTTAATGGGAGGCCAAAAAATTGTGGGAAATATTCATATAGAAATACAAGATACATTATATAGGGCGAAAAGGCTGGAAGAGATAGGGAGCGAAGTGCAAAGGCTTGCTGACGGGGGGATTGCCGAGATTGGATTAGCCATAGCATCCGCATGGAAGGGCGATGCCAGCGAAAAGTTTCAAAAAAAATTTGAAAAACGCGTCAAATCGACTTCTCGGCGCGGAAAAGATATCGCATGGCTGTCGGGAAGCCTGAAATCGAGCGCTGAAAGGATGCAGTGGGTGGAGAGCCAGGCAAAAAGCATCTGGGGGTAATTTGCTTGAACTGTTGGAAGAGAATCTTATTAGTCTTTGTGATTGGGGTGATAATCATGGATAACGATGGATGCGGGAAAATGTTGTCCTACGAGGAACTGGCCGAACAAAAACTGGAAGAACGTTATGATATGCCATTTGAGGTAGTCGATGTTCTGGGCGGAAACATCGGTGATGAATATTATACCGTGACCGCCTATCAGGCAGACGATCCGAAGACGTTGTTTCGCGCTACTGTCAGTAATGACGGTTTGGCTGAAACTGATAATTATGTATGCAAATTGGTGTGCCAGAGGATATCTGAACGCATAGCCCGAAATCTGGATGAATTAAATGGGATCTATTACATTCATACCGCGTTTTTGGTAGATCCTCCCGGCCTGACGGATGTGGAGATGACTGCGGAGGAATATCTGGAGCAGTATCCGGGCGATACGTATCATATCTACTTGAATTACTGTCCTGACCGCATGGATCCGGCGGCATTGTATGAGAGCCTGGGCAAAATCTTTCAAGGGCTGGGCAACGTGAGGGGAAGGATATACCTATATATCGTCGATGAGCGCACATTAGGCCAGATTCAGGGATATTTGGAAGAACATGACAAAATGTACGATGACTATCAGCATATGGTGGAGCCTTACGAAGCGGGGATTATCCCCTTTGAAGATGGGAAAATTCAGTTAACTGGCGCGGAAATCAGAAACATGGTGGGGAATTGAAAATGGGATATGTTTATAATGACGCGGAAATGCTCATGGCATCGCAAATCGCATATCTGGACTTTGATGGATGCAAGGGCATGCCAGTGGGCGAGGTCGTGGATAAAACGATAGAGCGGTATGCCAAGCGCGATGCCAATGGTAATCCCATGTATGGCGCGGATGGAGAGATTATGCTGAGGGACGACTTTGCCAACTCCCCCGACAAGGATTTGTACAAACATCGCGTTGAGGTTGCGGCTGACATCAAAAAAATCGGCGAAGAGAAAAGCGGCCTGGAGGGATGGGAAAACTGGAAGGTTGCGGACGTATGCGATGATAATGATGAGACAGGGTATTACGGAATGCTTATAGATACCGGGGATGGAAATGCGATTATTGCGAACAGAGGATCAGAGTCGTATGATTCGGCGCAACTGAAAAAAGATTGGGCCGAATCAGATTTCGGATTACTGAATAGCGAGTGTACAAAACAGCAGGGACGCGCAGAAAAATACATGGACGAGCTATGGTACAAGTATGGCGACAAATATGATACGTTCAGCGTGACAGGGCATTCGCTAGGCGGCAATCTCTCGGAGCACATGACGATAACTGCTCCAGCCGCCATGCGCGGGAAAATAGACCATACGGTCAGCTTTGACGGACCGGGTTTTTCGGATGAATATTTGGAGGCGCACCGGGATGAAATTGCAAGAATTCGCGATGGGCAGATGTCGCATTATCAGTGGAGCCTTGTGGGATCGTTGTTAACGCATTTGCCTTGCTCGAAAGATACGGTAATCGACGCGCATAATGAGCCAGTAGAGTATGGAGAGAGCAAAATCGACAATTTGATAAAGTATCTTGGCAGCATGTTTCGGCGTCATAGTTTAGGTAATGTCCTATTTGATGAAAATGGAAACGTAATGCCAGGAGAGAAGTGTGGGGTATCGTATCTCCTCGAGCCTCTATCAAAAACATTGGACGATTTTTCTTCCCTGGATTGGGCTTTGGCGATTACGGCATTGATTGGAGCCGCTAAACTATGCTTCCCCGTAATTACCGAGCTAATCGCTGGCGTAGCGCTAATCGCGGTCGCCGCCAACAAGATGAGGGAGGCCGGCCAGGCTATATATGAAAAGCTGCAGGACTTCTATTATGAACACATTGCGGCAGATGTATCCGGTGATTTTGAGGTTAATCCTGAACGGATAATGGAATACGCATATGTGCTTGATGGAAAGATAAGTGCGTTGCGGGATGAGCGCGATGAGCTGGATGGCATCCGTAAGGATTTGAAATATTGGTCTACGGCGGGCGCGTATTACCGATCGCGGTTAGTGAATCTGAGAATCGGGCTTGGCAGTGATATTTCGCACTTGGAAAAAATTAGAAGATTTCTCTCGGAAACAGTGGCGGAGGGATATAATGCAGCAGATGCCAGGGCAGCGTCTCATTTCGGATGATATTGCATCTGGCGGGCTGCATACAATTTGAAATATTTTATTAATTAAAATATTTAAAAAATTTAAGCAAACAGGAGGAAAAAGAAATGGCAGCATTTACTGTAACGGCAAGCCAGTTAAAGTCTGCGGCCGGAGAGCTCCGGTCGTTGAATGGCCAGTTCAAGTCAACGGTGGGAAACTTGGAGTCACAGGAAGGAGCGCTCCTGACCATGTGGGATGGAGAGGCAAAGGACGCTTTCCACAACGCTTTCATCAGCGACAAGGGGCAGATGGACAATTTTTACAACTTGATCGAGCAGTATTGCGGAACATTGGAGAGCATTGCGGACAAATATGCGCTGGCGGAGCAGCAGAACGTGTCGACCGCTCAGTCCAGGAGCTATAGGTAATCGTTCAGACACAAAAATAATAAGTAAAGGAGAATGGAAAGATGGATGGAATAGTAAAGGTTGACCCGCAGAAACTGATAAGCACGGCTGATGAATTCAGCACTACGGGAAACCAGCTAAAAAACCTAACATCGGAAATGATGAATAAGGTCACATCATTGAGTAGCGCATGGGAGGGCGACGCGTCGAAAGCTTATATCGACCGGTTTAGGGAACTCCAGGATGATATGGATCGGATGTTTTCGATGATTCAGGAGCATGCCAAGGATCTGGACGAGATGGCGCAGAAGTATATACTGGCAGAAAATGAGAATATCGAAATGGGCAACAGCCTTTCGGGAAACGCAATTCAGTAAGCTTGCGGGCGGCATATCGCTATGGACACGGAAAACGTTAAGTTTTCCGCGTCCAAGCATGTTAAAGTAACGAATCATAAAAATGGTAATAAATGACAATGTTTACGATAAATCCAGTCAACATAGCTTCCATAATTGACAATGAAAGCGACGTCGGGCGAGAACTTGCTCGTTACGGAATCGAAATAAGAGATATTGGCGATTCGTTGGGATTTAAGATTGCGGAATCGCATGATTTGAGAAATAGGATTAGTGATGCCGCCGAGAGGCTGGACAGACATCAAAGAGCGGTATGTAGCCTTAGCCGTGCATTGGCAGATGCGGTAGACTCATACGAGTGCGCGGAAAGCGATATAATCAATGCCAATCGGGATTAGGCCGTGCAGGCCGATGCTCATAACGGCGGCGCCGTATTTGGAGATGTTGGAAGTGCCATAAATGACGGCTATCGCTAGGTTTTTTGTATAATCATGGGAGAGCGCAGGATAACGCAATGAAAAAATCAATCAAAACAATCGTCGCCGTCCTCGCGGTATGCGCGGCCAGCCTGGCGTGTGCCATTCCGGCGCCTGTCGCGGCAAAGCCCGCGATACTGGAAACGTATACCGGGGAGGACACGGTATCGGTATATGTAAAAGGGGCGGGCCGGGAGGGCATAAGCGTGCAAATCGCGACGGCAGAGGCCGAAAAGGTCGACGCCGTGACGGTGTCCGAGATGGATATCCCGATGAAAACGCTGGTCCTTATCGATAATTCCAAGTCGATTGCCAAAAAGGACCGCGGGAAAATATCGGATCTCCTGCAGGATATAATATCAGGACTGGAGAACGAGGAGATATCCATCGCCACATTTTCCAAGGGCACGGACACCGTGGCCGATTATTCCGCAGATTATAAGACGCTCAAGCGGGCCGCGGACGGCATCAAATACCAGAAACAGCAGACGTATCTAACGGACGTGCTCTATGATCTGATTGATAAGCAATATGCGGGCCGCGAGGCGGACGAATACCGCAGGATCATCGTGATATCGGACGGCATGGACAATAAGTCTCTGGGTTATACCAGGGAGGAGCTGGCAGACCTGCTGGAGGATAATCCGCTCCCCATCTATACTATCGGGTGTTCGACCGGGGATAACGATGACCAGCTCGAGAACATGTTCGCCATAAGCCGGCAGACGCACGCGGAATATTTCCTCCTGGATGAAATCGATGACATGTTCGACATCTCGGACGCCCTGGACGAGGATCTGGAAGTGTTGAAGCTGACCATAACTTTGCCGGATCAGATGCTGGATGGGGCAAAAAAGGCGATAAAGATCACCCTGCCGGACGGCGGCTCGCTCACTGCCGACGTGCCCATGCCGCAGCGGCTGCAGCCGGCGGAGCCTGAAAAAGCGGAACCAGAGCCTGAGCCGCAGCCCGCCGCGCCGGAGACGGAGGAGGAGAGCGGGGATAAAGGGATTCCGGTCATCGCGATAATAATCGCCATCGTGGCATGTGCCGCGGCGCTCCTCATAGTCCTTGTCATTCGCAGAAAGAAAAAGAACGCCGATTCATTCGAGGCGTTTGACGGCGGCTTGCCAGATGAGGGCGCGGACAGCCCGGTTGGCGAGAAGACCGTCATGCTGGACGCGTTCCAAAATGATGGGAAAAATCATGACGGCACGGTCATGATCTGGAATAGGGATGCGGAGTACCAGGTCGTCCTGACGGACGTCAATTCGCCGGCGAAGTCGTTCCGGGCACCGCTGGCCGGCGCGGTCGTCATCGGGCGGAGCGCTGACCGGTGCGATATCGCGATCGACTACGATAAGTCCGTATCCGGCAGGCATTGCGAGATCAGCGTGAACGACGGCAGGTTTTACGTGACGGACCTGCAGTCATCGAACGGCACTTTTCTAAACGGCAGCAAGGTTCTGGCAAAAACGGAGATTTTCCCGGGGAACACGCTGAAGCTGGGGCGGCTTTTGCTGCGTTTCGAAGTGCGATAAAAAGGAGCGCGAATGGAATTCATCAGTTCCGGGATAAGCGACGCCGGAAATGTCCGCGAGAGCAATCAGGATTCGTTCGGCATTTTTGAAAGCGATATGGCGCGGCTCTTTGTCGTTGCGGACGGGATGGGCGGCTATAAGGATGGCGAAAAGGCCAGCCGCGCGGTGGTGGATCTCATGGCGGGCTGGTGGGACGGATTCTGCCCGGACGCCTACGCCCGCGACTTCGAGCGGATGCTGGCCGCGATCGAGCAGGTTCTGGGCGAGGCAAACCGCGTAATCTTTGAGGGGTACAATCAAGACGGGATATGCGGCACCACCGTGGTAATCCTTTTTATATACCAGAATCGCTACGGCGTGATATACGCCGGCGACAGCAGGTGCTATTGCCTCGCGGGGCGCAGGTTTCGATGCCTCACGATAGACGAGGTGTGGGAAAACCAATCCGGCATCAGCGGCAGGGAATGCGCGATCGCTAACCACCCCGACCGGGGAAAGCTCGTAAACGCCGTCGGCATCAGGGAAAGCGTGCAGTGCCGCGCCTTGACCGGCGGGCTGCGGGGCGGGGAGACGTTCCTGCTGTGCTCGGACGGCCTGTATAAATATTGCAACGAACGGCAGATCAGGCGGTGCATGAGGCGCTGCGCGAACCTTGCGGCGATGGAGGGGCAGCTTGCCAGGCTGCGCGGCGTCGTCGGGGAGAACGGGGCCGGGGACAATGTCACGGTTATCGCCGTGAGATGCAGGAAGCAAAGAAATCCTAGGGCGCGGGGATGCGCCCGATATCATGATGTGTGAATAAAGGGTATTTTAATTCCAGGAGGCGGGACATGTCGACGCTACCGATTTATGATTTATTATTTTACGGCGGAATCGCGTTAATCGCCATCGCGGCGTTGTTTATCATCATTTTTTTGATTGTGCATTTCTGCCGGGGCGTGAAGCTGAACAGGATTCTGGACGAGGAATACGGCGATCCGGCACATTATAATCGCAGGAAGAAGGGGAGGCCGTAATGGGGCAGCTTATAGCCGGACTGTATGAGATTGGCCGGGAGATTGGTTCCGGAGGCGGGGGAGTAGTATATCTAGGCAGGCATATCCGCCTTGACAAGGAGGTCGTCCTAAAGGCTGACAAGAGGACCTTGCGCGCAGGCGGAGATGCGCTAAGGCGCGAGGTGGACATGCTCAAGGGCCTCAGCCATACGTACATTCCGCAGGTATATGATTTCGTCCAGGAAGGCGACGCCGTCTATACGGTCATGGACTATATCGGTGGCGAGAGCTTCGACAAGATCCTTGAGCGCGGGCAGTATTTGCCGCAAAAAGACCTGGTCCGCTGGTCCTGCCAGCTGCTGGACGCCCTGGTCTATCTGCACGGACAAGGGGCGCACGGCATATTGCATGGCGACATAAAGCCCGCGAATATCATGCTGCGCCCGTCGGGCGATATCTGCCTGATTGACTTTAATATCGCTCTCGCCCTGGGAGAGGAGGGCGCCGTAAAGGTCGGGTTTAGCCGTGGGTACGCGTCGCCGGAGCATTATGGCGCGGAATATGCCGAGGCTGCGGATGCATCGGCCATCAAGGGCGGCCCGGTCGAGCGTACCGAGATTCTTGCAGGAGACGATTCGGAGCGGACCGAGATTATTTCAAGCAATGGTCGCGACCGGACGGAGATTATCACTGCTTCGGGGGACAGCCGAAGCTCCGATGCCGGCTCCTCCATCGTCACCGGTTCAAGCGCGAAAAAGCCGGTCAGGCTGGACGTGCGTTCTGACATCTATAGCCTTGGCGCGACGCTATACCATATGTATTCAGGCAGGAGGCCCGCGCAAAAGGCCGAGGAAGTCGTGCCTCTGACTAAGGACGACTGCAGCGAACAGATTGCGGCGATTATCCAAAAGGCGATGGAGCCTGATCCGGGCGAACGTTACCAGACGGCGTCGGAGATGCTGGACGCGTTCTTGTCATTGCGCAAAAATGACAGGCGAGTCGTGCGCCGCAGGCGTTCAATGGCTGTGGCCATCTGCATTGGCTGTACGTTGCTGCTCGCGGGCTCCGGGATGGCGTTCGTCGGAACAAAGCAGAATGAAGACCATCAGCGCGCTCTTGCCCTGGCGGCATATTCGCGGGATGCCTTGGACAGCGGGGATAGGGAGAGGGCGATAGAACTGGCGATATCCGCGATACCGGAGGAGAAGGGCATATTTAATGCCCCGGTGGCGGCGGAGGCACAGCTTGCGCTGTCGAACGCGTTAGGCGTATACAGGCTCTCGGACGGATTTTATGGAGATAACCAGGTGGAACTGCCTTCCGCGCCATTTGAGATAGCGGTCTCGCCCGAGGGGAGCAGATACGCCGCCGTCTGTGCCTACGAGGCGGACATATATGACAGCGAAACGGACGCGCAGCTCGCTAAGCTGCCTATTAGGGAGTCCGCTTTATCGGACTGTATTTTTTTGGATGAAGATACCGTAATCTATGCCGGAGACGAGGGAGTGGCAGCTTACGATATTCCGGCGGGAACGCAGATCTGGCATGGGAAGCCCGCGACTACGCTGTCCCTGTCTGGAGATGGCAAGGTATTAGCGGCGGTGGATTGCGACAGCACGGACTTTTATTTTTATGACGCGAAAAACGGTGAATTGTTATCTTCCTGTTCGTTCGATAATCAGCATCTGCCGGTCTTGGAAAACGACAGTTTCGTGGATTCGCAGGACTACGCCTTTGTATTGAATCAGGACGGCTCAAGACTCGGAGTCAGCTTTTCTAATGGGGCTTTGTGGATTGCCGATACGAGCGGAGGCGGCGACGATTTGATTCTCTATGACGAATCTGATTTTATAGATTTCGATGGCGCGTTTTGCGGAGACATGTTCCTGTATACCGCAAGCCTGGGGGATGAATCCTCCGAAATTGGATTTGTAGATGCCGCTAAGGCCGAGTACATAGGAGGGAAAGAATCAGACCAGCCGTTTCTGATACGGTCGGACGACAGAGTATTTTACGTGGCGAATGGCGGTTTGCTGGAATCAATCGATCCGCAGACTTTTCAAGAACTCGAGCTGGCGCTAGTGAAGGATGGCGTGATAAGGGCATTTTCAGCGGGCGAAAAATATACCGCAGTTGCCAGTGGAGATGGGATGATATCCTTCTACGACAAGGGGTCAAGGCAGATAGGCGCCGTGTCTGCGGAAACGGGAACAGATTTTGCGGCTTTGACGGATGGGCATGCTTTTTTTGCCAATCGCGACGACCCTGTTATCCGAAAGATGCGCCTTGAGGATCATAGTGATGCCGATTTGATGAAATATGATGCCAGGGACGCGCATGACGAGGCGCGGGTGAGCGCGGATCGCAAGACCCTGATGATTTTCAGAGTTGACGCCTTTTCTATATATGACGACAACGGGAATCTCGTGGCGGAACGCGAGCTGCCCGATTCAGACCAGGTCTACGACCAGCAGTTCCGCAGGGAGGATGGCGAATCATTTCTGGAGGTTATCTGGTACGACGGTACCGTAAGGCAATATTCGGCCGTTGACGGATCTTTGATTGGAGAGGAGAAAAGGGCGGCTCCGGATAAATCGCTGCGGGAGGAATTCTGGACGGAGGATTATCATATCATCTCCGAACTGCACGCCGCTCCGAGAGTATATGCCAGGGATTCCGAGAAGCTACTGGTAACGCTCGATAGCGAGGATTACTTGACATATGTGACAGACACGCCGTTGGGCTTGATGGCAGAATATGTGACCACTGATAGCGAACGCTATGGGTATCTCCTGGATGATAATCTGGAAAAAATAGCATATTTCCCGAATCTTTGCGATGTATATGGCAATACCGCCGTCTTTGATGACGGTTCGGGATCCGTCAGGAGCAGCGAGATCTATTCTCTGGACGAATTGGTGCGGATGGCTCATGAATATGGTTATTATGGCTCGGAAAGTAAAGGAGGTGAAGAGGAGGATCCGGGTCAGGATAATAAATAAATGCTTACAAGGGAGGAGAAAGAAGATGGATTTTTTGAAAAAAGGCGTCATATGCCTGCTGGCCGCCTCGATGGCGGTTCCATCCGTGCCGGTATCTGCCGCGTCCAAAGCTGCGGAACCTGTCTCGTATGACATAGGAACCGGAAAAGTAGAGCTGGACGCGGACGCATATGACGACGAGGGGAATTATGAGATTGTCGTGGAAGACAACGCCTTTTTCCCGTATGAAGTGCAGTTTACTGTCGGGGACGAGACCACTACGGAATGGTTTATGACGCCGGATGATGCCAAGGAAGTCGCCGGCCATGAATTCACGGTGGCGTCAGAGTCGGACGGCACTGTCATCACCCGGATGACTCTGGACGTGGCGGGAGAGGAGGTCGTGGTATATCCCGCGGAGAAATTTGACAACTCGGCGCAGATCGATTCGTTGCTGCCGTTGGAGGAGCGCGAGCTCACAGTCGACCTTACGGGTTTCACGCCCATAGAGCTGACGAAGGTATCGACAAAGCAGATCTTCGTCGGCGACAACGCGTTGGAGAACACGGATAAGATTGCGTGGACACAGTATTATGATGATGATTACGAGGTGAGCGAATCCGGCGATAGGCTAGATCTGAGCGTTGACACCGCCAGTGATGAGACGATGTCATGGGAAATGATTGTCGGAGACGCGGATCAGCTGAATATGAAAAATATCCGCTATTTTGTGAACGTCAGGCATTCGATTACGAAGGAATGGCTTACCGGGATTGTAAAAAATGTCGACGCGAAGGGCAAAAAAACATCCGCCGAGGTAAAAGAGAACGATTACAGAGATTATTCTGCGAGCGGCAGGACGCTGTATGTCCGATACAAATCGGAGAAAAATGTTAAGAGCAAAAGAATCGGCCTGGAGTTGAACGAGGCTGTGTTCCCCTCGACGGGTTATAGTTCAATCAAAGTGTTCGAGGGAGAATATGAGTCAGCCGCAGCTGCCGAAAAAGGAAAAGATATCACAAAGAAGATATGGAATAAATGCAATTATGAAATACAACAGAGCAACAGAATACCTATTACCATCGTGGCTTATGATGATGCCGGGAATGCGGTTGGCTGCCTGCCGTTTGCTATCTGGCTTTCGGGAATCTCAAGCAATGGCGATACCAGCCTTAACGGCAGCATGCACTATCGCGGGGATGGGGAAAATGTCAATGTTTCCTATGACTATGAAGTCAAGACGGAAAAAACCGATGATATTCAAGTCAGGGAATATGAATATAAGCTGTACAAGGAATATGAAGCTGACAGGACATATTCCTTCAGAATGAGATATCTCGAGAAGGGCAAAGAAGCGGATGTAACCGCTGCATATCTGGGACAGTATAAGTCGATTGCCGCCGCGAAGAAGGCAGATGCCGAAGATGTAAAAGACGATTTGTTTAGTGCGGATAATCAATCAGGAGGCTATAGCGCTGATTATAGCAAAAGCGTCTGGTTTACCGTTTTTGTCGGCGAGGACGGCGATGAACAACAGGATATATACCAGTGCCAGATTAAAGCCTTGACCGGAACGGTGTCTATTTTGAGCAATGATACGGATTGCGAATTTACCGGAGTCGTTTCTGATAGTGGAAACGCGAATTCCGGAAACATATCGAATCCGGATAATGATGGATATACGGATTACGGCGATGATTCCTACTACGATTCCGAATATGATTACGGCTATGGCAACAGGGTAAAATCTTATAAGGTAGATTCGGATTCATACGCCGAGATGAATTTTATCACGTTTTTTGTCGGAAAGGATGCGGATTTAAGCCATCTGGCATTGGAATTTTATGTTTATGACAATGCAAAATTGTATGCAGAGGGCAGCAATACGCCCGAGGAGAGCGGAAAGAGCTTCCATGATTTCTCAAAAGGCGCTATTCAATTCACCGTGTCCTCCGAGAGCGGTCAGGCATCGAAAAGCTATTGGGTAAGGATAGTAAAAGCGAAAGAAGGAGCGGGCGAATTATATGTAAACAGTCTATCCGATCCCTCCGCAAAGACGACCGTGAAAAACGGGACTATCAACACTACGCGCGAGGTTATGCTGGACGGCTACCATAGCGATGTACACGATATCATGGTCGCGAATATAGGAGCGGAATCGATTCCGAATCTATCTGTCCAGTTGAAATCAGACGTGGTTGAATTGGATAAATATTGGACGCTGAGCGGGAAAAATGACTTGCTGGGACTGGAAACGCTTGAGAGGGATACAAGGCGGGGCGAACTGCAAGATCTTGCCATGGTCCGTCTGAAAGCAAAGAGCGGCGTGGAATATGGAACCGATGTATCGGGTACGCTGACATTCAAATCTGGCAAGAAGACGTTGATGGTGATGAATCTGACAGGTACTGTCGGAGATCCTGTCATGACGACGAAGAAAGTGCCTAAAGCGGTCAAATATGTGCCATACGGCTCCATGATCCAGAACAGCAATAAATATAGCTGGAACCAGGTGTCTTATAAGCTGGTAAAGGGTAAACTTCCTAAGGGAATGACATTGAAGGAGAATGGAGAAATTTATGGGGTTCCGAAGAAAGCGGGTACCTATAAATTTACCGTCGAGATGTCCAACAGCTATGAAGATTTTATTACCAGTAGGAGAGAGTTTACCCTGAAAGTGGTAGAAAACACTGATAAGAACGTGGATGGCGCTACCGACAAAGGGTACAAATTGTCGAAAAGGATATCCGATATTAACACGGATACGTCGACAGGCAAGTCATATCTGATGGTATCCAATGGCGAATTTGGCAATTTCGTCGATGTGTATCTGGACGGAAAGAAGCTCAAAAAGAAAACGGATTATAACGCGAAGGAAGGCAGCACGCGCATCACGATCAAGACGCAGGCTCTTACCAAGAATAAGACCTATGGCACACATACGATTGGAATCGAGTTCCGCGATCAGAAGACCAATGATCTGAAGAAGGCGGCGCAGAACTATAACGTCACATCAAAGAAGAACGGCATTACGGGCGGCAGCACGCCTGCCGCGGATAAGAAGCCGGATACGGGCAAAGGCAGCACGGATGCTAAGCCCGATAATGGCGGCGGTACTGCGGAGAATAAGCCTGACAATAACCAGACTGTCGCCGATAAGAAGCCTGAATCTAATCATAACGTGGATGTAGATTCGAGCAGCAAGACATATAAGGTACAATCCGGCGATACTCTCTGGTCTATTGCGGCTGCGAAATATGGCGATGGATCGAAGTGGAGGGATATCCTGGAAGCAAATCGCGATATCATCCCAACCCCGCCCAGAATGCCGGCGGGCATTACGATAAGGCTTCCGTAATACTGCTTTTTTAGAAAACCGGCTGCTGTTCCATAATCGGAATGGCAACCGGTTTTTTCAACA
>CAYVFF010000034.1:0-15593 GCA_964450965.1 uncultured Eubacterium sp. | reverse complement strand
CCTCCCTCCACCGGCAGAAAGCCCTTGCCCCCGACCACCATGAGCCTTGCCTCTTCCAGATTTTCCGTGAAAAGGAACTCGCTTTTTTATTCTTCTATCGCCAGAAACTCCTTTACCGCCACCGGCATCATGTCCACGTCGCAGACATTGTCATGGAGAATGCGCGCCGTCTTTAGCTCTTCCACCGCCTTTGGCAGCGGCACCCCGGAGATTGCCGACAACCCGTCTATCAATTCGAAATCGTCCATCCCGCCTGGATCCTTGCCTATGGCTGCCATAACGCTGCGGGCGAATTTGAACGGGGACGCGGTGCTGGCAATCACCGTCTTCGCGTTATCGCGGGATTGCTCGCGATAACGCCGGTATACGGATGCCGCGACGGCAGTATGCGTGTCGACGACGTAGCCATCGCTCTCGTAGAGCGATCTTATTTCCGCGGCCGTCTCCTCTTCGGTAGCATATCCGCCGGTGAAATCGGCTAGCCGGCCGCGCATCTCCGGCGTGATGGAATATCTCCCATCCGCAGCCAGGGCATCCATGAGCTTTGCCGTCTGCTCCGCGTCGTCGCCCGATATGTGATAAATCAGCCGCTCCAGGTTGCTGGAGACAAGGATGTCCATCGATGGAGAGCTGGTCAGTTTGAATTCACGGTTCCTGTCATAATCGCCGCTCTCGAAAAAGTCATACAGCACCTTGTTCTCGTTCGACGCGCAGATCAGCCTCGCGATCGGCAGGCCCATGTTTTTAGCATAGTACGCCGCCAGGATATTGCCGAAATTGCCGGTCGGCACGACGACGTTGATGCGTTCGCCCTCGGCTATCGCCCCTTTTTTCAACAGCTGCGCGTATGCGTAGACATAATATGCAATCTGCGGTATCAGCCGGCCGATATTTATAGAATTCGCGGATGAAAACTGGTATCCGTACTCCCCGGCCAGCTTTACAAACTCCCCGTCATTGAAGATCCGCTTCACGCCCGCCTGTGCCTCGTCGAAATTGCCCCTGATGCCGACCACGCACGTATTCTCGCCCCTCTGCGTCCGCATCTGCAGCTCCTGGATGGCGCTGACTCCGTGCTTTGGATAAAAAACGATAATCATGGTCCCCTCGACGCCCGCAAAACCCGCGAGCGCCGCCTTGCCGGTGTCTCCGGACGTCGCCGTCAGGATCACGATATCGTTTTCCACGTTATTCTTGCGCGCGGCGGTAACTATAAGATGCGGCAGGATAGACAGCGCCATGTCCTTGAAAGCGATGGTCGCCCCATGGAACAGCTCCAGAAAATATGCCCCGCCGGCGTAGTGCAAAGGCGCGATAAGCTCCGTGTCGAACTTGCTATCGTAAGCCTTCGCGATGCACTCCCGCAGCTCGTCGTCCGTATAATCCGTCAAAAACGGCCTGATGACCTCGAAAGCGACCTCCTGGTAGGTCATTTCGGAGAGTTCGCGAAGCCCTGCCCCAAGCTGAGGAATCTCGCTCGGCACGAACAGACCGCCGTCGTCCGCTAATCCCTTTAGAATCGCCTGGGATGCCGTCAGGCGCACCCCGGCATTTCTCGTGCTTGAATAAAAAATCGCCATTTCGTCCACCTTTTCCATGCATTCTACTCACGGATCTCCGCCTTGCGGAGGAATCCGTCGATATTAACAACCCTCGCCCATCCGGGCGGATTTTCCAAAATCAGTATAGTTTAACGGTTTCCATCTGTCAACAACTATGGTAAACTATGGCTAACGCTACGCAAAGGGGGGATCTCGCCATGCCGGCCGGAGTATATGAGGCAAAAAAGAAAGACGGCGGCATATACTACCGCGCCTTCATCAATTACCGCTCCAAGCACATCTCGTTAGGAAGCTACCGGTCTCCGGAGCTTGCCGGCTCGGCCTATCTGCAGGCGAAATCGCTGCTAGGCGACCCGGCGGCCTGCCTGCCGGACGCGTTTTCCGTATACGACGTCCTGCCTTTCGACAAAGTGGCGACCATCCTAAATTACCGCGACAACGGCATATATTTCGGCACGCCGATCTATCTGCGTCCCACGAAATATTTCGTATACTACCTGACGCCCGACATAGAGCTGAAATTCGACAATGACGACCTGTTTTATTATTCAAGCCACCGGATCCTGCGGCGCGGCCGCCATCTATATACGAACGACTACGGCATGCAGGTCACGCTGCTCTCCCGCTACGGCATTAAAAGCCACGCCGTCGAGGGCGTAGACTATGAGTTCGTAAACGGCGACCCCTGTGATTTTCGCTACGAGAACATCCGAAACATCAATCCTTACCACGGGGTCAGCCGCATCGATGAAAGCGGGCGCATATCCTACAGGACGCGCATCCATATAAACGGGAACTACCAGATAGGCATATACCACAGCGAGGCAGAAGCTGCCATTGCCTACAACAAAGCGGCCGACCTCGCAAAAAAAGCGGGAATCGGCCGCGATTATCCCGCCAATTACATCGCCGGGCTCTCTGCCAGCGCGTATGCGGACATATATATGGGCGTCAAGATTTCAAAGGCATACCTGGAGTATCTGGCCGGCGCCGCTGGCGTGGCGCAGTAAACGAACCCCCGCGGATCGCTCCGCTATTTTTGCATATTTATATAGTTTACCAGACCCTCCGCCTTGATGATCTGCTGCATGAACTCCGGGAACGGCTGCCCCTGGAATGTCGTGTTCCGCGTCAGATCCGTGATCACGCCGCTGTCAAAATCCACCTCCACCTCGTCTCCCGCCTCGATGTTCGCGGCGGCGTCCGGGCATTCGACAATCGGCAGGCCGATATTGATAGCGTTCCTGTAAAAAATGCGCGCGAACGTCTCCGCTATGACGCAGCTCACGCCCGCGGCCTTTATTGCGAGCGGCGCATGCTCCCTAGACGAGCCGCATCCGAAATTCTTTTCCGCCACGATGATGTCGCCTTTATTGACCTTTCCGACAAAATCCTTGTCAATGTCCTCCATGCAATGCGCGGCCAGCTCCTTAGGATCTGAAGAATTGAGGTATCTCGCCGGGATGATGACGTCCGTATCTACATTATCGCCATATTTAAAAACATGCCCTTTTGCATTCATGTCCATATCCTCCCCTCGCGTCAGGCCAGAGACCTGGGATCTGTTATCTCGCCGGTAATCGCGCTGGCGGCGGCTACCGCGGGACCCGCAAGATATATCTCGCTGTCCACGTGGCCCATGCGGCCGACAAAATTGCGGTTTGTCGTCGACACGCAGCGTTCTCCCGCCGCGAGAATGCCCATGTACCCGCCGAGGCACGGCCCGCAGGTAGGCGTGCTCACTATCGCTCCCGCTTCGATAAAAGTGCGGATATACCCGGCATCCATCGCGTCGAGATAAATCTGCTGCGTTGCCGGGATGACGATTGCCCGCAAGCCTTTTTTCACCTTCCTGCCCTTCATTATATCAGCCGCAACCGCCAGGTCGCCGAGGCGCCCGTTCGTGCACGAACCGATGACGACCTGGTCGATGGGTATGCCGGCCGCCTCGCCTATCGTCCTTGTGTTTTCCGGAAGATGGGGAAAGGCGATGGTGGGCTCTAACGTATCCAGGTCAATCTCCACAGTGCGCGTATACACGGCATCCGCGTCAGCCTCGTATATCTTATAATCCCTCCCGGAATGCGCCCTCATGTATTCCTCCGCCGCGGAGTCCACCGGAAAAATGCCGTTTTTCGCGCCCGCCTCGATCGCCATGTTCGCGATAGTGAAACGGTCGTCCATCGATAGTTCGCCGATGCCGTCGCCGGCGAACTCCAGCGACTCATAGAGCGCGCCGTCCACGCCTATCTCGCCGATTAAATGCAGGATGACGTCCTTGCCGCCGACAAAGGGCTTTTTTTTGCCCTTAACGACGACCTTTATCGCGGAGGGCACCTTGAACCACGCCCTGCCGGTGGCCATGCCCGCCGCCATGTCCGTGCTGCCGACCCCGGTCGAAAAAGCTCCCAGCGCTCCGTAAGTGCATGTATGGGAGTCCGCGCCGATGATTGCGTCCCCAGCCACGGCCAGGCCCTTCTCCGGAATCAAGGCATGCTCTATGCCCATCTCCCCGACGTCGAAATAATTCGCGATCTCGTTTTTGTGCGCGAATTCACGCACGCATTTGCAATGCTCGGCGGATTTTATGTCCTTGTTAGGCACGAAATGATCCATCACGAGGGCGATCTTGTCCTTATCGAATACGCCGTCCACGTTCATTTTTTCAATCTCGTGTATGGCGACCGGCGACGTGATGTCGTTGCCCAGCACCAGGTCGAGATCCGCCTCTATGAGCTGCCCCGCGGTAACGGAATCAAGCCCCGCGTGGGCGGCCAGGATCTTTTGCGTCATTGTCATTCCCATGCTAATCCTCCCTATCCTTTCACTACCAGATTCACTATCCTGCCCGGCACATAGATCTCCTTTACGATATCTCCGGAGATTCTGTCCGCGAGCGCCTCCCTGGCGCGCGCGATCACATCGTCCTTTTGCGCGTCCTTTGCGATTTCCAGCGTACCCCGGATCTTGCCGTTTATCTGCAGCGCGATCTCCACGGTAGGCTCGACCGTCTTCGCCTCGTCATACTCCGGCCACGCAGCCTGATATACCCTGCCCTCGAATCCCGCCAAGGACCACAGCTCCTCCGTGATATGCGGCGCGACCGGGTTCAGCAACGTTACCAGTGTCCTGAATTCGCCACGCGTGACAGAATTTTTCTTGTAAAATTCATTGATGAGCGACATGAGCGCCGCTATCGCGGTGTTATATTTGAGGTTCTCGAAGTCCTGGCCGACCTTTTTTATCGTCTGGTGCATCTTCGTCTCGAGATCCGCGGAATATCCCTCCTCGTCCGTCATCAGATCCTGCAGTTTCCAGACGCGCTCCAGGAACCTGCGGCAGCCCTTCACGCCGTCGTCCGACCACGACGCCGCCAGGTCGAACGCGCCGATGAACATCTCGTATGTCCGAAGCGTGTCCGCTCCGTAATCGCGCACTATGTCGTCCGGATTGACCACGTTTCCGCGCGACTTGCTCATCTTCTCGCCGTTTTCGCCCAATATCATGCCGTGGCTCGTGCGCTTCTGGTATGGTTCGGGCGTGTTGACCACGCCCTGGTCATAGAGAAACCTGTGCCAGAAACGCGAATAGAGCAAATGCAGAGTCGTATGCTCCATGCCGCCGTTGTACCAGTCGACCGGCATCCAGTATTCCAGGGCTTCCTTGCTGGCGAGCGCTTCCTTATTGTGGGGATCGGTGTATCGCAGGAAATACCAGGACGAGCCAGCCCATTGCGGCATAGTGTCGGTCTCCCGCTTCGCCGGGCCGCCGCAGCAGGGACAGGTCGTATTCACCCAGTCGGTCATTGCCGCCAGCGGAGATTCACCGTTGTCCGTCGGCATATAGCTGTCCACCTCCGGGAGCAGCAGCGGCAGCTCGCTCTCGTCCAGCGGCACGAATCCGCATTTCTCGCACTCGACGATGGGAATCGGCTCCCCCCAGTAGCGCTGTCGTGAAAAAACCCAGTCGCGCAGCTTGTAATTAATCTTTGCCTTGCCGTAGCCCTTCTCCTCCAGAAAGCCTATCATCTTTTCCTTGGCATCCTTCACCTCCAGCCCGTTCAGGAAACCGGAGTTTACGAGGATGCCGGTCTCGACGTCGGTGAAAGGCCCCTGGCTCACGTCGACCTCCTCGCCGTTTTTCGCCACGACCTGGACTATCGGCAGCCCGAACTTTTTGGCGAACTCCCAGTCGCGGTCGTCGTGCCCGGGCACCGCCATGATGGCGCCAGTGCCGTAGCTCATCAGGACGTAGTCGGATACCCATATCGGTATTTCCATGCCGTTTACCGGATTTATCGCGCTAAGCCCTTTGACCTCCGTGCCGGTCTTCTCCTTTGCCAGCTCCGACCTCTCGAAATCCGACTTCTTCGCGGCCATTTCTCTGTAGTCCTCGACATCCTGCCAGTTTTCGATCTCGTCCTTATATTTGTCGAGCAGGGGATGCTCGGGCGATACGACCATGTATGTCGCTCCGAAGAGCGTGTCGCAGCGCGTGGTATATATGCGCAGCTTGTCCTCCTTGCCCTTGATAGCGAAGTCCACCTCCGCCCCGGTCGAACGGCCGATCCAGTTTTTCTGCTGGACCTTAACGCGCTCGATATAGTCCACATGGTCCAGGCCCTCTATGAGCTTGTCGGCATAGTCGGTTATCTTGAGCATCCACTCGCTCTTTACCTTGCGCACGACCTCGGAGCCGCAGCGCTCGCAGACTCCGTTGACGACCTCCTCGTTCGCCAGCCCGACCTTGCAGGAAGTGCACCAGTTTATCGGCATCTCCTTCTTGTATGCCAGTCCCGCCTTGAACAGCTTCAGGAATATCCACTGGGTCCATTTATAATATTCGGGGTCGGTCGTATTGACCTCGCGGTCCCAGTCAAAGGAATATCCCAATGCCTTGAGCTGCCCCTTGAAGCGCTCCACGTTTTTCTCCGTCACGACCCTGGGGTGGATCTTGTTCTGGATGGCATAATTTTCGGTCGGCAGGCCGAACGCGTCCCATCCCATCGGAAAAAGGACGTTGAATCCCTGCATCCTGCGCTTTCTCGCCACGATGTCCAGCGCGGTATACGGGCGCGGATGCCCCACGTGCAGCCCCTGCCCCGACGGGTAGGGGAATTCGACCAGCGCGTAATATTTTGGCTTGGTATAATCGTCCGACGCGGCGAACGCCTTCTCATCGTCCCAGATCTTCTGCCACTTGGGCTCTATCTCCTTGTGGTTGTAAAGTCGTGCCATAACTGTCCTCCTAGCGCTCTGTATAAGGCAAGAGCGGATCCCACCATCGGTGGGACCCGCCCGCTTCATCTCTAAAACGTCCACCCGGCCATGGGATGTTAGTTATTTATCAGTTTCTCGTCGTCGTTGTTCCAGCTATACAGCTTGCGGATCTCCTCGCCTACCTTCTCGGAGGGGTGCTCGGCAGCGAGCTTGCGCATGGCCTTGAAATGCACCTGCCTGCCTGCCGGAGACATGTCGAGCAGGAACTGCTTCGCGAACGATCCGTCCTGGATATCGGAGAGAATCTGACGCATAGTCTTCTTGGTCTCCTCGGTAATCAGCTTGGGGCCGGTGATATAGTCGCCGTACTCCGCCGTGTTCGAGATGGAATACCTCATCCCCGCGAATCCCGACTGGTATATGAGATCCACGATCAGCTTCATCTCATGGATGCACTCGAAGTATGCATTCCTGGGGTCATAGCCCGCCTCTACCAGCGTCTCGAAGCCCGCCTGCATCAGCGCGCATACCCCGCCGCACAGCACCGCCTGCTCGCCGAACAGGTCGGTCTCGGTCTCGGTGCGGAACGTGGTCTCCAGCACGCCCGCCCGCGCGCCGCCGATCGCGAGCGCGTATGCCAGCGCGATGTCCAATGCCTTGCCGGTCGCATCCTGCTCTACCGCCACCAGGCAGGGGACTCCCTTGCCGGCCTGGTATTCGCTGCGGACGGTATGACCAGGGCCCTTGGGCGCGATCATCGTCACGTCGACGTCCTTCGGCGGCGTGATGCAGCCGTAGTGGATGTTGAACCCATGCGCGAACATCAGCATATTGCCCGGCTCCAGGTTCGGCTCGATGTCCTTTTTATACATGTCGGCCTGCAGCTCGTCGTTTATGAGGATCATGATGATGTCGGCCTTCTTGGCGGCCTCGGCGGCGGTATAGACCTCGAAACCCTGCTTTACGGCCTTGTCCCAGGACTTGCTGCCCTCATACAGGCCAACGATGACGTTGCAGCCCGACTCCTTCGCGTTCAGGGCATGCGCATGGCCCTGGCTGCC
The DNA here is from genome assembly GCA_964450965.1 of uncultured Eubacterium sp. GTDB lineage: Bacteria > Bacillota > Clostridia > Lachnospirales > Lachnospiraceae > W0P33-017. The sequence continues at coordinate 7,751 of CAYVFF010000034.1, read as the reverse complement.
ATAGCCGATGATCGCGATCGTCTTGCCGTCGAGCAATGACAGGTTGCAATCCTCCTGATAAAAAATCCTTGCCTCTGATTCCATTTTCTGATGCCTCCTATTGATAAAAATATTTAATTGATAAAAATATTTATAGTAACAGCTTTAATCCAGATACGTAACGTCCGAGGATCCGCGCGTGAGCCCGGTGAGCCCCGTCCTCGCCAGCTCCAGTATCTCGTATCCGGAGAGCAGGTCGAGGAATGCCTCCAGCTTCTCCTGATGGCCGGTCAGCTCGATAACCATCGAATCATTGGTCACGTCCACGATCTTGCCACGGAAGATCTCAGTCGCGTTCATCACCGCCTGCCGCTCCGTATCCTTGGCGCGTATCTTCACGAGGATCAGCTCCCGCGTCACGGACGAGTTCGGCTCCAGCACCTTGATATCGAGCACGTTCTCGAGCTTTGCCAGCTGCTTTCTTATCTGGTCCAGCACCTGCTCGTCCCCGGAACTCACTATCGTGACCCGCGTATACCTGGGATCCGCCGTCACGCCGGCCGAAAAGCTGTCTATATTATATCCCCGGCGGCTGAACAGCCCGGATATCCGGCTGGTGACGCCGGCCTCGTTTTCCACGAGCAATGATAATATCTGCTTCCTCATCTTCCGTATCCCTCCCGCGTCCGTGTCCAACTTTTACTATTCTAGCCATATCTGCCGGGTTTGTCAATATTTTTTATCTTCCGCATCCCCCGCCTGCGGCGCGCGTACATAACGGCAAGCCACGCGGCCGCAATGGCAAAGCATATCCATACGCCCGGCGGCACCTCGTCGAGGCTAAAGCACCTGACGTTGATCCACATCCGGTTGATGTCTTTCGTTTCCCGCTCGTCGAAATACAGCATCACGGCGGCGCGGTCGATGACGTCCTTTGGCGGATATTGCGCGTAGAGCTGCCTGCCCGCCTGGTCGGGAGACGCATATATGACATATTTGCCATCAGCATCCTCCGTCCCGCCATCCGCGAAAAAATATCCCAGGGGATACGCCATGCGCTCCCCGCTTTTCGCGCCGTAGCGGCTGTCCAGATAGGAGAAAACGGTATCATCCTCTCCGCCGGATATGGCGGACGTATACCCTATATAGTCCATGTTGCGGACGGCGTTGTCGGGCCTGGACACGAAGTTTACGAAAGCCTCGGCGGCCGCCTTGCGCCCGGGATCTGCTCCTATGCCCTTTTTCAGCATGATCCAGCCGTCGAACCACAGGTTCGTGCATTCCCTCGGCACCGCGTATTCCAGGTACACGCCGTCCTGCTCCGCCTGGTCCATGGCATATACCGCGTCGCCCGACCATTGGTAATTCGCGGCAATCTTGCCGCCGACCAGGTCGGCCTTGCCGCTGTCGGTCTCCAGCGCGTAGGCATTGTCGACGATATGGCGCAGGACACCCTCTACCTCCGAGATAGTCTCCGGCGCCGCGTCGTTCATCACGCGGGCCAGCTTATCGTGATAATCAGGGTCCGCAAGAAATTCCGGCGCCGTCAGCTCCTCCCGGCGCAGATAGCCCAGGGCGGCGAAATACGTGTCGCGCACGTTGTCCTTGAGCGTAATCTGCCTATAAAACTTCGGGTTGTCGAATACTCCCCAGCTGGATGCCTCCTCGGCATCCATGAGCCGCGGATTGTACAATACGCCGGTCGTCCCCCACATATATCCCGCCGCGTACATCGACCACGGCTGCCCGCCTATCTCATTCTCCTCAAACACCCTTTCGATATACGGCGACACGCATCGCGCGTAATAATTATATTCATTGCCCTTGTCGAAAAACTCCTCCGAGTAAGGCTCCGCCATGCCCTCCGCTATCAGCTTCATCAGCATATAATCCGACGGGCATACGATGTCGTAGGTATCGCCCAGCGTCAGCTGGTTATAGAGGTCCTCGTTCGTGCCGAAGCACGAATATTCCACGCGCACCCTCCTGCCGGTCGTCTCATAATACCACTCCTCGAAGTCGTCATACATGGGATCCTCTCCGATTATCGATTCGCCGTTGCTAAGCTCGATAGCCTCGTCCCAGCCGCCCAGGTCGATATATTCTTCCCAATTGCAGACGCGCAGCACTATCTCCTCGTCATGCCCCGCGGCCATTGCAGTCTCCGGATTGATAAAAAGCGTTAAAAAAAAGAACGCCGGCACGGCGGCTATAAGGCTTGCCCGCCGAACGTCCCGGCGACTATGCGTCCATGCCATCGCGCGCGTCCCCCTTTCGTAATCGTCCGGTATTCATCAGCGCCACGGCAAGTACCGCGGCGAGGAAAATCAACGTCGACAGAGCCCACAGGGCGGTCTTTATCTCTGTCTGCGAGCCCCTGGTGGCATTCACCACGTAAGTGCTGATCGTGTCGAAAGTCGCGGGCTTCGTATAGCTGGCGATGAAATAATCGTCCAGCGAGAGCGTCATCGCCATCGCGAAACCCGATATGACACCCGGCGTTATCTCCGGCAGCACCACCTTGCGGAGAGCCTGTCCGGGAGTCGCGCCCAGATCCATCGCCGCCTCGTACAGGCTGGGATCCATCTGCCTTAGCCTCGGCACTACCGACAGGTATACGAACGGCGCCGACAGGGCCACATGTCCGGCGACGAGCGGCACGAAAGTATCTTTATCTATGTGGCATACCACCACCAGCGCGATGCATATGGAGAATCCGGTCACGACGTCGGCGTTTACCACCGGGACCTGGTTTAACGCGCCGATATACCGCGATACAAACGGTTTTGAATAAAAGCTCCCTATCGCGCCCAGCGTGCCAAGGACGGACGCTATCAGCGCCGAGCCAATGGCGAGCAGCAGCGTGCCGCATATCATCGAGCGCAGATCCTCATTTGAAAAAAGCGTCGCGTAATTTTGCAGCGAGAGGCCCCTTATCGCGCCGATTGACGCCGACGTGGTAAAACTATAAGCCGCGAGCAGCAGTATGGGCAGATATATCGCGAGCAGCAGCGCGAGGATAAATATCCTCGGAAAGTATTTTTTGCAAAAGGACCTTTTCACAACAACGCCCCTCCCCTTCCGCCATCCTCCTCGCCGTACCTGTCGGCGATCAGCGTGAATCCGGCTATTATGGCCAGCAGCACCAGCGATATCATGGAACCGTTGTGCCAGTCATAGTTTGAAAAATAGCTGCCGATCAGGCTGCCCATTATGTACGTGCTGTTGTAGAGCATGTCGAGGACGACGTAATTCGTCATGGCGGGCAGGAATACCATGGTGACGCCGCTGATAATGCCCGGAGCCGACAACGGCAGCGTGACTTTCAAAAACACCTGCGCCGGGCCCGCGCCCAGGTCGGCGGCCGCCTCCATAAGGCTGCGGTCCAGCTTGCTAAGCGTAGTATACAGCGGCAGGATCATGAACGGGAGAAAATCATAGACCATCCCGATCACCGAGTTCAAGAACGGGTGGAACGCGAGATTTCCCTCCAGCAGCGTCAATATCTCCTTGAGCGCGGTGATGCGCAGCGTAAAATTAATCCACATCGGCAGCACGAACATGACAAGGAGCGCATTTCCCGTCCGCCATCCGCCCATGGCCAGGATATATGCAGCCGGATATGCCAGAACAAGGCACACGGCGGTAGTGGCCGCCGCGATGGCCAGGCTGTAGCATAGCGTGCCCAGAGTATTTTTATTTGTGAAGAAAGCCGCCAGGTTCTCCAGGGATATGCGCCCGTCGGCGCCGGTAAAGGCAAAATATATGATGACGAGCAGCGGCAGCGCCACGAAGCATGTCAGGAAGAAGGCATAAGGCAATGCAAGCTGCTTTCTTGAAAAACGGAAACTATTCATGTCCCTCCATTATTTTTTCAAAGTAAAAGCGACCTTGTCCTCGGGGATGACCAGGCTGACATAGTCGCCCATGTTCCAGAGGTACTCGTCGCTGACGATGAAATCTATCTCGTCGTCCGTGCGCACCACGTACCGGTAATGATCCCCGATATATATCAGGTTCGTGATATGCCCGCGGACCACGCCCTCGTCCTCGTCGTCGCTCATCCTTATATCGCGGGGCTTTATCGCGATCTCCACCTTCAGCTTCGAGTGGTCGATCTCATTGCCGTTGGCATCGACGAGCGACCCTCCGGCCTGCCTGGCGCCTGGAATCAGCGACCTGGCGTCGCATTTTATGGCGCCGTCCAGCAATGTCAGGTGAAAATCCTCGTCAACGCCGGATTCCAGCCTGTTCAGCGAATGCTCCGCCTTCATCAAATGTATGCCGTCGGGATCCACCCGCAGGCCTACCCTCGCGCCCGCCCTGGCTTTTTTCGTCGTCTGGACCACCAGCTCCGACTTGCCGGAGAGAACGGTAATCTCGTAATGCACGCCCTTGAATATGACGCTTATGACCTCCCCCGTGATGATGCCGTCCTCCGGATCCGTTATCATAATGTCCTCCGGGCGCACCACCACGTCCACCATGGAGCCGTGCGGCACGTCGTCCACGCAGTCGAATTCCGCCCCGCAGAAGCGCACCTTCATATGGCCGGTCATTATGCCGTTGAATATGTTGCTTTCGCCGATAAAGTCGGCCACGAATGCGTTGTTCGGCTCATTATACACGTCCTCGGGCGTGCCGACGTGCTGTATCCTGCCCTCCGACATCACGACTATCTTATCGGACATCGTGAGAGCCTCCTCCTGGTCGTGCGTGACGTATATAAAGGTAATGCCCAGCTTCTCATGCATGTCCATCAGCTCCAGCTGCATCTCCTTGCGCATCTTCAGATCGAGGGCGCCGAGCGGCTCGTCCAGCAGGAGTATCTGCGGCTCGTTCACTATGGCGCGGGCGATGGCGATTCGCTGCTGCTGCCCGCCGGAAAGCGTCCTGACGGACCTGCCCTCGAATCCCTCGAGATCCACCATCTCCAGGACGCGCTTTACCTTCCTTATAATCTCCGCCTTGGGCAGCTTCTTCAATTTCAGGCCGAACGCTATATTGTCAAAAATATTCAGATGCGGGAACAGCGCGTAGCGCTGGAACACGGTGTTTATCGGCCGCTCGTTAGGAGGCAGCCTGGTTATGTCCTCGCCGTTCAGCAATATCTCGCCCGACGTCGGCGCGTCGAAGCCGGCAAGCATGCGGAGCGTCGTCGTCTTGCCGCAGCCCGACGGCCCGAGGAACGTAACAAATTCCCCGCGCTTTATGACCAGGTTGAAATCGTCCACTGCCGTGAACCCGTCGTCGAACGTGCGCGAAATATGCCTGAATTCCAATATGTTATCGGTTTCGTTCCCCAATCCCTAACTCCTCCCGGCGGTCCCGCTATCGTAGCCCGCGTCGAAAGCGGCCTTGTTCAAGCCAACGGTCTTCGGCGGCACAGCCGCCTCTATCGAGCGATGCCACTGCTCCCTCGTAAAATCCATCTGCCGCGCCGCGAGGCCAAGCATTACAAGGTTCGCCGCCTTGGCATTGCCCAGCTTTTTCGCCTCGCCGGTCGCATCTATGGAATATACGGCGACCCGCCTGCGCAGTTCTTCCAATATATTTTCCGGATACTCCGCGGCGCCTATGATGACCGGCATAGGATCGATGCGCCAGTCATTGACGGCTATCACGCCGCCTTTTTTCAAAAAATGGCTGTACCGCAGCGCCTCCAGCCTCTCGAACGCGATGATGAGGTCCGCATGTCCCTCTTCCACGATAGGCTCCGCCACCTCCTCGCCGTAGCGCACATAGGTGACGACGCTGCCTCCCCGCTGCGACATGCCGTGGACCTCCGAAATCTTCACGTCATATCCGTTCTCCAAGGCCGCGCGGCCCAGAATGCGGCTCGTGAGCAGCGTCCCCTGGCCGCCCACTCCGACTATCATTACGCTCTTCGTCCCGGACATGTCATTCACCTGCCTTCCCGATTGCGCCGAACTTGCACAAATCCATGCACAGCCCGCAGCCAGTGCACATCGTATCGTCTATGCATATACTCCCGTCGTCCTGCTTTGCGATAGCCGGGCATCCCGGCCTAAGGCACGCCCCGCATTTCCTGCACTTATCCGGGATGGAAAGGCACGCGGGCTTTTTGCGCTTGTCCAGCAATACGCATGGCGACTTAGTGATAATCACATGGACCTCGTCGCTCTCTACCGCCTCCTTCAACGCCTTCTCCAGCCCGTCCAGGTCGAACGCGTCTATCTCCCGCACATTTTCCACGCCAAGCGCGCGGCAGACGGCAGGTATGCTCACCGCGTATGTGGGCTCTTTCTGCAAGGTCAGGCCGGTCGCCGCGTGATCCTGATGGCCGGTCATGCCGGTCGTCGAATTATCCAATATGACGACGGTACCGCCCGCCTTGTTATATACCATGTTCATCAGCGAATTCACGCCGGTGTGCAGGAATGTCGAGTCGCCTATGACCGCTACCCAGTTTTTAATAAAGTCCTTGCCGGCGGCCTTTTCCATGCCGTGCAGGCTGCTGATGCCCGCCCCCATGCATATCGTGGAATCGACCACCGACAGCGGCGCGACGGCGCCCAGCGTGTAGCAGCCGATATCTCCAGCCGCGTGTATGCCCAGCTTCTTCAACACATAATATACGCTCCTGTGCGGACAGCCCGGGCAGAGAATCGGCGGCCGCGCGGGCACATCCGCCGCGGGCAGCACGTCCGGCTTTTCACCCAGCACGGCCTCGCGAATCATGTTCGCGCTATATTCGCCAAGCGGCGTGAACATCTCCTTGCCATGGCACGCCACCCCCATCGCCCGCACCTCTGTCTCTATAGCCGGGTCGAGCTCCTCTATGACATAGAGTTCGTCCACACGGCCCGCGAAATCCTTTATCAGCCTTTCGGGCAGCGGGTAAGCGAGGCCGAGCTTCAATATGGACGCGTCCGGCAGCGCCTCGCGGACGTATTGATAAGGGATGCCGCCGGTGATTACGCCTATCTTCCTGCCGCGCCATTCTATCCGGTTCACCGGGAGCGTATTCGCCGCCTCGGACAGGTCGCGCATGCTCCGCACCATGGCCTCGTGCCTGCCCTTGGCCATGGCAGGCATCATCACCCGCCTCGCGACATCTTTTTCATAAGGTATCAGGGGACGCTCCTCGCGCTCGGAGAGCTCCACCATGCTCTGCGAATGTGCCAGCCGCGTCGTCGTGCGCAATATGAACGGCCGGTCGAATCTCTCGCTGTAATCGAACGCGAGCTTCATGAACTCCTTCGCCTCCCCGCTGTCCGACGGCTCCAGGACCGGCACATGCGCCGCCCTCGCCACCATGCGCGTGTCCTGCTCGTTCTGGGAGCTGTACAGCCCCGGGTCGTCCGCGACAACGAGGACCAGCCCTCCGGTGACTCCCATATAAGACAAGGTATACAGGGGATCGGCCGCGACGTTCAGGCCCACGTGCTTCATGCATGCCATCGATCTCGCGCCGGCAATGCTCGCCCCTATCGCCACCTCGGTCGCGACCTTTTCATTCGGGGACCACTCCGCGTAGAGCTCGTCCTTGTACTGCACCAGCGCCTCGCTTATCTCCGTGCTGGGGGTGCCGGGATACGCCGCCGAGACGCGGACGCCCGCCTCGTATGCCCCGCGGGCAATCGCCTCGTTCCCCAGCATCATCACTTTTTTGCCCATGCTTTCACTCCTCGTAAGATTGATGCCTGATTGGAATTTCGTTCTATTCTACACTACTTCGGGAAAATAGTAAAGGAAAACAATGGAAGAATCTCAAACTTCGCAGACTGAATTATGACGAAAGTCCTTAA
>CAYVFF010000033.1:0-18465 GCA_964450965.1 uncultured Eubacterium sp. | reverse complement strand
AGACAGGATTTGCCCTGTCGCCTCCGTTTTTTACATCCTCCTGATACGGTGGATTGCCGATTACATAATCAAACAGTTTCTTACTCATGGGTTAAGCTCCTTTATTTTTTTAGATGACGGGTTTCTGCTTAATTCGTCAGGAAGATTATTCCGCTTGGAAGGACAGTGGAACTGAACCAATAACTCCCTGATTATATGAAACACAAATCGATTATTTATTCCCGTGACAGGCACATGGTCATTGTATGGAAGTATCTCGTATTTTGCAAACTATTCGTTTTAAAACGATGCAAAATGCCGGTAACGACAAGACTCGCTAAATCTTAACAATCCATTTTCCTTGACGTTTTCCGCCAATTCGGCCGATTCTTCCGCTATCTGATAGTTCTCTCATAACGCTTTGAATTTTCGTCCTCGAAAGATTCATTTTTTGTGCAATCTCTTTCTGGGTAATTTGGGGGTTCTGTTCAATGATCTTAATCAACTGATCTTCTAAAGCTTTTTGCAAAGCTTTGGATGTGAGCTTTTGTGTGCTGTAATTTGAGCTTTGAATATCAGTTCTCCTTTGACCATCTACAACATAATTTAAATTTGGAAATGTAACCCGAAATAGCGTCCTGTCAGAATAGAAAACAGGCATTTTCCCATCATTATAGTTTGTCGCAAACTTATAGGAATCGATGATCTTTTCCAACCCACTGCCACTACGCTCCATATAGTCAAGTCTTGCAAATATGTCGGCAAGTACAGGATTTCTCCTTTTAGATGGCACATTTCCAAGCTCAAGGTCTTGAATAAACGTGCCGTCTATCATACCGCCCGGAGAATATATTTCCATACGATCATCAAACATATCAACATGAACCTCGCTGCCAGGTTCCAGATAATCACGATGAATCAATCCGTTCACCAAGGCTTCAAAATAACCTCTCTCCTCATAATCGGGAAGATTTTCCCTGGAGTTTGGTAGTTTGCGCCAACCAAAACGCATATTTCTGCGGATAAAAGCAGCGCTGTCATTTAAAAGAGAAATCAAGCTCCCGCTGTATTCAGCACTATCCTGCGCTTCCTGTATTCCGTTTGTTTTATTCAACCCATTCCATCGTATACAGAATACGCGAGATTGTCTGATTGGACATTCATCTGCCAAAAGTGCACCGGCGTTTGTCAGAAATCCATCTCGTGTCACAAGTTCAAAGGATTCAAAATCCTTATTTTCAAAGCTTTTTCCAGTAACTTTTTTATATCGTTCTTTTAATTTCGTGAAGGCAAAGTCCGCAAATTGATAACCGGAATTCTGAAAATCATATGTCTCATTTGATCCGCGTAACACGAGATGTTTTAATTCCAATGAATTCGCAACCACGCTCTCGTTTCCCACTCGAATATATGCCTCTGTTGTTCCGTCTCCAACATAATAATAAGGCGTATTTCTCCCGGATTGGATATCCAGGATTATCAATTTTTTCCCATCTATATCTTCAAAACGCAGCCGGAATAATGGCACCGGACTAATGCGCTCTTTTATTTTTTGGCTAATAAACTCAGAATCTTTTTCAGGATCATCAAGCCCAATAATTTCATTTTCTTCAGAAATCCCAAATATCAGAGAGCCGCCTAATGTGTTGGCAAAGGCACTGACGCTCTTGCACCAGCTTTTAATTTTTCTTTTCTCCACAGATTGTTTCTTGTCATATTCTGTAGTTTCACCTATTAATTCTTTAATATTCATAATGTTCGTTTTCTCCTGCCTTTTGAATGGAACCTGATTATTCTGGTTCTTGTTCACAATTCTCCAACATGAGGCTCAATATTGATTCGATCATTCATAATTCCCTGTATCAGGCTAATTCCAAAAAGTGTCCGGCGTTTTCATGTCCGAAAACTCGCAACAATACGGCATTTTTTCGTGTTTGTCCATATACACTTCTAGCATTTCCAATCACGTAATTAAATAGTTTTTTTCTCATAAGCTAGGACTCTCCTTTTGCTTAAAAAATATTTCCAAGGGTGTAGAGCATTCATACAAATGTTCCGGAGCTATATCTACATCATCATCCCAGATAACAGTGCCGCACGCGACCCTCGCATTCAGAAAATAATTTCTGTTTTTTAACTGTGAATAAATAGGTTTGCTTAAAAGATACTTAGCGTTATATACCCTTTTTTCACCATTCGCAAAAGTTATTAGTAGTGTATAATCGTCCCTGGCAAGAACATCTTTTACGATCCACACCGGCTCTTTCATGGCTATCATTCCCCCTGACTCTCTTGCTATGATTTTTTTACCGCAAAGGCTCTATTTTATATAGCGGTTGTTCATCCATTGCCAACGCCCAATTCGCCAGCAGTTCATCCTGGTGCAATTCCGTCCAAGCAGAAATCAGCTTAACTTATTTCGTGGGCATTTCTCCATTTATCAATTCTCCATTCATATTGAAGACAGCATTATAGTTTTGATATGTCGCATGGAAATGCGGAGGATTATGTTCTCCGTTGTTATACATTCTAATAATTATTCCGTAGAACATAGATATTGTGGGCATATAATCTTCTCCTTTCTGCTGTTAAACAAAACTTAGGCGTTTGCGAGAACGTCCTTTATTTCAGAATAGATGTCTTCATAAGATGTCATCTCTTTATCAGACATCGATTTCACCTCTTTATATCCATAAACTTCAAGGAAGTTTTGCCTCTCCAGTCAAATATCCTGCATGGCACTGCCGGCGGCTCGTCTTTGCCGCTGTCAGGCACATCCGATAGCATGTCAAAGACCGTCATCTGCTGGAACTCTTCATACGGCTTGCCGAGAGGCACGGTGTCTTTCAGGCCGTCCATCTGCCAGATGTTCCAGGCGATTTTATTCGCCAGCTGCCGCAGCAGTTTGCCGTCCGGCTGCCGCTCCCAACGCTCCTCGTAATAATCCGTAAAGGTCAGCAGCAGATTAATTCTGGCTATCAGAACATTATCGCCCTGATACTCGTAACCGTATGCCGCCTCAAACGCGCGAATCGCCCATTTTAGCCACTCCTCGTAAGTATCGGTATTTTCATTCACGATCCGCAGCTTTCGGTCCAACATCCCGATACGCCTGGCGGGCGGGACAATCCATTCTCCCGTTGACACGTCGTAGCGGGAGACAAGGTAAGGCGCCTCGCCGCAGGTGATCTCAAGCCTCCGGGAATCCACATAATGCTGCCATTTTTTCCGCTTCGGAAATTCCACTTTTCCCTCCGTGGCAGTCCATGTATGATCCTCGTTCTCCGTATTGAACACATCCTTGCGTCCGAACCAGTCCTCATCGAGGTAGTTGTTCATTTTGTTGCACAGCCATGCGGGGGTGAATACTTCCGCTTTTTTCCTCGTGCGCTCCGCCTGCGCCTCCAGTGATTTCTGTATGCGGGGCCGGATAATATCGGTGCGTCGCAGGAGTGCGGCTCCGTTCATCTGCGCCTTGTCCGTGAAACCTTCGCCATATTCTTCATAGGTATCGGTCGCCCAGATGATGTTCTTTTTTGTCGATTTATCCTGGAGCAGCAAATCCAGTACATTCGCAACCGGATAGCTGCCGATGTCAATCAGTTTCTCCACAAGAGGGAGCCCCTCCTTCCCGATTTTGTTTGCCGCCATTTCTGCACGGCATCAAACCAGTCAAATAGCTTTGCCGTCGACATGCCTTTCAGCCAGTTCAGGAGCAGCTTTTCCTTCTTGAATAGTTCCGATTTGTCACATTTGTCACCCTTTGTTTCCGGCAAAGGAACGCTCTCATCAAGTAACTCTGCGATTCCAAGTTATCATAGCAAATTTCGTTTATGGAATCAAGACTTCGTGCGAGAACTCGAAATAAGACTTCTCAAATTTGATAATCTCGGAGCGAATGTGTGATAAACTTTTATTATCTATTTGGACCGCCTCCTATTCTTGATTATGATTAGATGCTATAATATATGCGACTGTAAACATCACAAGAATGGGAAAATCGGAATGAAAATCGCTACGTGGAATGTAGAAAGGCTGAAACACAAAAAAATGCTCGGTGAAATCACTTCCATATGTCGCCGCCTGCGGGCCGATATTCTTATCCTTACCGAGACAGATGAATGCGTCTCCCTTGATTACAGGCACTGTTTCAGCACGCCTGCCCCCGCGGAGGTCCCATATTCTGGCCAAAGCGAACCTATCAGTTACAAGCCAACGGAACACCGTGTTTCCATTTACACGAACTACGAATATGTGCGGCAGCACGCGACATTTGACGGGCAGACCTCGCTTTGCGTTGAGCTGGAAACTGAAAGAGGAAATATGCTGGTCTATGGGACGATTATCGGTATCCTTGGCAACAGGCATTCTTCCTTCGAAGCGGACCTTAAATGCCAGACTGCCGATTTTACAAGGCTGTCATCCGGGGGTAAAAAACTATGTGTATGCGGAGACTTCAACTGCTCTTTTGCTGACAATTATTATTTCACTTCGAATGGAAGAAGCCTTATCATGGACTCCTTTAAGAAAAACCGCATCCAGCTCCTAACGGGAGAAAGGCCATCCTGCATTGACCATATTGCGGTATCGGAAGATTTCATTGCCGGGAGCGGCATATCCGTTGAGGAATGGAACCTCGACAGATCGCTGTCCGACCATAAAGGCATTGCCGTAAATATTGTTTAGATGAGGATGTCGAACCGCTCGCCGAGCCGCGTGCCGCGAAGCGGCTATCCTCCTCCCGCGGGCCTGTGCATAAAAAAAGCGGCATGTCCCGCAGGAGAGCCGCTTTTTTATGCACAAAGCCATTCGGCAAAAATCAGCCATCGTACCCATTCAGGTTATTCTTCTGCCATCTCCAGGAGTCCTCGCACATCTCGCGGATGCCGAACCTGGCCTCCCAGCCGAGTTCGCGCTTCGCCTTGGACGGGTCGCAATAACACGTCGCGATATCGCCCGGACGGCGGTCCTTGATGACGTAGGGAATCTTGATCCCGTTGGCCTCCTCGAAGTTTTTCACTATGTCAAGCACGCTATAGCCATGGCCGGTGCCGAGGTTATATACGCACAGCCCCGCCTTCTCCTCTATCTTCTTCAGCGCCTTGACATGGCCTACGGCAAGGTCGACGACGTGGATATAGTCGCGGACCCCCGTGCCGTCCGGCGTGTCGTAGTCGTCGCCGAACACGCCCAGCCGCTCCAGCTTGCCGACGGCCACCTGAGTGATGTACGGCATCAGATTGTTCGGTATGCCGTTCGGGTTCTCCCCCATGATGCCGCTCTGGTGCGCGCCGATCGGGTTGAAATAGCGCAGCAGGATCACGTTCCACTCCGGGTCGGCCTTCTGCATGTCGGACAGGATCTGTTCCAGCATCGACTTGGTCCAGCCATACGGATTCGTGCACTGGCCCTTGGGGCAGTTTTCCGTGATGGGAATCTCTGCCGGATCGCCATATACGGTAGCCGAAGACGAAAAGATGATGTTCTTGCATCCATGCCGCCTCATCTCGTCGACTAGCGTCAGCGTGCCGGAAATATTGTTATTGTAGTACTCCCAGGGCTTCTCCACGGACTCGCCTACGGCTTTGAGTCCAGCGAAATGGATGCAGCAGTCAATCTGCTCTTTCTGGAAGATATCGCGCAATATCGCGCGGTCCAGAATATCGCCCTTGTAAAACGTGACCTTTTTGCCGGTCAGCTCCTCGACGCGCTCCAATGATTTTTCGCTGGAATTGGACAGATTGTCCAGCACTACCGCCTCGTAGCCCGCATTCAGCAGCTCCACGCAAGTATGGCTGCCGATATAGCCGGCTCCCCCGGTTACCAAGATTGCCATAATATACTCCTCCTAATCTCAAAAGGCGCGTCATCGCGCATGCGATTCAAGCCAGCTTCGCCTTGGCGATCTCCGCCAGGGAGGCGAATCCCTCAGCGTCGTTGACCGCCAGCTCCGCGAGCATCTTGCGGTTCAAGTCGATGCCGGCCAGCTTCAGCCCATGCATAAACCGGCTATAAGAGATGCCGTTCAGACGGGCAGCCGCGTTGATGCGCGTGATCCACAGCTGGCGGAACTGCCTCTTCCTCTGCTTGCGGCCCACGTACTGGCTGGCCATAGCGCGCATAACGGCCTGCTTGGCTACGCGATACTGCTTGGAACGCGCCCCGCGATAGCCCTTCGCCATCTTTAAGACGCGGTTATGTTTTCTTCTGGCGTTCATGCCGCCCTTGATCCTTGCCATGTTTCATTCCTCCTTCAAACGCTGCTCACAGATAAGGCATAATCTTCTTCATCGTCTTTACATTCGTCTCGTCGGTAATCGTAGACTTGCGCAGATTCCTCTTGCGCTTAGGCGACTTCTTTGTCAGGATATGGCTCTTGTAGGCCTTGTTTCTCTTCAGCTTGCCGCTGCCGGTCTTCGAAAACCGCTTTGCGGCGGACCTTTTCGTCTTCATCTTAGGCATGGCTCTTCCTCCTTTTGCATGTCAAACATTATTTTTTTTCTCCGAGCACCATGGTAAGGGTCCTGCCCTCCTGCTTTGGCGCTTTTTCCACGACTGCGATATCGGCAAGCTCTGCGGCGATGTCGTCTAAGATATGGCGGCTCTGCTGCATGTGCGCCATCTCCCTGCCCCGGAAGCGCAAGGTGACCTTCACCTTGTTTCCCTTACCGATGAACTTCCTGGCGGCAGTGATCTTCGTATTCAGATCATTGGAATCAATATTTGGAGAAAGGCGGACCTCCTTGAGTTCCACTGTCTTCTGCTTCTTGCGGGCGTCTTTTTCCTTGCGCGCCAGTTCGTAGCGGTATTTCCCATAATCCACGATCTTGCACACCGGCGGCTTCGCCATGGGCGCGATCTTCACCAGGTCCAGCTCCGCCTCGCGGGCCAGGCGCATCGCCTCCCTGATCGGCATGACGCCGAGCTGCTCCCCGTCCTCTCCAATCACACGAACTTCCCTGTCCCTTATCTGTTCGTTAATCATTAATTCGCTAATGATACCACACCTCCATTTTTTGATTTTACCGATATGACAGCCGTAAACAGCAAAAAAAATGGATGCAGGGACTGCATCCACATACACCATCCGCTCCTCGCCGGCATGCCCCGAAAAGGCGCGCCACGCCGGTCGCTGAAAGCCTGTTAACCCGAGACACCGATGTGCTAAGGTGAGAGTGGATACTCTGCTTGCTGTTTTCAACTTGTTTAACTTATCACACTTTCATAGCGCAGTCAAGGGGTATTTTGCTATCGTCAGAGATAATTGCCGCTCTCAACTATCCGGCCTCCCATAACGCGCCGCCTCGTAGCGTTCGTGGATGTCCGCGCAGGCCGCGCTCCCGAGCACACCGGCGGCCGACTCGATCTCCTCCGGGGCCTCGTGGCACGCGGGGCGGTCCGTGCGATAATGGCGGATAAAACGCCGGTATTCCCTGCGGATTTTCTCGCGCTCATCGCGTTTCCCGGGAGAAAGGCGTTTTTTAGCGATTTTTACGCCGGGATCCGCGTCCTTCAGGTCCTCCACCAGGTCGCCGTTTTCATCCGAGGATTCGCGGAAAGCGCGAAACACGCCAAGGACGGCATGTAACAGCATGGCAGCGAAAGCCGCCAGCCCTATCGCCGCTAAAAGATAGAACGCGCCATCCAGCCACGCCGGGGGCTCCGCGTACTCTTCCGGTTCCCCGAACAGTTCCGACATATCGGCAATATCATCGGTTGGCAGAGGCTCGGGCATCAATTCAACCGGGTCGGCATCGTCCGATGAGACAGCCTCCCTCAGGTCGCTGTAATGCCTGTACCGTCCCGCCGCGAACGATGGGATCGAAACAATTATCAGCGCCAGCAAAAACATGGCGACCATCCCGCCGCCGATGCCGTATATGCGCCTGGACGGGACGCTGCTGGTGCGGTTGTTCAGCGCGAGGTAGCCCTCGGTATCGCTGACGAACCTATGCAGGAAAAAGATAACGGCGTAACATGCCGCGCCAAACAATGCCGCGTCGCAGACGCGCGGCTGGTTCAGGTTCAGCGCGATGATGTAGGCGGCGGCAAAAAATATCAATGCCGCCGGCGACGGGCGCATGAGGCTCTCGCGGAACATATGGCGGTAAACGCCCTTATTCGCGTTCGCATAGTCCGCTCCTCCCTCCGGGACCGGCCCGTCGTCCCTGTCGCTTCGCAGCCGCTCCGCAAGGCGGCCCGCGATGACAAATATCGTCTCAGCGACAAGGAAAAATAAATATCCGGCCGCCATGCCGGATTCCATCGTGCCGGCCGCAAGGAACCCGATGCCGGCCGTCGCCGCCGCGATTGCCGCGCACGCGCATAAATACGTCAAAAGCCTCCGGCAGCCAATGCATATGTCCACCGCCGCCACCGGGAAGGCGATAAGCATGCACTTTGCATACAGGCCGTCCGCCGCCGGATCCCCCGCGGTGCCGACGAGGCAATATAGCGTGGGAAATATCAGCGCGAGGATCAGCGCGGCATGACAGTATTCAGTCAGCCGCAAAATAGCTTTCCTGATATTTATATGCCTCAAATCCTTGCCACCTCCCGGCAGATGATACGGACATTGCCGCGCTGCCTCACCGGACATTCCGTATTTTTCTCATATGGCACTACCAGGATCGACGGCCTGCCGGCAGCGAATGATTCAATAGCGCCGATGTTCCGCTGGGCGTTTTTCGAGATGAAGATTAACGCGAGATCGTTTTGCGGAGCGCCGGCCGCGCCGCGGCCGATGCCGCTGGCCTGGCCCGCCCCGTCTGATGCCGCGCCTGAGAGAACCTTCTCAAACGGCTCCGAGCCGCCCTCGGTCCTGTGCCTGGCCAATGCCCGCTCTATCCTGTCCAGCTGCCGGGACCCGCCGGCTGGCTCGAAAAAAATGTTCCGGATCTCCCGCGCCGCTCCGGGGCCGGCGGCAGTGCAGATGCTGGCGCACAGACCTACTTCCATGCCGCGGCCGATAAGGCGCTGCGCGAGGCTGGCCGCGATCGATATGGACGCCTCCATTAAATGCTCGTATTTCAGGATCATGGCATCCTCTAAGTCGAGATAAATCACGGCCTTTTCAGAAACCGTCGACTCGTATGTATTTACCATCAGGCCGCCGGTCTTGGCGCTCGCCTTCCAATTTATCGTCTTCATCGGATCTGAGGGCATGTATTCGCGTATCGCGGATGCCGCGAAGGGATCCTCGTAGAGCCGCCTGGCGCATTGCAAGCTGCCCATGAGGCGTTCGCAGTCAGCGGCGATGTCGGAGACGCCCGTCCTCGCGGCATAGACATAGATGCCGGCCTTGACCCCGCACCCGGCCGAATACTGCCTGCCCGTCAGCGGGGAACGAGCGCCTACCCATGATTCGTCGATGGAATAATATCCCCTGGCCGCGCAGTCCACGTCCAGCCGCCTGATCACGCGCTGCATGCCGAGCAGGGAAAATATGTCGCGCTTGTATACATAGTCGCTCACGCGCGTGTTCTCGCATCCCGGGAATGACAGGCCGCGGTCCGCGTGGAATGACACTTCCAGGATAGGGAGCATCATCTTCTTATGGTTTTCGATCCGCTCTATGAGCTGCGCCCGGCCTCCCTGGTAGGCATAGTCCGCGGTAAAGCCAAGCGTAACCGTCAGGCCGCGGCGCCAATGCCTGGAGAAATACGCCTCGCATCCCGCCAGGAGCAAAAACAGCCCCAGGAAAAATAGAATGATCATGGCCTCGTCCAGTCCTCCGTCGGCAGCGGCTCGCTGGAGAGGATATCGCAAATACGGGCGTCCTTTTCCTCCTCCGTGACGCTATCCGAAATCAGCCTGTGCGAAAGCACCGGAGCCGCGACCGCCTTGACGTCCTCCGGGACGACAAAATCCCTGCCGCGCACCATGGCAAAGCCCTGCGAGGCGCGAAGCAGCGCGAGCGTCCCCCTGGGGCTCACGCCCTCGGCGATCCTGCGCGATCCAAGTCCGGAACCCGCGCCGAGTCCGGCTCCGGCGCCGTATTTTCTGGTCGCCTGCACCAGGCATACGATATAATCCCGGAGATCCGGATGGACGTAGACTTTCCTGCAGCCCTCCTGCAGCGCCAGGATCTCCCCGCACGTGCAGACCGGCTCGATGGATTCCAACGGCTCATCCTCTATATAGCGGTCTATCATCCTCCGCTCCTCCTCCCTGGCGAGGCTGCCTATGGAAATCTTCATCAGGAACCTGTCCATCTGCGCCTCGGGGAGGGGATAGCAGCCCAGCGTCTCTACCGGATTCTGCGTCGCAATGACGAAAAAAGGCTCTCCTGGCGTGCGCGTGACGCCGTCGACGGTGACCTGCCGCTCGCCCATGCATTCCAGCAGGCTCGCCTGGGTACGAGGCGTGGCGCGGTTTATCTCGTCCGCCAGCAGGATGTTCGCGAACACGGGGCCCTCGCGGAAGACGAACGCGCCCTTTTCCTGGTTGAAATATGACAGCCCGGTCACGTCGCTAGGCAGCAGGTCCGGCGTGAACTGGATCCTGGCAAATTTTAGGTCCATGGATCTGGCGAGCGATTTGGCCAGCACCGTTTTTCCAGTACCAGGCACGTCCTCGAGCAGCACATGTCCGCCCGCGCAGAGCGCCGCGAGCAGCAGCTCCGTCACGGATTCCTTCCCTATGACGACCCTCGCGATGTTTTCCTTGATGCGCGATAACAGGCCGCTTGCCGCGGTCTCCCCGTTCCCCACGTTTATCATCCGCTTTTCCACCCCGATGTAAATGAAGTTTCTCACTAATGCCATGATAGCATGGGACAGGCGGTTTTTCAAGGAGATAATAGGTGCTGGCCTTTGAGGCCTATCGTTCGCAAAACCCGCGCCGGCGATTGACATTGTTTTTTGATAATGGCATAATATGACGATGTAGGCCTTGAATGGAAAGCATAGAGATAGCAGGGAGGTAAGATATGGACACACGGATCGTAGATTTGCATGTGCATTCCAACGCATCGGACGGCACGTTCGCGCCGCGGGACCTGGTGAATGAGGCGGTTCGCGCCGGCCTGTCGGCTTTCGCGCTGACAGACCACGACACGACCGACGGCATCGCGGAGGCCGCCGCTGCCTCGGAAACCGCCGGCATGGAGTTCATCCCCGGGGTGGAGCTGTCCACCGAATACGAGGGATGCGAGGTCCACGTCGTAGGGCTGTATATCGACATCAAAAATGACGCTTTACAAAAGCATATGGCGGATTTCCGCGACTCCAGGGACAACCGCAACGTCCGTATGCTTGAAAGGCTTCGCGCGGAAGGGTTCGACATCACGCTGGAGGCGCTCGAGGCCAAATTCCCCGACGCGGTCGTGACACGCGCGCACATCGCCCGATATCTATTAGACAAGGGATATATACCGGACATCAAGACCGCCTTCTCCGAATATATCGGCGAGGGCTGCCGGTGCTACGTGGACCGGCCGAAAGTATCGCCCGAGGAGGCGGTGGACTACATCCGCGAGGCGGGCGGCCTGCCGGTGCTGGCGCACCCGGTCATGTATAAGATGGACCGCCGGTCGCTTCGCGAGATGATAGAAAAAATGAAAGAACACGGCCTCGTCGGAATGGAAGCCCTATATTCGGTCGGCACGGAGGACGACGAGCGCGATTACAAGGCCCTCGCGAAGGAAATGGGCCTGCTCATATCCGGAGGCTCCGATTTCCACGGAGAAAACAAGCCCGACATCGCGCTGGGAAAGGGGCGCGGAAAACTTCGCGTGCCCTACTCCGTACTGGAAGATTTAAAAAAGTCCAGGGGATAACGTTACGACCCGAAGAACATGTCCCAGAATTCGTCATCCGGGATGACGGTCGTGCCATCGTCATCCCCTCCATCCCCGCCAAAGCTAAATTCCTCGACATCGAGAGGCACATATTCGTTATAACTTGTCTCTATGCTCGAAAATTCATGCGTCTGGTTCGCCTGGGTCCGTGTCTTTTTGTACCAGTAATAATCCCCCTGTCCCTTTCCGAGGTTCTGAATCTCCACGTCTATGTCGTAATACCACGTCACGCCGTTTATGACGGCATAATTCCAGGAATGTCCTGCCCTGGTCCCGTTGCGGTTCAGATAGAGGCCCGAACATACGCCCGCATCGATACCGGCGTGCTTGCAGAGCACCGCGAAAATCTCCGCGTGATTTGTGCATACGCCACTCCGCGTTATCATGCTGTCCTCAATATAGAACGGATCGCGCCGGGAATATATTATTTTCTTTTTGTCATAACCAGCCAACGATGCCTTGCCGTATTTCTTGATTTTTTTCGCCAGCTTTTTGGTGTCATAATATGCCTTCCCATCGGCCGATGAGTGGACATGGTGGAAGTTAAGCGTCATGTAATGGTAGATCGCCTTTACCTTTTCATCCATTGACATAGATGATTTCACGCCTGCCTCCGAGAGCATGAGCTCCGCCAGGTAATCGACGGTGTCGTTCCCGGTATAAACCGGAATCTCTCGCGCACCCGCCAGGTTCTGCGTGCCGGACGGCGCTTTTGACGACACCTTGAAACTCTTTTTGGCTGTGACAGGCTTCACGCTTTTTAAGTATTTCTCGCCGGAATCCCTTTTATAAATCAGCGCCGCCTCGACAGTATACGTACCGTCCGGAACATATGCCCCTTCTTTTATTCCGGCCTCATTCTTCTTTGACGCCTTGCCGTTCCAGCGATATCTCACATAGCCGGTCCTGCCCGCCTTAAACGTCTTCTGAAAGACGTACTTTCCCTTGGAATTCAGGATGCGGACTCTCAAGCTGAGTTTCCCGCCCGTACCCATAGATTCGCCGGAAAAATTCACCTGTATCGGCATATAGGCGCCGTCTCCCGGATGGAATCCGGATGAATTTACCACGAGGTTCAGGTTGTCAACGGAATATCCTAGATAGGCTGGAATGACCGCGTATTCGACAGAGGCGCTGCTCGCCTCGCCGTTTTCATAATAACGGAATCTCAACTGCGACAGGCCCGTCAGCTGGAACGAACCCGTGTCCTCCGTCTTGACGCTGCGTTCGTACTCGAGGCTTCCCTCCTCGATTAAATCCGGACGCAGCACTTCCACGGACACCTTGACCGCCTCGTCCTTATTTTTCAGCAATACCCGCAGCTCGGCGTCGTCCGGTTCGAAGTCGCTCCCCCACGAATCGCCTCCGCTTTTTCGCACGATGGTCTCCGCCTTGCCGCCCTTGGCCGAGGCCGTAATCTTCATGACTTCCGTTCCATCAGGTATCGATTCGCCTTGCCCCGTGCCCGTATCCCAGCCGTCCTGGTAATCCGGGACGCCGCCATCATCGGACTCGCCGCTCCCGCCGATGTCAATGCCTGAAGAATAATCCCCGCCTGTCTCGCCGTACTCGCCGGCGTCAAAATAATTATCTTCGCTATAGCCATAGTAGCCGCTGCCTGACGAATCACCGTCCGCCGCACTGGCGTCGGCGATGTTTCCTACGGCAATGCCGGCCGCCAGCAGAAATGCGCAAAAACTCTTTGCTGTAATTATTTTTTTCATGCTATTTTCTCCTTGTATATTTCGGCATGCGCGTTCATCCGCGGCATCCTGCGGCTCACTTCGCGTATTCCCTGTAATATTTCATCGCGGTCTCCTCGTCCAGCGAGAAACGCTTGTTGAGTCTCTGTATAATGACCTTTTCGGATACGCCGTCCTCCACCTTGTCCTGTATGAATGCCCTGAGCCCCTCCTCGCGGCCTTTCTCGATGCCTTTCTCGATGCCTTTCTCGATGCCTTTCTCGATGCCTTCCTCGAGCCCCTCCTCGCGGCCCTGGTATATCAGCATGTCGTCCCTTGAAAACTGCGCCATCGTCATGTCGCACACCTCCTTGTCTGTCAATAAGTCCACGAATATCCCCCTGCCGAGCATCAGCCGCAGGAATTCAACGACTGTCGAAACGTTCTGCGGCGTCGCGTACGCCCCGCTCTCCCCTACGCGCTGCATATAGGTTATACCATTTGCAACAAGCGCGTAGTCCATCATGTCGCCGCCGTATCCTTCGAAGCGCCCCGGCAGCTCCACGCCTTCGATATACCGGAAGACCTCCTCGCGCGTCATCCTGAAATCGTAGACGTGGACCGAGGCATCTAAATCCGGCCGCGGTTCACCCTCCCCATACTTCCTGCCCGCCGGCAGGTAGGAATCGCTGAGGCGCATGTCGTACCGGACGTCTCGAGGGATGCGGCCCGCGCCTGCCTCCAGCCCGGTCTGCAGCAGGTATAGCTTCGGAATCGGGAATTGTACCCGCGTCCTCCCATACAGCAGGCGCTCGCTGTCCACAGATGCCCGGAAGCCCGCCGCGGCATACTCCAGCATCCAATGTAAGGATTCCATGGGAATCCTTACTAGCCAGCCCTAAAGGGCTGGCACTTTGTATGGGATATTCGGCGACGGTGTCGACTGCGCCTCGGCCAGCACGTATATCACCCCGTCGCACATGCAGGCAAAGTCGTTCTCCTTGTTGCCGAACAGCACAGGGCGCACGTTTGACAACGTCACGCTTTCCGGGTCCACTCCCAGCAGGAAGGACACGAGCCCGCGCTGCCGCTCCTCCTTCTCGAACACTTTTTTAAAGAAGGTGTCCTTGGCCTTCGTGTTTACCGGGATGGCTTCCAGTGCCTCCCTGCCGTGGCCGGTTTTGTGTTTCGCATTATTTTTCGCCAATATTCTATCCTCCACCGCCAACCTAATGCCATGATAGCACTCACATGGCGGCTTTTCAAGGTGGAAATATAGGGCGGGGCATCAGACTCCGCCAGAACCCACTTATCTGAAAAGGGGACTCCCATAGGAAGCCCGCCGATAGCGCGTTATTTCTTGCTCTTCGTCTTTGTTATGATGCCATTCTTGTTGCGGTAGTATTTCTTGCCTTTCACCGTCACCCACTTATTCGTGGCAAGCCTGCCGGTCTTGGCCGCGTAATATTTCTTCTTTCCGACCTTGACGATTTTGTTCATGGCAAGCCTGCCGCTGGGCGACGAATAGTATTTCTTGCCTTTTACTGTGACGGTCCTATCCTGCACAACCACGCCCTTCCTGCCCACGTAGAACTTGCCAGAAACCGTTGGAGTAACTCATACTTCGCACACTGAAAATCGCCGAATTGCCAAAATTCAAGCTACTTTTGGCATTTGAAAACGATTTTCCCATTTTTCCGGCAGCTTGCTGATAAAAATACAAGACAGTTCCGTTATCTGAGCCTCCGATGCATGGCAGTATTCCCTTACGCTGTCCAGCAGGACGTCTGTCCTAAGTACGATCGCGCAGCCAGCTCGTTGGCAATCTCACGCTGAGCACCATAGAACAGATCCTTAATGATTGTCAAATAACCCTTAGTTCCCGATAATTGTTGGTTCTACATTATTCGGTTTTGCGTGATATCGTCGCAGGGCACTGCACCTTGAAAGCCTTATATGCCTCGTTCATTTTTTTCGTCGGTTCCGTTGTGATGAGCACATCATCATAGATGACCGCATGCTGTTCGTGCAGATTCATGAACATGGATTCTGTTGTAAGAGATGTCTTTTTCAGTTTATCCGACATCAGTTTGAGGATCACAGTTGCCATGAATGTCATCATCAGATGGCCGCGGAATGTTGCTTCTGTTCCGACATTTAAGGGGAGGATCTTGCTGTCCTGTTTGCAGAGCTCAAAGATTTTTTCTACCTGGTCTCTTGTATAATACAGGGGCAGGAGCCTATCCCTGGCGATTTTTCTTGACGCTATGAGGATAAATATCCCCTGGTTCTGCATTGCGTCAAAAATATCACCCCCGGTAAGGTTTTCATCCTCCGCACGCTGAACCAGGTGCTTTTCAAGCTCATGTTTCATGGACAGGTCCTTGCAGAGATATGCGTACGCCGGGCGATTGTTTTTCTCGCCCACCAGGCATGGCACGCACTTGACGTAAACAAGGCGCTGATTATACCTCACGAGGTTTTCCCTGCTTTCCAGTGACGCGAGATGCTCCCGGACCACCTGCTTATATATTTTGAAATTGCTTTTCATCCTTGTGATAAAGGACACCCCGGCGTCAAGCAGGACATCCGCGTTGGCTCCGGTATAATATCCGGCATCCAGTATGGCAAACTTTGTATGGATCCCATTTGCCTTCAGTTCCGCAATCGTCCGGGTCAGCGTAGTCACATCTATGACATTGCCGGCGACATAACGGAAAAACAGCGGAAGCCCCGTCCTCTGCTGGACCACGTAGATCAGCCGGATCTCCTCGCTCACCACGCCGTTATGGTTATTGACGGCAGTCAGCGGGAAATGGATGGAGTTGGGAAGCCCGGAACTGTCGATCAGGATTCCGTCATCCACGCCGTTTGGATTTCTTTTCAGGTCTGCTTCGTCTGACCTCTCAAGGAATCGGTAGTATTCCCTGAAAAACCGGCGTTTGGCATCCTCGCTCCCGATATCTGCCAGGGCCTCGCTGATCCGCTGGGAAGCCATCTGCGCCTTTGGATACAGGAACTTTGCGTATGTCAGCTCCCACCAGTCAGCGGCATGGCTGTTTGCGAGCGGGCTGAGGATGTAATAAGCGAGCAGCGCGTACAGGGTGTCGGGATTGCGGAATTCAATCGAGTCAATCGCCTGGGAAAGGCCGCTGCCTTTGATATATTCATTCAGGAGGAAGGTATCGCCGAACGATACCACAAGGGCGGGGCGCACGGGATATTTTGTTTTTCTCTGTATTTTTGGTTCCTCGTATTCGTCAGATACCGGCCGGAAAGTGTTTGTTTCAATATCATAGGCGAATAACCCCCGCTCACGGCTTTTAAAGATTCCGGCCTCCTTGTCGACCACCCGCCCAAGATACATGGGCTTATCCTTTACAACCGAACTGCCTTTGCGGACAGACGTCACCACCATGGCATATTCAATGCCGCCCTTTGTTTTATAGTTTATATACATGTCGAACCCCTCTGCAATGTAGAACCACTATGGTACTTCTACATTATATCAGAAATTGACATGAACTGCAACAAAAGAATGGCAAAACCTATTGATTTTACAGGGCATTCCGGTATGGGAGAGTAGAACCAATGCAGGTAGAACCACTTATTTTCGGGAACTCAGGATTATTAAAATTCGTCATTTCGGGCAGACGAAAATCGGGTGCCCGAAATGACGAATCCCGCAGGGGGTCGGGGGCGCGCAGCCCCCGTGGAGATCCCCTTATTGACATGCAAAAATCCTGCGTTATAATGCAGATGTGGGAAAAGCCGGGAATTCCCCGACTTTTCCCGGAACAATATTCACTTGTCTTGCATCAGTATTTTGAGTTTACACAAAACTTGAAACGGTCTCCACAGTTCCATTTTGTACGGCTTGCGCACCCTCTTGTCGGGATTTCTGCCCTAGGTCAGATACGACAGCGCCTCTTTCTCCGACAGGCCGTAGTCCTCCGTCAGCGTTGTTGTGATGTCGTCGTTGCTCGCATGGAAACGACGCAGGCTCTTGATTGCAAGCCGAATCTGGGATTCTCTCGCCTCGCGCTCCACGCGCTGTGCGGTCTCGCGTTCCACGCGTTGTGCGGTCTCACGTTTCGCTTCTTCGATTTCCGGCTCGAATAGATCTCTCAATATGTCATACATGTCATTTCTCCTTTTCAGCGTTGCCACGACCTCTTTGTTGGCGTTCATCCCCAGGTCCATGATGGAATCCAGCAAGCCCCGCTCACGCTTGTCCTCCACCTTGCTCGTGTACAGGATCGCGTCCCGCATGGCCTCCTCGGACACCTTGCCGGTGGCCATCCCGTACCACTTGTGCTTTTCGCGGTCAAGCTCCCTCCCCACGATGATCTGCGTCGGGAACGACAGCGCGCCCTTGACATAGTAGACTCCGCCATATTCCTCCGTGACCTGGAAGCCGAACTCCTGCAGCTCCTTGAACAGCCCTACCGGCTTTGACTCCCGGATGAGGGTCATCGTAATCTCATTGTATGGCCGCCTGTCAGATGCCGTCTCGTAGTTTTGGTACAGGCACGCGTAGGCCTCCACTTTCAGGAGCGTGCTCATGTTGAGCGCGTCCTCCTCGGACTTGTACTCCACGATGTTGTGCTGGCGGAAGATTCTGCCTATCTCGTTATCGATAGCGACAGGCCTGTTCTTCTTGATGATCAGCATGTCAATCTCCAACGGTTTTGTGTTCAGAGTGAGATTCCGGATGAACTTCAGGTACTCCCAGTAATCTTTTAAATCAATCTCCACCACCGACAATGCTCCCATGTGCCATTGCAGCAGCTTGCCTGCATTGTCTTTCCCCATGCGGCTCCTCCCTGGTGTTCTGTTATCAAATGCAAGGACTCTTTGAGCCATTACATCTAGTGCCAGCCATAAAGGGCTGGCATTATTCTTCAGAGTTATTATAATCCATGCGGCAGGATTTGTAAACAGTGTTTTTATAATGTACCCGTAACTGTGGACAATCTAATTAGTGTAATCCCCTCATTTTAG
>CAYVFF010000032.1:0-21166 GCA_964450965.1 uncultured Eubacterium sp. | reverse complement strand
CACGCCCGTGATCTGCGGAGCGGTGTTCACTTCCTTGACTACCACCCTAGAGTTGAGCGTCCCGCTTCCCCGAAAGCCGTTTTCGCCGAGTCAACTGTTTTTATCCTCTTCTTCCCAGATGCCGTGCAGCTTCTCCAGGCGTTCCGCGAGCATCTGCTGCTGGTTCGGAAAGAGGTGGGCGTATACGTCCAGCGTGGTCTTCACGGATTCGTGGCCGACGCGTTCCGCGATGTCCAGTGCTGAGAAGCCGGCGTTTATGAGCAGCGATACATGCGAGTGGCGCAGGTCGTGCGTGCGGATTTTTCGCGCTCCGGATGCTTCGCATCCCTTTTGCAGTTTGAAAAAAAGGTAGTGCCGCGTCCTCTCGAAGAGCCGCCTGTCGGGAGCGATGTCCCTCGTCTTGATGTAATAGCGGATCTCGTCCGCGAGAAATTGCGGGATGTCGATGTCGCGCACGCTCCTCCTCGTCTTTGGCGTGGAGATGATATCCTCCCCGCCGATCTGCGTGTATGATTTCGTGATGTGGAGGATACGCCCGCGTTCGTCAAAGTCCGCCGGGGTCAGCGCGAGCATCTCGCCCTGCCGCATTCCGGTCCAATACAGGATCTCGAAAGCGGTGAACGCCTCGGTATCCCCCGCGAAGTGGCTGATGAACAGCTCGTACTCTTCGAGCGTCCAGAAGCCGGCTTTTTTCGCGCCGGCTCCGCCGATGTGCCCCGCCTTGGTGCAGGGGTTCGGAAAATCGTAATATCTCTCGGCATAGTTCATAATTGCGGATAGCTGGAAATCAATCAGCTGCTCGTAAGCGGGGCTGTAGTTTTGCCGGAGGATGACGGATTGCCATTTGCGCACATGCTGCGTGGTGATGGAGCGCATCGGCAGCCCGCCGAAAAAAGGCAGTATCTTGTTCGCGAAGATCTGCCGCTTGGAAGAGAGCGTGGCGGGCTTGAGTCTGGACGCCATGTCGCGGTAGTAGATTCCGTAAAAGTCTTGAAAGCTGATGTCGTCCGCTACCGAATCTGCCACGGATATTGTCTGGATATTTTCATTCATGTCCGGCCTCCCATTCGAACGTTCCCTCCCGCATACGTTCCAGCGCCCGCACGAGCGTCGCCTTGCGGTCCGGAAAAAGGTGGGCGTAGACGTTCATCGTCGTCGAGATGTGCTTGTGGCCTACGCGCTCCGCGATGGCTGCCGCGGTGAAGCCCTGGTCGATGAGCAGCGACACGTGCGAATGGCGGATGTCATGTATGCGGATGCGCGGCACGCCGCTCTTTTCGCAGCCCTCCCGCAGGTGGTATTTGATGAAGTCCGCGGATCGCGGGATTAGCCTGTCGCTTTTCTTCAGATGCCGCTCCCTGATGTAATCATTGGCCTCCCTCGTCAGGAAATCCGGCAGAGCCACATCGCGCACGCCGCTCCTCGTCTTCGGCGGCGTTATGAGATCCTGTCCTCCCAGGCGGACGTATGTTTTAGATATTCTCAGCAAATGGTTTTTCACATCAATGTCCGCCGGGGTGAGGGCTAGCAGTTCGCCGACCCGGATTCCGCACCAATAGAGCATCTCGAATGCGAGGCGCTGCATCGGCCGGCCGGAGAAAGCGCGGATAAAGGCCCGGTATTGCTCGGGCGTCCAGAACTTCATCTGCGCCGCGCCGCCGCCTCCCATGTGTTCCGCTTTCGCGTAAGGATTCGGGATGTCATAATACTTTGAGGCGTATTTGAAGATAGATAGAAGGTGCATGTCAATGGTCTTGAGATATGTGTCGCTATATCTGCGCGCGATGAGCCCGTTCTGCCATTGGCGGATAGCGGCCGGCGATATGGAGTCCATCGGCATGGACGCGAAAAAGGGCATAATCTTGTCCCGGACCATGGCGTCCTTGCGCGCCAGCGTGGTCTGCTTGAGGCGTCCAACCATGTCGGAATAATATATGCGGTAGAAATCAGAAAAAGGTATGTCCGGCGGCACGTCGTCGGGGACGATGGACCGGTCTGTGCAAAAAAAGATGCTGTTTTCCATAGGCGCGGCCTCCTGCCCGCATAGAGATTTTCTTGAAGTTTTAAGAAAAAGTATAACCGAGGGCCGGGGATTTGTAAACCGCAAATTTTGTTGACATGGCGATTTTCGTGCTATAAAATCGAAACGGAGACAGATATCGGGGCGGAAAGGAAAAGGGAATTGAAGCAGTATAACGTTATCGACCTGTTCTGCGGGTGCGGGGGCTTTTCGAAGGGTTTTGAAGAGGCGGGATTCAATGTCCGGTTCGGGATTGATACGTGGAAAGATGCGACTGTCACTTATTCGCGCAATTTTCCCGACGCCGCAGTGCTAAACGATGATATAACAAAGGTTAGCGGCAGGGAAATATTAAAGTTAGCCGGATTGAGGGCTAGCGAGGCCGATGTCATCATTGGCGGCCCGCCATGCCAGGGCTTTTCTGTTTCGGGAAAACGTTTGATTGATGACGATAGGAACAAGCTGTATAAATCGTTTGTCCAGATTGTATCAGAGGTAAAGCCCAGAGTTTTCGTCATGGAGAATGTGCCGGGTCTGGTCGCGCTTTTCGGCGGCAGGGTGGCGGAGCAGGTTATGGAAGACTTTGCGGATATTGGCTACCGGGTTCAGATGAAGATATTATCCGCAGATAATTTTGGCGTACCTCAACAGAGGAGGAGGGTATTTTTTGTCGGGGTAAATTCAGAAAAATTTGTCGAAGAAGTCAATTATGAGTTTCCGACAGAGTTTATGGGCAAAGGCACCGGCGTTCCGGCGTGGACATGCAAGGATGCGATAAGCGACCTGGATTTTGTTCCTGACGACAGGGCTCTCGGGGAGGACATACCGTATCAGATAGAGCCTCAAAATGATTACCAGCGAATGATGCGCGAAGGCAGTCATAGCATATTGAATCATTCGGTTACGCTCCATAAAGCCAGGACGAAGGAGATAATTTCGATGGTTCCTGACGGAGGAAATTATAAAGACCTTCCGGAGGAACTGCGCGATACGCGAAAAGTCCATATAGCCTGGACCAGGATGGACAGCTGCAAGCCATGCTTTACGATTGACACGGGACACAACCATCATTTCCACTATAAGGAGAACAGGGTTCCGACTGTCCGCGAGTCCGCAAGGATACAGTCCTTCCCGGATACTTTTGAATTCATAGGGATAAAGACGAGCCAGCTAAAGCAGGTTGGAAACGCTGTGCCGCCGTTGCTGGCAAAGGCATTGGGCGAGAGCGTCATAGAAGTGTTAAGGAGGGGAGAAGAGGATGTATGACCACCTAAGACAGTATAGATGTACAATAATACGCGGCAAATCACAGAAAGAGATGGATGACTTGCTGCCGGCGTATGCGCTGGTCGTCGATGAAATCTGTCCATGCCCGGAGAGAGATTTTAAAAATCTCTTTAATGAGGCATTCCGGCGTTTTCTGCCCGAGTCGGAAAGGACGGAAAAGACCCTTGACAACCACCGCACGGAAATATCCGGAAAACTGTTCGGCATGTATTATCGTTCTGAAGATGGCGTGATATACGAATCCCAGAGGACGCTCAAGTTCCTCGAGGACAACGACCAGCCAGCTTTTTTCAAGGATGTCTGCTATAAAATGCAGTTTCCCAACGGCATGGATTCCCCGCGTACATTGCGGCTACGCATGGAGACGGAGATAAATATACGTCCAAACGCGTTCGTCCTCAAAGTTCTCCAGCTCGCTGACAGGGCAGGCGAGGACGTTACTGTCAAAGATGTAGGCTATTATGTCCTCAATTCCTTGGACGTGCTTCAAGGGAAGGCGAGTCCCTATGAAGTGCTTGAGGCAATTGCGGAGGATCATGCGCTTGGCTTGCAAAGAGAAATAAAATCATTCGGCAAAAATGGCAGGCCCAAGGCATCATCGTATGTGATGCAGCATATCAGAGAGCAGCTAAACTATCTCGAGCTGGCCAATTTGATTCGAATCGTTGATGGCAAGGTTTTGCTTAACCATAGAGAGATGGATGCAATAGATATTTTTGCCAGGGAATATAACAAAAAGCCGGAATTCGACGTATATTCATATGATTTGGAAAAACGTGAAGTGAGGCGGCAGTTCCAATATGATTGGGAAGCATATTTTTCTAGATTGTCAGCTAATGCTGATAATTTTTCGACTTCTCCGACTGCGATTAGCTCCAAGCAGGAAAATGCCTTGGTGGCTGGGGAAAAACCCGCAACGGCAAACTTAACGGAGTTTGGAGAGGAGGGAGAAGCTATCGTTTTTGAGTATGAGAAAGCAAGGGTGGCCGCATTCAACCGCAGGCTTGCCAACAAGGTTTTGTCTTTGGGAAAGACGAAGGGCATCGGGTATGATATCCAGTCAGTCGTTGCGGAACCTGGTGATGAGGCGGAATACGTAAAATATATTGAGGTTAAATCGACCAAAAGGCTGACTACCCCCAATTTGGATGATTCCTCATGGGTTGATACGTTGAATATCACTAGAAATGAATACGTGGCAGCCAACCAGCACAAAAAGTATTATGCGATATACAGGGTGTTTTTTACGCGGGACGGGGTGTTTATCTTCGTAATCGATGACGTGGCAAAAAAAATAACAGACGGACGTATACAGGCAACGCCTAAATCATACAGGATTGATTATTCATCTGATTCGGTGGATTCTAAGATTCAAATAGGAGGGGACGCAATTGTATAGGGTAGCGTCGCTTTTCGCCGGATGCGGCGGGTGCGACGAGGGCATAACTGGTGATTTCGAATTTAACGGCAGGCATTACGGCAGGCTGCCGTTCGACTTGATATATGCGACGGACATGGATTGGAAGGCGCTCGATACCCACAGGCTTAATTTCAAAGATACCGTGGTTAACTGCGCGGACATCTGCGAAGTTGATGCCTCTGACATACCGGACTGCGATGTCATAACAGGGGGTTTTCCGTGCCAGTCGTTCAGCACCGTCAACCCGGCGAAAGACCCGTTTGACGAGAGGGCCGGCCTCTACAAGCAGATGGTGCGGATAGTGCGGGACAAGCGGCCGTACGCTTTTATAGCCGAAAACGTGAAAGGGCTGCTGACGCTGCGCGGGGGAGAGATTTTTGAAAAAATAACCGCATCGTTCGAGAAGGCGGGATACACGCTGTCGTACAGGCTGATGAATGCCGCGGACTATGGCGTTCCGCAAAAAAGGGAACGGGTGATAATAGTTGGATTCCGCGATGATTTGAATATAAAATTTGAGTTCCCGGCGGAAACCAACAAGGGGAACTGGATACCGCTGTCGGTCGCCGTCCCGGTGCTGGCGATTGATGAACAGAAGTATTATTTTTCAAGAAGGGCAGTCGAGGGGATGAAAAACGCCAAGCCGAATATGAAGCGCGGGCTGTGGCAGAGATTGGACGAGCCCTGCCTGACGGTGACCAGCCATCTGGCGAAGGCCAGCCTGAATTCCAGGGATCCGGTCCTGCTGGTGGATCCGGAGTCGGAGCTCTATCGGCGCTTCACTCCCAGAGAGGCCGCGCGGATACAGTCTTTTCCCGATGATTTCGAGTTCGCCGGTTCGGAGGCGGACGCGTACCGGCAGATAGGCAACGCCGTGCCGCCGGTTCTTTTCTGGCATATTTCCAGGGCCGTCGCGCGGCAGCTGGACGCCGCGATGTAAATCCTGAGCCATTGCATATCCGGCCTGATAAAAGAGCTATACAATCATCCGCGAGGAGCAGATAGCCATGAGGATAACCATACTCGCCGTAGGGAAGATGAAAGAGAAATATTTCGCGGACGCCGTGGCGGAGTACGCCAGGCGCCTGGGAAGATATTGCAGCCTGGAGATAGTCGAGGTGGCGGATGAGAAAGCCCCGGACGGCGCCGGCGCCCGCGAGGAGGAGATCCTGCTCGGCAGGGAGGCGTCCCGCCTGAAGAAGCATATAAAGGCCGGGGCATATATCGCCGCGCTGGCGATAGACGGGGAGAAAATATCGTCCGAGGGATTCGCCGGGAGACTCGAACGCCTCGCCGACGGAGGGACGGGCCATGTCATATTCATCATAGGCGGCTCTCTGGGCCTGGACCGGGAGATCCTCGACGTCGCGGACTGGAGGCTTAGCTTTTCGGACATGACATTTCCGCACCGGCTGATGCGAGTAGTGCTGTTGGAGCAGATTTACAGGGCGTACAGGATCATAAACCACGAGCCGTACCATAAATAGGAAAACCTTCCAGGGGCCGCGGGCCTTTCGGCTTGTCACAGGTCCAGCTTCAGGTCGTTTTCACGTATCCAGCCTATCTTGCGGAAAAACAGCCCGAACAGCCACGTGATGATGCCGGGCAGGATGAAGCAGACCATTAGCAGGCCGATCCAGTCCATGGCCGTAATCGCCGCCTTGGTACCGGCCGCGATGTCGTTCAGCCATCCGGTGTAGACCCCTATCTGGCCTACCAGCCCGCAGGTGCCCATGCCCGACGCTACCGCGGCCCCGTTCATCTCCAGATGGAATACGCACGTCGCGACGGGCCCGACGATCGCGGAGGAGAGGATCGGCGGTATCCAGATGCGCGGATTACGGACGATGTTGCCCATCTGGAGCATGCTGGTGCCTATGCCCTGGGCCAGGAGGCCGCCCCATCTATTCTCGCGGAAGCTCATGACGGCGAAACCGACCATCTGCGCGCAGCATCCCGCGAGCGCGGCGCCTCCGGCGAGCCCGGTCAGGCCCAGCGCGGCGCAGATCGCGGCGCTGCTGATAGGCAGCGTCAGCGCGATGCCGACGATGACGGACACGAGGATGCCCATGAAGAACGGCTGCAGCTCGGTCGCCCACATGATGGCATTTCCGACTGCGCTGGCGGCGGCTCCGATGGCGGGCGCCCACCAGATCGACAGCAGTACGCCGGTGGCGATCGTGACAAGCGGGGTCACGATGATGTCGATTTTTGTCTCCTTTGACACTATCTTGCCGAGCTCCGCCGCAAAAATCGTCACGACCAGCACGGCGAGCGGGCCTCCCGCGCCGCCGAGCTCGTTTGCCGCCGCGCCTACAGTGACCAGCGAAAAGAGTACGAGCGGCGGGCATTGGAGCGCGAATCCTATAGATACCGCCATGGCAGGCCCCGTGGCCGCCTTTGCGTAATTGCCGATGGTGACCAGTATTTCGATCCCGGCCTGCTCGCCGATAGTCGCGATGATTGTCCCGATGAGCAGGGACGCGAACAGGCCCTGCGCCATAGCGCCGAGCGCGTCTATGCCGTAGCGTTTTGCCGAGATTATCACGTTTTTCCGTTTCAGGAAGTTCTTCACCTTATCCATAGCTTTTATGCTCCTTTTTCGCGGCCGCGAGCCTCGCGGCTTATTACAACAAACAATACGCTTATTTTGCGAAAAAATCAATTGTTTTATAGAACGGGGTGGCTGCTGGCACCGTCGTTCTTTTTCTTGACATTTCGCGCCTCGCGTTGCATTATAGTATGAACAGCAGACCTTCATGCCCCGCAGGCGGGCGCATGCCGTGGATGAAAGACGAGGAGGCATTCCCGATGACTGGAAATCTGACTTTGCTGACCGATTTTTACGAGATCACGATGATGCAGGGATATTATAAGAACCATAATAACGAGACGGTCGTATTCGACGCCTTTTACCGGGAGAATCCCTCCGGCAGCGGCTACGCGATATGCGCCGGGCTCGCCCAGGTCATCGACTATATCAAGGAGCTGCATTTCGACTATGACGACGTGGCCTATCTGCGGAGCCTGGGCATGTTCGACGAGGAATTTCTGGACTATCTGGCCGGCTTCCATTTTACCGGCGACATCTACGCGGTGCCGGAGGGCAGCGTGGTATTCCCGATGGAGCCGCTTGTGAAGGTGGTGGCGCCCATCATGGAGGCCCAGCTAGTCGAGACGGCCATACTGAACATCATCAACCACCAGAGCCTGATCGCCACGAAGGCCAGCCGCGTCTGCTATGCGGCGTCTGGCGAGCCGGTGATGGAGTTTGGCCTGCGGCGCGCGCAGGGTCCCGACGCGGGCACGCTCGGAGCCAGGGCGGCGGTGATCGGCGGCTGCGTCGGCACCAGCAACGTCCTTTGCGCCAAGGAGTTCGGCATTCCGGCGATGGGCACGCACGCGCATAGCTGGATCATGAGCTTCGAGGACGAGCTGACCGCCTTCCGCAGATATGCCGAGCTCTATCCGAATAATACGACTCTCCTGGTGGACACTTATGACACGCTGCGTTCGGGAGTGCCGAACGCCATAAAGGTGTTTTCCGAATTGCGCGAAGCCGGGAGGATGCCGGAGGCTTACGGCATACGCCTTGACAGCGGAGACCTCGCGTATCTGTCAAAAAAGGCGCGCGCCATGCTGGACGCGGCGGGTTTCGAGGACGCGTCGATCTGCGCGTCCAGCGACCTGGACGAGCGGCTTATCGACTCGCTCAAGACGCAGGGCGCGAAGATCAATAGCTGGGGCGTCGGCACGAATCTCATCACTTCCAGGGACTGCCCGTCTTTCGGCGGAGTCTACAAGCTGGCCGCCATCCAGAAGGATGGCGCGTTCGTGCCGAAGATAAAGCTCTCGGAAAACACCTGGAAGATCACGAACCCGGGCAACAAGACCGTTTTCCGCATATATGACAGGGAATCCGGCAAGATTCGCGCGGATCTCATCGCGCTGGTGGGCGAGACGGTCGACGAGTCGCAGCCGCTGCTTTTGTTCAACCCGGTATCCACCTGGAAAAAGACGCTGCTGCCGCCGGACAGCTATACGGTGCGCGAGATGCTTGTGCCGGTATTCCAGAGCGGCCAATGCGTATACGAGCCGGCCCCGGTCATGGAGATCCGCGATTATTGCAGCCGCGAGCTGTCGACGCTCTGGGATGAGACCAGGCGCCTGGTGAATCCCCAGGAGGTCTATGTCGATTTGTCGCAAAAGCTCTGGGACATGAAGAGGGCGCTGCTGGACGACCGCCATGCGTCTGTCGGCAATCAGAAAAAATAAGGCGCGTGCGGATGAATCCGGTCGGTCCGGCCCGGATTGCCGAAATCATTGAAAGGAGATTATAAAAAAATGAAAAAATTTTTAAAGGAGTTCCGCGACTTCGCGCTGCGGGGCAACGTCATGGACATGGCCGTCGGCGTTATCATAGGCAGCGCGTTTGCCAGCATAGTCACGTCGCTGACGGACAATTTTATCAACCCGATACTGAATATGGTCACGCAGGGCGCGCGCTATACGCTGACGGACATAGGGGGCTTTTGCTCGAACTTCCTGTCGTCCGTGGTGAATTTCATCATCATGGCATTTATCCTGTTCGTCCTGGTGCGCCTGGTGAATACCGCGATGTCGCTTGGGAAAAAGAAGAAGCAGGAGCCGGAGGCTCCCGCCACCAAGGAATGCCCGTATTGCCTTAGCCAGATACCGATAAAGGCTACCCGCTGCGCGTATTGCACCAGCGTGCTCACGGACGAAAAGCCGGCCTAGGCCTGCTTTCCGCGCCCGGTAACGATCCACGGCGCGGGCTGCTGTTTGAACGAATGGTTGCTGCCGAGCGTGGACACAGAGATCTGGATGGTCTCGACGTCGGCGACGCCGTATCTCTCGAGCGTCGCCGGCAGCGAGGCTGCTACATTGAAATCCAGCGTATAAATGACGACCCCGATATTGGGGTTGAGCCGCGTGAGGCACGCCAGTTCCTGATCGGTGCTCGCGGATGCTACCAGGAAGACCAGCGAGGGGACGGGGCAGCCGGACATGCTGCGTTCGTCCACGTGCTCGATGATATTGACGTTGTGCAGGCCGAAATGCGACACGTTATCCTCCATCGTGGCGCGGTCCGCCTTATTATATTCGACCGCCGTGACAGAGCCTTCCACAGCAATCAGCGCCGCCTCTATGGCTATGCTCTCGCCGCTGATGACGCATATGTCGTCGGCCGGCGCTACGTTCATCTTGCTGAGTATCACGGCGCGGATCTCGCTGCCGACGTAGTGGATGGAGCCGCGCTGGAACATCTCGTTCGACAGCCCGATCTTCGCCGTATTCCTGGCGTCCGGATTGATGATCAGCATGGCGGCGGACGCGTTTATGCCGCGATTTATCATCTCTTTTACATAGTTATGCAATATCGGGCCGCTCGGGTCCGAGCCTTCGTTATACCACACCTCGCACTCGCCCAGCCCCGCGTCCCACAGCCGGTAGAATATATCGTCCACACCGGCGTTGGTGAATACCATCGTCGTCTTGTGCGCCTCGACCGTGGGTATGACGTTTTTATTTTTCTTCGTGATGTCGATCATCTTCACGTGCTCTAAGTCTATGGACGCGTTCTGCGAGTAATACTGCAGCCAGCTGATGATGACGTCGTTCGTAAAAAGCTGTTTTTCCATGATGACCTGCCTCCTTGCCATACCATTTTACTACTTGCCCGGGGCGAGCCGCAAGGAAAAATGCCAAAATAGTTACATTTTTTCTCCATATGTGTTAAAATATCCGGGACGATAAAGCGATAGAGGGGAGTGTATACTATGAGCATATGGCTGATAGTCCTGCTGGCCGTGCTTTGCGTGCTTCTGGCGGGCGGCGCGCTGTTCTCATACAAGATGGCGGCTTACGTGGCGAAGCCGAGCTACCACGCCACGGCGGAGACGATAGCAGATCTCAAGGGGCGCGGCCTTTGGCGGGATTTTGACGAGCTGGAAAAAGAGGAGCTGACGATCTCCTCGTATGACGGCTACATACTGCACGCCACATATATCCCGGCGGAGGTCCCTGGCGGGAAGTACGTGGTCATTTCGCACGGATATACGTGCAACCGCATGAACAGCGTCAAATATGTGCATCTTTTCCGCGACATGGGATATAACTGCCTGGTCTATGACAACCGCAGCCACGGCGACAACAGGCGGGGCATATGCACGCTTGGGAAAAGGGAGAGCGGCGATCTGCTGCAGGTCATCCGGTATATGTACCGCCGGTTTGGCGACGACATATATCTGGGGCTGCACGGCGAGTCCATGGGGTCGGCGCTGCAGATACTCGCGCTGAAGGAAAAGCCCGACGTGCGATTCGTCGTGAACGACTGCGGCTTTTCGCGGCTGATGGGAGTGATGAAGCACAAGATCCGCACTGATTTCGGCCTGCCGGCATGGCTGTGCTATCCGGTCGAGCTGGTGAGCGCGTGCTTTTTCGGATTTACCTATACGGAGGTGAGGCCGGTGGACTCGCTGAAGGATAACCAGGTGCCGATATGCTTTATCCACGGGGCAGAGGACAACTTTATCCCCTGCTCGCATTCGGAGGAGATGCATGCCGCCACTGCCGGATACAGCGAGCTGCACCTTTTCCCGGATACTGATCACGCGATGTCCATAGAGAGCGACGAGGCGCGCTACCGGCAGATCGTGGCGGATTTTCTGGAAGAGGTGGCCCGGCGGGAAAAAGCCGGGGCATAGCCTTTACAGTATGATGATGCTCGCGCAGGAGAGATCCTCGCCTAAGTCGTATACCTTTCCGGAGGCGAGGCCTACGACCGTGGGGCGCAGTATATAATACGGGCTGTTTTTCACCACGCGGGCCCTTTCCCCGTTGCTAAGCTCCACTACCGAGTCGACCGGATAGAGGATCATGCTCTGCAGGAAGCTCTCCATGGCGTACAGATCCAGCTCCTGCGTCATAGACATGATCATCTCGACCGCCTCGCGCTGGGAGAAGGCGGCTTTGTACGGCCGCTCCGTCACGAGGGCGTCGTAGATGTCCGCGACGGCCAGCACCTTGGCGTAAGGGTTTATCTTGTCTCCGGGGACGGACATGGGATAGCCTTTTCCGTTTATCTTTTCGTGGTGCTGGAGCACGCCGAGCTTCACGTCGTCCGAGAGGTCCTCGTGGTTCTGGATGATGCGGTATCCGTAGACGGAATGCTGCTGCATGATCGCGAATTCATCATCGCTCAGGCGGCCCGGCTTGTTCAGTATCTCCGGGGGGATCTTGGTCTTGCCGACGTCGTGCAGCAGTCCGGTCACGCCGATCTCGTGGATGGCCTCCTCGGGCATGCCCATTTTCTTAGCGACGATCATGGAGATGGTGGCCACGTCCACGCTGTGCTTGAACGTATACTCGTCGCTCGTCTTCAGCGCGCTGATGTCGATTGCCATGGCGTCGTTCTCCTGGATGGCGGACATGAGCGAGTCGGCGATGTTGTCCGTGGTCTGGATGAGCGCGGGGTCGTCGGTGTTATTGTATACATATTGGATGCCCTCGGAGACGCGCTTGCGGACGCTGTCGGAGAGGCTGACCTTGGCCTGGTCGTCCGTTCGCAGCTTTTCGATGTTCTTCTGGGCGGCGGGGCATGGCGGCGCGTCTTCATCATCGGTAATCTCCTGTATGTAGACGCTCATAATCCCCATCTTGACCATGGAGTCGATGATATATTCGTCCAATTCCGCGCCGCGGGCGACCAGTATCCTGCCTAGCCTGTCGACGACCGGGTGGTCGACGCGCATCCCGGGCTGCAGCTGCCTGGTACGCATGAATTTCCTGTGGATCAAAGTATCAGCCTCCTTAAAAATCGCTATGCCTTGTATTATAGCACACGGACGCGATATGGGCAAGGCGGTTTTATCGGGGGCAAGGCGCGGCGGGGCACTAAACTGATTGCGAACGCGCGGCGGGGCGGCTGGGGACCCAGCCGGGATTTGCCCAATACGCCGGCCAAGCGGCTACGCGATGGGGCGGACGTGAACGGCGGCAAGAGGAGGGGCGCATGGATCAATTCGACATCGAGACAAGCTGCGGGCGTGTGCGCGTGTATCGCAGGGGCGGCGGCAGCGAAAAGCTCGTGCTGCTGCACGGCGAGGGCTGCGATAGCGCGATGCTCTCGTGGCGCGGCGTGATGGAGCGGCTGTATTATGACGCATATACGGCGTATGCCGTAGACCTGCCGGGCTACGGGGCGAGCGAGCGCCCGGAAAACATGGCTGGCACCGAATTTTACCAAAAGCATGCCCGCGCCCTGGGCGAGGTCTGCGACGCTCTGGAACTGCATGATTTCGTGCTGGCGGGCCGTTCCATGGGGGCCGCCATAGCCGTGCGCTTCGCCCTGGACGAGCCGGACCGGGTGAAATGCCTGATGCTCGCGGACCCCTGGGGCGTCGCGGAGCGCCTGCCGCGCCACTGGATAATTTATCACTTTTTGAAAAAGAAAAAGCGTATCCGCAAATGGTACGGGCGCGTGGCAGGGTCAAGGATGGCGGCGCGGCGGATGATCCGCACGGAGCTTATCGGCGACAAGTCGAAGATAACGGCCGGGCTTATTGATGAGGCCAGGGACATCTGCGGCGGCGAGAACGAGTACCTGGCCATGTATGACTTCGCGTCCTGTTCCATCACGAGACGGTCGTGCGCACCATATTATGGCGGCGACTGGGATCGCCTGCCGATGCGCGTGGTATTCGTGCGGGGAAAAAGGGACCGGCTGGTGCGGGCGGACGACGCGCACCGCGCCGCCGGGGCCGTGCCGATGGGGACGTACCGCGAGCTGGAGGGCTGCCGGCACTGGACCGTGCGGGAGCGGCCTGAGGAATTTGTAAGGATTTTGACGGAAGAGGCGGCGGGCGGACCGGCGGAGGCGGAACCGGCGGCTGGCGGATCGGCGGAAGGGGAATAGACGATGCAGACATTGAAGATAAAAAAGGGCGACTACGTGGCGCACCGCCAGGACAAGGTGATGGAATGGTATCTGATCCAAAGCGGGTCCGTCGTACGGCATTACAATTATGCGGAGCTGAAGATGGGGCCTAACGCCATCATAGGCATATTGGAA
This sequence comes from uncultured Eubacterium sp., assembly GCA_964450965.1. GTDB lineage: Bacteria > Bacillota > Clostridia > Lachnospirales > Lachnospiraceae > W0P33-017. Next base: position 7,345 of record CAYVFF010000032.1, on the reverse strand, counting down.
AACGAATGGTTTTCCTGCGATTATACGGCGGACGAGGATACGTCGCTCATAGTCATCCCATGTAAAAACGACGCGGATCTTCGCGCCCTGCTGAAGGCGCAGCCGAACTTCAGGCCCATATTCCTGCGCACCGCCTTAGAACAGCGCCATCAGGCGTTCGCGCTCTATGCGGATCTCCGTGCCAGGGCCGCCATGCTCAGCGACACGGCCCAGAACGGATACAGCGACTATTGCGCGCTTTGCTCCAGGCTGATGATGCCGGAGCAGAGCTTTTACAGGCTGTCGCATTTCGAGCCCCTGAAGATACAGCACAAGGTGGAGAACTGGGAGCTGGCCTCCAGCCAGAGCCTGATGCGGGATTACCAGCGCGAATATCTCCAGCTTATGATTAAAAACGACGACCTGTGCGTCGGATCCATCATGCAGGCGGCGGCCCAGATGCACCGCACCGCGCAGGGCATAGAGGAGATCGCCGACTATATGATGTGCAGCCGCGACGTGATCTGGAACGACGACGAGGACGATATTTTCCATCTATACTACGGCCTTGCGGTCCGCCTCGCGGCGGAGGGGAAGGATGCCGGGGCATGCCGGGAACACATGGAAGAGATAGCCCAGGTGATGAATAAGCTGGGGATCTACGACCAGATGCAGCTCGAGGAATGCGCCAGGGCATGCGCCAACTATCAGACGGCTTCCACGTCGGAGGCCAGGACGAATATAGCCGGGGAGGACTGCGTCGCGCATATAATGACTTTCGCGGGCTATTCCAAGGAGGATATCCGCGCATTCAAGCTGCTGCTGCAGTCTTACAAGCATCTGCCCGACCGCGCCGGTAGCGACAAGGAATCGCGTTCGCTGCGCAAGGCGATCAGCCAGAAATTCTATGAGATATATGGCAGGGCGTTTGTCAACTCCATAGCGCAGGGCGAGCGCGTCTCTACGATCATGCAGATGTTTTTCAATTTCGGGTTCATGGACGCGGAGCTTCTGGGGGCGGACAAGACTAACGAGCTCTCGCGTTTCTCGGAGTCGCTGGGGCTGTTCAACTATGCGAACATATGCACGTTCTATGAGTGGCTGAAAAAGGTATACCGGGGAGACAGGGAGCCGTCGCGGAACGAATTCGACCTGGATTATAGCGGATATCTCCAGGAGCAGCTAAAGCAGGGCGAGATCACGCAGAAAGAGTTTTCCGCGCTGCGGGGCAGCAGGCAGGGCATGATGGAGTTCGAGATCTCCAATATGTTCATGTCCACGCATAAGGCCATATCGGGACGGCTGACTTCATTCTGCCCGGTGCTCTCGGGCGACGACCTGACCAGCTCCTTTGACAAGATGGCCGTGACCGCGTCGAGGGTGGAACAGGCGCTCAACTATATACGCGGCATAGATTATTCCGCATTTTACCGCGAGGTGCTTTTTTCCGACGCGGATCACGGCATCACGCAGGAATGGATCATGAAGGAGATCCTGCCGGACGTGATCCTGCTCCCGGGAGTCGGATCGCGCTCTTCCATGTGGCAGGAGGCCGCCGCGAGGCGCACCGACACCCCCGCGCGCTTCATCTTCCCGATTTTTATCAATTCGGATCTGGACGAGCAGATGCTGGTGTCGGTCGGGAGGTACCGCTGGGAGATGTGCCGCAGGGTACAGGGCGCGTATTGGAATGATTACCGCTACAAGTCGCTGACCGCGGAATATTTTTCCTATCTGCAGTTTTACCGCAAGAACAAGGACCTATCGGCGGACGCGCGGGAGAAGCTGAAGGCGGCGCTGCTGCATGCGCGAAACAATTTCCGGGAGGTATTCGTGCCGGATTATGCCGCGTGGGTCAAATACGAATCGCAGGGCAGCTTCAGGCTGAACAAGGTGACGCGCGACATATTGACGCGCTATTGCCCGTTCTCGAAGGATATACGCGCGTCGCTTTCTTCCAATCCGCTCTATCAGAACGCTTTTGGCAAGCTGGAAATCGAAAATAAGAAAAAGGCCGCGCGCCTGCAGGCCCTCTACAAGAAGTACGAGGCGGCGGGCGGGAAGATAACCGAGGATCTGGCCGAAAACCTGAAGTTCTGCCAGATGTAGGTTGGTTTGCCCGGGAGAGAATTTTCCCTTGCAAGAGGACGCCATTCGGGATAAAATATGAGTAAGCCCACATGCCCCGCGAGCGGGGCAGCACCATGAATGAAAGCCCGCGGATTGCTCCGTGCCATGCACTCCCGCAATCGCCGGCGGTATTCGCATATCGATGGAAAAGAGGGTAAAGGAGAGGGAACTCATGGAGAGGAAGATAAAGGGGGATACATTCACCGGCACGAGGAACGCCGGAGAACGCGATTATGAAAAGGCGCACCGCGCCGTGGCGCGTCGCGCGGCGGCGGACGGCATGGTGCTGCTGAAGAACGAGGGGCATATGCTCCCGTTTGCCCCGGATGCCAGATTGGCGGTCTACGGGGCCGGGGCCTATGCGACCGTAAAGGGAGGCACCGGCTCCGGCGACGTAAACGCCCGGGAGACTGTCAGCATATACGCCGGCCTGAAAGCGGCCGGATTCGAGATCGCAGACGAGCAGTGGTTCCGCTCTTACGAGGCGATATATAGGAAGGCCAGGGAGGCGTGGCGCGACGCGATTTTTGCGGAGATAGATGAAAGGATCGCGGCGGGAGAGGAGCATCCCCAGTTCGAGGCCTATGCTGCCCATCAGTTCGCGCTGCCCGCCGGGGATATGCCAGAACCGGTCGAGGCGGACGCGGCGATCTACGTGATTTCCCGCGTGGCGGGCGAGGGCAGGGACAGGGAGATGCGCCCGGGCGACTACCTGTTGGGAGACGAGGAGCATGAGGCGCTGCGCATATTGTGCTCGCAGCATGAGAACGTCCTGGTCGCCATCAATTCCGGCGGCCTCATCGACCTGTCTTTCATGGATGAGTTTCCGCAGGTCAGGGCATTGATCCATATGGGCCAGCCGGGAATGGAGGCGGGAAACGCTTTTGCCGATATAGTATCAGGAGTCGTGACGCCAAGCGCGAAGCTGGCGGACAGCTGGCCGTACCGTTATGAAGACTATCCGAACGCCGCGACTTTTTCCCATATGGATGGCGATACGGATACCGAGCTGTACGGGGAGGGCATCTACGTCGGCTACCGCTATTTTGACACTTTCGAGGTGCCGGTGAGATATAGCTTCGGATACGGCCTGTCCTATACCGATTTTTCTCTGAGGCTCGTGCATATCGGCTTTACCGGGCAGAACACGGACAAGGCGGCCATCCGCATAAAGGTGGAGGTGACGAATGCCGGAGCCGTGAAAGGCCGCGAGGTAGTGCAGATCTACGCGTCATGCCCGCAGAAAAATATGGCAAAGGAATACCGCAGGCTAGCCGGGTTCGCTAAGACCGGCGAGATCCTGCCGGGAAAATATGAGAACGTGGACATCGAGATCCCGGTATACGCGCTTGCGTCATATAGCGAGCGCGTGGCGGGCTGGGTCATGGACAGGGGGACATACGGATTTTTCATGGGCAGCAGCCTGGCAGACGCGGAGTTTGCCGCATCCGTCGAGCTGACCAAGGACGTCCTGCTGCAAAAGACCGTCAATATCTGCCCGCCGCAGAAAGAACTGCACGAGCTGGAGTGCCCGCAGGAGCGCGTCTTCGCGCACCGGGCGGCCTGGCATGCGCTCGTATGCAAGAATCCGGCGATAGTCGTGCCGGCGGAGATGCTGCTGCGCGGGCTTGCCGAGGGATATGGCAAGGAGGACGGCAGGATACCGCAGGAACTGTGGGAGGAGGCGGACGCGCTCAGCGAGGATCAGCTGGTCGGCATGGTGACCGGCGACACCTCCGGCGGGGCCGCCATGGTAGGCGCGTCCGGGATGTCTGTGCCCGGCGCCGCCTCGCAGACTATCGCCTGCGAGGATCGCGGAATCGCCAGCATCGTCCTGGCGGACGGCCCTGCGGGGCTTCGCCTTACCAAGGAATATTACGTGAAAGATGGGAAACGCCTGCAGATGCCGTTCATGGCCAGCATGGAGGACGGCTATCTCTACGACGGGCCTTTGCCGGATGGCGAGAAATATTACCAGTATTGCACGGCATTCCCGACCGGAGCGCAGCTTGCGCAGAGCTGGGATCCGGGACTCGTGGCGGAGGTCGGGGAGGCCGTATCGGAGGAGCTGCGCGAATTTCATGTCACTCTCTGGCTGGCTCCCGGCATGAACATACACAGGAACCCGCTGTGCGGCCGCAATTTTGAATATTATTCCGAGGACCCGCTTCTGTCGGGGCATATGGCCGCGGCGATGACGGAAGGCGTGCAGCGGCACGGCCATGTCGGGACCACGCTCAAGCATTTTGCCTGCAACAACCAGGAGGATAACCGCACGGGCTCCGACAGCGTCGTATCGGAGCGGGCACTGCGCGAGATCTACCTCAAGGGGTTCGAGATTGCCATCAAGGCCGCCAGGCCCCTGGCACTCATGACGAGCTACAACCTGGTAAACGGCGTGCATGCCGCCAATAATCACGACCTCTGCACCAAGGTCGTGCGCGATGAGTGGGGCTTTAGGGGCGTTATCATGACTGATTGGCTGACGACGTGCAACGGGGACGACTGTACCGCTTCGGGGTGCATGCGGGCCGGAAACGACCTGGTGATGCCGGGCCTGCCGCAAGACCAGGATGATATCAAAAAGGCGCTTGCGGACGGAACCCTGGAGCTTAAGGACGTGAAGCGCGCCGTGGCGCACCTTCTGCCGGTCGTTTTCCAGTCGGACGCGTATGAGGCCTGACCCCGGAGCACTTTGGCAGGGATTGCGAATACGGCGGGATTGCGGCAGCCGCGCCGCGGCGGAGCGATACGCGGGCTTTCATTTCACGGGGGCGTCCCGCTTGCGGGGCATGGGGGTTTTATGAAGATATTCGTGATAGGATGCGGACGGTGGGGGACGTTCATCGCATGGTATCTGGACCATATCGGGCATAAGGTCAGCCTCTACGGCAGGAGGGGCTCTGAGCACATGGAGCGGCTCATGCGCGAGCGCGCAAACGGCTATGTGGAGCTGCCGGAATCGCTGGAACTGACGTATTCGCTCGATGGCGCGGGGCTTGCGGATATTATCGTCATATCGATAAACGCGCAGAACCTCGGGGCATTATGCCAGGATTTGAAGCCTCTTGGCTTGAAAGATAAGACCTTCGTGCTGTGCATGAAGGGCATAGAGATAGAGACCGGGCGCAGGCTCTCGCAGATTATGGAGGACAGTATCGATGATTCGGACCGCGTCGCGGTATGGCTGGGCCCCGGGCACGTGGAGGAATTCTACCGGGGCAGGCCGAACTGCATGGTTATCGACAGCGGGCGCGAGGATACCAAGGAAATGCTCGTAGAGCAGTTTTCGAGCGGGCTGATACGTTTTTATCTGGGCTGCGACATGATCGGCAACGAGGTCGGGGCGGCGGCGAAAAATGTGATCGGCATCGCGGCCGGCATGCTCGACGGCTTCGGGAGCCCTTCGCTGAAAGGGCCGCTGATGGCGCGCGGCCCGCGCGAGATAGCGCGGCTCATAAAGGCGATGGGCGGCAGCGAGCTGTCGGCTTACGGGCTCTGCCATCTGGGCGACTACGAGGCGACGCTTTTCTCGGCGCACAGCCACAACCGCCTGTTTGGCGAGCGGTTTATCAAAGGGGAGCCCTATGACGAGCTGGCCGAAGGGTATTATACCGTGCAGGCCCTGATGCGGCTGTCGGAGCGATACAATGTGGACCTGCCGATATGCAATGCCGTCTATTCGATGCTGTTTGACGGGCTCGCGCCCGAGGAGGCCCTAAAGGGACTGTTCGGCAGGAGCATCAAGGGGGAGTTCGAATGATGAAAAACAGGATTATGAAGCGGATTGCAGCGTTCGCGCTGGCGTTTTCGCTGGCGGCCGGCACGACTCCGGCGCGGCAGGCTCTCGCGGCAGTCGCGTCGGCGAGCCTTGCGCTGGGCGACGCGGTCACGTTCACCGGCGCGAAGGACTTTACGTCGAGCGACGACGATGTGGTGACCGTCACGAAGGACGGCAGGGTGGATGCCGTAGGCCCCGGGACCGCGGTGGTTGGGATGATATATGCCGGATTTCCGAGTTCCTACAAGTTCAAGGTCACGCTGACCGGCAGGCCGGCTTATGACAAGAAGCTGAAGACGCTCGCGAAAAAGCTCGCGAAGGGATGCGGGTCCGATGCGGAAAAGGTCAAGGCGGTGCATGACTACCTGGTGAAAAATACCGCCTATGACTATTCCAACTATAAGGCGGGCACGATCCCTGAGGATGACTATACGGCTGCGGGCCTGCTGAAGAACAAGACGGCGGTCTGCGAGGGATACGCGAAGGCATTCCTGGCGTCCATGAAAGTGCTAGGCATACCGTGTAAAATGGTCTCCGGAAAGGTAGATGGCGAGAATCACGCGTGGAATCTTGTAAAAATCGGAAAGAAATGGTATCATATTGATGTCACATGGGACGACCCGGTGCCGGACAGGAAGGGGCAGATCGGATACGATTACTTCCTGCTTTCAGATAAGGAGATGGCGGCAGATCATGTATGGACGAGGTCCGGCTATCCGAAATGCAATACCGGCTCCGAGAAGTATATATCGCTGTACGCCGCCGTCTGCGACGACGGCGGCCAGCTGGAGGGACAGGTCGCGAAGGCCTTGAAGTCGTTGGAATCCGGCGACTCGTTCGAGCTGGCGCTTAAATCAGGTTCCGGCCTGACCACGCAGGACGTGTTCAATGAACTGTACAGGCAGGGCGCTACCTCGATCGCCTACGGCAGGCCGGTGAAGAAAGGGAACTATACGCTGATTACCATTTATCCATGATATCAGGAAAGGAAAAGGAGCGTGATTCAGATGGATCAGGAGATAGTGTGGAAGGATCGCAGGCGCATCTGGTGCGGCCTGCCCTGGACATTTACCAAATATGAGCTGACCAGGGAAAAGCTGATCACCAAGACCGGGTTTTTTACCCAGAAGCAGGAGGAGGTGCGGCTCTACCGCATCCTGGACTTGTCTCTGAAGCGCACGTTGATCCAGCGGATGTTCGGCCTGGGGACGATCCTGTGCAACTCGGCAGACAAGACGGCGCAGGATTTCGAGATAAAGAATATCAAGCACGCGGACGACGTGAAAGACCGGCTGTCCGACCTGGTCGAGGAATCGCGGCGCACGAACCGCGTGTCGTCCAGGGAGTTCATGACGCCGGACGAGGCGGAGGATGACGAAGATGCTATAAAGTAATATACATATACAGAAGAAAGCCCGGTCGCAATGGACAGGCGGATGGACTGCTTGCAGGCGG
>CAYVFF010000031.1:0-22817 GCA_964450965.1 uncultured Eubacterium sp. | reverse complement strand
GAGGATTTCTACTATGTCGATAAGACAGGGATGATTCGTGACCTGCTGAATCACAAAGGCAAAGTGACCCTCTTCACGCGTCCGCGCCGTTTCGGGAAGTCTCTGAACATGAGCATGCTCTCGAGCTTCTTCTCGCTGGACGGGGACAAGTCGATCTTGGGATTGGAATCATGATTGAGCTCAAGTACGACAAGAACCTGAACCAGGGGTGCAAGGATGCCCTAAGCCAGATTGAGGAGAAAAGGTATGCAGAGGAGCTCCAGAACGAGGGGATGGAGACCATCTTAAAGTATGGGATTAGCTGCTACAAGAAGACCTGCCGGGTCGTGCTCGGGGAGTGAGAAATCATTCCTCTGTTACAAATGCCTTTATCACAGCATAATCTGTGTCTTATTATCGTTACGCCCGATGGCGTATCCGACGATGAGGCAGGCCAGCCCGAATGTCCGCTATTCGAACTCTATCGTTCCGGGCGGTTTGCTGGTCAGGTCATAGAACACACGATTCACGCCATCGACCTCGTTGATTATGCGGCCCATGGCCCGCCGGAGTACTTCATAGGGTATCTCCGCAGCTTCTGCGGTCATGAAGTCAACTGTCTTTACCGCTCGCAGCGCCACGGCATAGTCGTAGGTTCGCTCATCGCCCATGACTCCGACAGAGCGCATGTCCGTAAGAGCCGCGAAGTACTGATCCGGCATCCAGGGGGGCGTCGCGCAGTAGTGCGCCTGATATTCTGCGGCGGCGCGATCCACCTCCTCGCGATAGATATAGTCGGCATCTTGAACTATTCTTACTTTTTCTGCGGTTACTTCGCCTATAATGCGGATGCCCAGCCCCGGGCCCGGGAATGGCTGGCGGTACACGAGATTCTCAGGTATGCCGAGTTCCAGCCCGACCGCCCTCACCTCGTCCTTGAACAGATTTCGCAGCGGCTCTATTATCTCCTTGAAATCCACGTATTCCGGCAGCCCGCCTACGTTATGGTGCGATTTAATCACCGCCGATTCGCCGCCAAGCCCGGATTCCACCACGTCCGGGTATATCGTGCCCTGAGCCAGGAAATCCACCGCGCCGATTTTTTTTGCCTCCTCCTCGAAAACGCGTATGAATTCCTCTCCGATAATCTTGCGCTTCCTTTCGGGTTCCGTGACTCCCGAGAGCTTAGCATAAAACCTCTCCCGCGCGTCGACACGTATAAAGTTCACGTCAAAAATGCCGCCATTGCCAAAGACTGCCTCAACCTCGCGGCTTTCATTTTTGCGCAGCAGGCCATGATCTACGAATACGCAGGTGAGCTGCTTTCCGACGGCGCGGGAGAGCAGGCCTGCCGCCACGGACGAATCGACGCCGCCCGACAGTGCCAGCAATACCCTGCCGTCCCCTATCTTTTCACGAATTTTCCGGACAGATTGTTCCGCGAACGAATCCATCCGCCAGTCGCCCGCGCAGCCGCATATGTTTTTGACGAAATTATTTAATATGTCCTTCCCCTGAGTTGTATGTGCTACTTCGGGATGGAATTGAATGGCGTATAGCCTTCGCTCGTCGCAGGCGGCGGCCGCCACCGGGCAGTCAGGCGTATGCGCCACCGGCTTAAATCCCGGCGCCGGAGACGATATGTAGTCGGAGTGGCTCATCCAGCATATAATGCCGGGATTCACGCCGGCAAACAGCGGAGACGACGTGTCAAGCGCCGCCTCGGTCCTGCCGTATTCCCCTACCGGCGCGGGTTCCACCTTGCCGCCCAGGATATGCGTCATAATCTGTGCGCCGTAGCATAGCCCCAGCACGGGTATGCCCAGCTCGAACAATTCTTTTTTGCAGGAAGGAGCATCTTGCACATAGCAGCTGTCCGGCCCGCCGGTCAATATGATGCCTTTAGGCCGCATTTCTTTTATTTTTTCGATGTCCGTCCTATAGGAATATATCTCGCAATAAACTCCGCATTCCCTGACGCGCCGCGCCACGAGCTGGTTGTACTGTCCACCAAAGTCTATTACTATTATTTTCTCCTCCGGCATCTTGTCCTCCTCGCCGTGTTATATTATGAAAGCCCATTAGCAATGGGCTTTCGGATGACTGCAAGCGGGGCATGAAGATTTACTTTTATCCCCTTGATATTTTGCAATATCTACAGCCGGCTATACGTGCTTTTTCAACGTCGCGCGGACCGCTCCGGGACCTGCGAGCTCTTCCCTGACCAGCTGTTCTATCCTCTCCCCGATGCCGGCCGCATAGAGGTCGCTGCCGAAAATGTTAGCATTGGATAAAATCGGCTTCAACTTATCCCCGAGGGAATCCGGATCGCCCAGCGCCACGCCGGAGAGCCTTTCCGTCAGCTCGGGTACCATCGGATCCGGGGAGAGTTCCATCGCGTTTCCCTCGTCGTCCACGCCGATGAGGTAGCGCATCCAGCCGGCTATGGCGATAGGAATATACCGCAGGCTATCCGCGCTGCCGTATTTTTCAACGTATGATTTTATAGTCTCGCCATAGCGGATGCCGACTTTTTGCGATGTGTCGCAGGCTATGCGCTGCGGCGTGTCGGGGATGAACCGGTTCGGCAGCCGCTGCTCGATGACTTCTTTTACAAAATCATCGGGGCTTAAAATGCCGGGATCGCAGACTACTTTCATGCCTTCCCCCGGGCCTATGCCGTTCACCAGCTTCACCAGCTCGGGATCCTGCATTTCAGCCGCGATGGACGTATAGCCCAGCAGGCAGCCATATACCGCGAGGGCGGTATGCAGAGGATTGAGGCATGTGGTCACCTTCATGCGCTCCACTTCGTTTACGGTGTCGCGGTCGGTCATGTACACGCCGGCCTTTTCGAGCGCCGGCCTGCCGTTGGGGAACTTGTCCTCGACGACCAGGTATTGCGGCCCCTCCGCGTTGACGAAGGGCGCGATGTACGTTTTTTTCTCAGTGATTACCGGCTGCATGTCCTCGACGCCATCGGCCTCCAGGCTGTCCGCGATCTCCGTGCTGGGGCGCGGCGTAATCTTGTCTATCATCGTCCATGGGAAGCTGATTTTTGCAGGGTCGTTAAGATATGCCAGGAAATCCTCCCCGACGAACCCGCGCGAGAGCCATTCCCCGGCCATAGTAAGCACGGCATTCTGCAGCTTCTCGCCATTGTGCGAGCAGTTGTCCATGCTGACCGCCGCCAGTCCCGCGCCGCATGACTTGAACCTGTGGTAGAGCATAGCGGTCACTACCGCCATGGCGCTTCCGGGCGCGTCCGGGCCATTCTCGATGTCAGGAACGATGAACGGAAGATAAGAGCCGTCCGACCCCTTTAGCGCGTATCCTTTTTCGGTCACTGTAAAAGAAATCATCTGGAGCCCCGGATCGGCGAAAATCTCTTTCAGGCGGTTCCAGCTATCAGGCGACTTCGCGTCTGCGGGAATCGCCTCCGCCAGCGAACCCAGCACCTTTTTTTCCGGAGAGCCGTTGGCCTTGAGCGTGACGGCGAGAACCAGGTTATCATATGGATTGTAAATCTTGTTTATGATATCATAGTCAAACGTCTCCGCGCATATGATTCCCTTGTCGCTCTCATGCTGTTCGATGAGCCGGTCGGCAATGCCCCCGATAAAAATGCGGAAAATATTGCCAACCCCGAAATGCAGCCACGTGGGAGCCTTCCTGGTGTTCTCCGCAATCTCAGCCACGTCGTAACCAGGGACTTCGATGCCTATCTTTTCCCACTCCGCTGCGTCCTTTATCGCTTCACGACATAATTTCATAAAAAAATACCTCCTTAATTTTTATACCTCGTTAAAATTGTTCCTAGATTATAGCCGCATCTAATATACGATGGGCCACGTCCAGTTTCGACATGAGTGGCAGCTCGGTTACGCCTCCCGGCCGGATAAGCGTAACGATATTCGTGTCCGTGCCGAATCCGGCGCCGGGCACGCGCAAATCATTCGCCACTATCATGTCAAGCTTCTTTTGTTCCAGCTTCTCCTTGGAACGTTCGAGCAGATCCTCTGTCTCCATGGAAAATCCGCAGATGAACTGCCCAGGATGTCTCCGCGCCGCAAGCGTGCCCAATATGTCCACAGTCCGCTCCAGCTCAAGATTCATGCCTCCCGCTTTTTTCTTGATTTTCTGGCCGGCGTATTCCTTGGGCCGGTAATCCGCCACGGCGGCCGCCATGACGACGATGTCCGCGTCGTCGAAGCGGCGTTCCACCGCCTCGTACATGTCCTGGGCGGTCGTCACCGGAACCAGGCCGACGAAAAGCGGCATCTTCTGATCTGTCGGCCCGCACACGAGCGTCACCCTGGCGTTCCGCAGCATGGCCGCCTTCGCGACGGCTATGCCCATCCGCCCTGTTGAGTGGTTGGTCAGGTAGCGCACCGGGTCTATCGGCTCGCGCGTGGCTCCGGCGGTCACTAAGACCCGCTTGCCGGTGAGATCCTTTTCGCACGCGATCTCCGCCTCGATATGCGCGTACAATTCTTCCGGCTCCGGCATTTTTCCAACGCCGACATCCCCGCACGCCAGGCGGCCGGCCGCGGGCGTTATGATCCGCATTCCGCGCGATGCCAGCGTCCGCATGTTTTCCTGCACGGCCGGGTTCTCATACATGGCAGTGTTCATGGCGGGCGCGATCAATATAGGCGCGCGGCATGCCATCACCGTGGTCGTCAGCATGTCGTCGGCGATTCCGTTTGCAATCTTGCCGATTACGTCGGCGCTCGCCGGGGCGATTATCATGACGTCTGCCTGCTTTGCCAGAGAGACGTGTTCCACGCTGAATTCAAAATTGCGGTCGAACGTGTCTACGACGCACTTGCTGTTCGTCAGCGTCTCGAACGTAATCGGGTTGATAAAATTCACCGCGTTTCCCGTCATGATTACGCGCACGTTCGCATGCTGCTTTACAAGCAGGCTGGCCAGCGCGGCAGCCTTGTAGGCGGCTATGCTGCCGCTCACGCCGAGAAGCACTGTCTTGCCGGCTAGCATTGCATATCCTCCAGCCTGCCGTGTTTCTCGTAGCTCGTGACGCGCTCTATATGGTTCTCTCCATCCACGAAGACGACCGTCGGCCTGTGCCCCGCCGCCTCCTCCGGGGTCATCGCGGCGAATGCCATGATAATAATCTTGTCGCCTGCCGAGACGCATCTTGCCGCGGCGCCGTTAAGGCAGATCATGCCGCTGCCACGCTGCCCTGCTATCGTATATGTCTCGAAACGGCTGCCGTTATTTATATCCACGATCTGGACTTTTTCATATTCCAGTATCCCGGAGGCCTCCAGCAGCGCCTCGTCTACCGTGATGCTGCCGACGTAGTCCAGCTCCGCTTGCACGACCGTCGCCCTGTGTATCTTCGCCTTTAATAATTCGATATTCATTTTTATCACCTCCAGTCATTCCAGGGTGAAATTATCGATCAGCCTGGTCTTCCCGATGTAGACCGCCAGGGCGACCAGCATCGGCCGGCGCACCTTGCCGATCTGCCGCATTGTCAGGCCGTCGACCGCCTTGACGTAGTCGATCCGTGCCAGAGGCTCTTCATCGATGAGCCGCTTCATGGCGGAGACTATCTTTTCCGTATCGTCCTCGCCCGACTCAGCCATGCCGCGCCCCAGATTCACGGCCCTTGACAGTACCAGGGCGGCCTTGCGCTCCTCCGGCGAGAGGTAGGTATTGCGCGAGCTCTTTGCCAGGCCGTCCTCCTCGCGGACGATAGGGCAGCCGACTATCTCTATGTCCATGTTCAGGTCCAGTACCATGCGCCTTATTATGGCCAGCTGCTGCGCGTCTTTCTGCCCGAAATAAGCGCGGTCCGGCGAGACGATGTTGAACAATTTGTTGACCACCGTACACACGCCCCTGAAATGCGCCGGACGCGAGAGGCCGCACAGTTCCTCTGTCAGCACGGACATATCCACATAGGAGCAGAATCCATCCGAATACATCTCCTCCGGTTCCGGATGGAAGATGAGGTCCGCGCCGAGCGATTCGCAATACCGGCTATCCTTTTCCATGTCCCTGGGATAACTGTCAAAATCCTCGCCCGGGCCAAACTGCATCGGGTTTACAAAAATACTGACGACCACCTTGTCATTTTCCTGTCTGGCGCGGCTGATTAGGCTGCCGTGCCCCTCGTGCAGATAGCCCATGGTCGGAACGAGGCCGACCGTAAGGCCATCTTTTTTCCATTTTCTGACATTATCCCTGACGTTATTTATCGTATAGGCAATCTGCATATTCTCCACCCCGGCGTCTTAATATAATTTTTCCAGGACCTCGTCGGACACGCCATAGGTCTGCGCCTCCCCCGGGAAGGCGCCGGACTTCACCTCGGCGGCATAATCCGCGAACGCGCCCTTCATGACCTCGCCGACCTCGGCAAAATGTTTGACGAATTTCGGCACATAATCCGAAAACATTCCGAGCATATCCTGATATACCAGCACCTGCCCGTCACAGCCGTTACCGGCGCCTATGCCGATGGTAGGAATGGATACTTCTTCGGTAATCCTTGTCGCGATCGGCGCGGGAACGCATTCCAGCACGAGCATGAAGGCGCCGGCGGCCTCCACCCGCTTCGCGTCGTCTATTAACTTTTTCGCGGTTTCGATGGTCTTTCCCTGCACCTTGAACCCGCCGAAAGCGTTGACGGACTGCGGCGTGAGGCCTAGATGGGCGCACACCGGTATCGATGCGTCTACGATGGCGCGTATCTGCTCGCAGACCGCGGCTCCGCCCTCGAGCTTCACTCCGTTGGCGCGGCCCTCTTTCATCAGATGCCCGGCATTGGTGACAGCGTCGTATATCGATGCCTGATATGACATGAACGGCATGTCGGCGAGTATAAAGGCATTTTTCGCGCCCCTCGCGACCGCCGCTGTGTGGTGGATCATTTCATCCACCGTGACCGGCAGGGTATCCTCGTAGCCGAGCATCACCTGCCCTAGAGAATCCCCGATCAGCAAGACGTTGATACCCGCTTCGTCCATTAGCTTTGCCATGGAATAGTCGTAACAGGTCAGCATCGTGATCTTGTCTTGGCTTTCCTTCTGCTTCCGAAGCGTCAAAACCGTGTTCTTCATTATTCATTTCCTCCTGAATAGTGGTACGGGTCCGCCACGCGGATACCGTCCGCTGTCACTATACCACCATCCCTGGGAAAAGTAAACCCCCATGCCCCGCAAGCGGGGCATGCCATGAGAGCCCGCGGTTCGCTCCGCTATAAGCGGTCAGGCGAGCCGGCGGCCTGCCGCCGCTCTAAAATCCACGCGGCCGTTCCATTATACAGCCTCTCCAGCCCGTCCTCGAGCACGGCTCTGGGGCAGGCGATATTCATCCGTATGAAATGCCGGCCGGCCCTGCCATATTCGGATCCGGCGGAGACGTACAGCCCTGTTTTTTCTCTGAGAAAGGCTTGAAACGCGGAGGAGTCCTCGCAAATCCCGCCGCAGTCCAGCCATAGAAGATAGGTGGCGTCCGATGGCACGAGCGTTATCTGCGGCAGTTTTTCCTTTAAGAACGCAGCAGCTGCCATTTTGTTCCCATAGATATATTCGCGCAATCCATCCAGCCAGCGCGCGCCCTTTGTAAAGGCCGCGACCGCCGCCGGAATCGCGAACGCGTTCGGTTCCGCCGCCTCGTCAGTGTTCAGGCCGCGCCACACTTTATGCCGGAGCACCGGATCCGGTATCGATACCGCGGCGGTCTGCAGTCCGGCCAGGTTGAACGCCTTGGTGGGAGCTATGCAGGTGACGCTGTTTTCCCGGCATTCCGCATTTATGGACGCGAAAGGGACGTATTCCCTTCCCGGATCGGTGATGTCGCAATGTATCTCGTCCGACACGACGGCCACATGATTCGCCGCCGCGAGATGCCCGATGCGGGAGAGCGTGTCCCTGTCCCATATCTTCCCTATCGGATTGTGCGGGTTGCATAGGATCATGAGCGTAGTCTGCGGATCGGATAGTTTTCCCTCCAGATCCTGAAAATCTATAGAATAGCCGGCCCCGTCGTATTTTAGCGGGCTTTCAAGGATATTCCTTCCGTTATTTGATATAGAATTGAAAAAAATATTGTATACCGGAGTCTGTATCAGCACGTTCTCCCCGACGTCTGTCAGCTTGCGCACGATAGACGAGATGGCGGGAACCACTCCGGCGCAGAATATCAGCCAGTCTTTTTTCATTTCAAAATGATGGCGCGTCTTCCACCAGCCGATAATGGCGGCATACCATTCGTCCGGCACCACGGAATATCCGAATATCCCATGCGACAAGCGCCGCCGCAATTCCTCGATAATCTCCGGAGCCGCCTCAAAATCCATGTCCGCTACCCACATGGGCAATTCGTTCTCCCCGACATCCCATTTCAGAGAGCCGGTACCCCTGCGGCAGACGGCCTTGTCAAAATCATACTCCATCAGCATTCCTCCCTGCAGGTGATAATGGTCTTGGAGGGATCTATCTTGTCTTTCTCCAATGTCAGCACGCCTATGGAGTCCGCCGTGATCCGCCCGCCGGAGGGATTGAGTACGCTGTCTATCTTGCTGGAAATGTCCGCCTCCACGGTGGAATATTCGAACGCCAGCGTGGTATTTACCAGCTTGCAATTCTCCATCACCAGGTTGTCGATGTAGCACATGCCCTGCAGGCTCTCGACCGTGCAATTTTTCAGCGTCAGGTTTTTAGAGTTCCACCCGAGATATTCTCCGGATATGAACGAATCGTAAACCGTTATGTTTTCGCTGTTCCAGAATGCGTCCTTTGAGAGCAGCCTGGCGTTATGTATCTCGACGTTTTTCGCGCCGTCAAAAGAATAGTTGCCATACAGCGTCAGGAAATCTACATTCATGCCGGAGCAATTCATGGCGAAATAATCCCCCTTCGCCATCACATGATCTAGAATCACGTTCTCGCAGTTCCACAGCGTCTCGGCCGCGTTTGGAAATGTCACGTTACGCAGTTCGACGTTCCTACATCGGCGGAAATTTTTCGGAGCCTCTATCTGGCAGTCCTCTACCTTGATATGCTCCGTATACCAGACTCCCGCCCGCGCCATATCGAACCATACGCAATTTTTCGCGTAAATATTTTCCGCGTACCACAGCGGATATTTCCATTTGAACATGGAGCCGTACAATTCGATATTTGCCGTTTCTTTCAGAGGGGATTCGCCATCGGTAAAGATCGTATCCTCTATGACAAGGTCATGCTCGCCGAACAGCGGGCGTTCCCCTACATAATAGCCCTGCTTTATTTTTGTCATCGCTTACCTCCGTTTGCCTTGTTCGGCCTGGCAGATATGGACCAGTTCCCCCGTTTTTAAAAAATAGCAGGACGGCCGGCACAATCCGTCAGAAAAAAGCCTGCATAAAATATCCCGCATGCGCGGGGTCAGCCTGTGCCAGAGCGGCGCGCATTCCCACGGCATGCCCTCGACATATTCCCTGTCGCGCCCGTCCAGCGCGGACAGGATTTTTTCAAATTCCTCCGGATCGTCATGGGAGATTCTGCCAAAATCGCAGGCCGCGTATGAATCCTCCTCGCCGTTCTCGCCGATCTTACCCTGCAAAAAAGCCATGAGCTGCCCGCCGTCTGCGCAGGATATTGTGGAGCGCCGCCACTTCATCTCCTGCCCGCCGCCGGACGGCATGGCCACCCTGCGGAACCCCGCCCTGCCATAGCGGTCATATTCCCTGACGTATTCGTACCTCTCGGGGGCGGGGCCGCCCGGCTCTCGCGTCAGTATTACACCCGTCTCCAGGAGCCTCTCCCAGACTTTTTGCCTGACCTGCCCGAAGGGGGTCGGGAAATCGAGCCGCTCGCATATCTCCCCCGGCGTCAGCCCAAGGTCTGCCAGATGCCGGATCGCGCCGCCGCTGGCGGCCTCATAAGTGAAATTTTTCAGCGCTTCTTGAAAATATGGTGGTTCCGGCATGCGTCATTCTCCCATGGCGGCTTTATTACAATACCCCGAACAGCTCGTCCGCACGCGCCATGTCTATTATGCGTCCGCTCTTGCAGTCGGCATTCTCCAGCATCATCTCTATCCGGTTCTCGATAGCCACGTCGATGAAGCGGTCCACATCGATACCGCGCAGTCCGAAAAAATAAAAAGGATTCTCGTCAAAGCGGATGCCGATGGCATATAGCACGGCCGCCACATGTTTGCACATCAGCGCCCAGTCAGGGCAGCTGCAGTTAAAGCTAATCTCCTTTGGAGTGGGAAACAGCCCCCCATCCCCGGTAAAGACGTCCTTTAATTCCTCGGGGAACTCCCCGCTGACGAATTTTTCGAGGCTCTCGATCTTCTGGTTGCACCGCTCGATTATCCTCTGGCAGTTCTCCTCCGGCAGCCGGCCTATGCGCACCTCCACTTTGTACGGAGACCTGCGCCTGCCCTGGACTTTGGCCTCCACGCGCTGGCTTTGTATCTGCAGGTCGATCACCGCGCCGGAGCGCACATAGCTCTTCCCGCGATCCAGCCTGCTCTCGTAATCCGCGTATTTTTCCAGATTGGCGCACCATGCACGGCCCCACCACGTCTCGCAGAGTTCCCCGCGTTTTTTCACGGGGACGACCGGCTCGTACCGCCGTCCTTTCTTTTGGGCCGAGGCGATGCTCGCCCGCGCCTTTTCCCGGAGTTCGGCGGCATTCGGCTGCGAATAAACCGTGTCGTCGTTCCAATATTGTTTCATTAATGCCATCCTCCTGCCATGACATGCTAGATATCCAGCCTCATGAGATCGATCAGCGCGTCGTCCGAGAGTTCCGTAATCCAATTCTCGCCGCTGCCGACCACGTTTTGCGCCAGTTCTACCTTGCTGCTGATTATCGCGTCTATTTTTTCTTCAATCGTGCCGCTGGATACGAATTTATGTACGATTACTTTCTTATTCTGCCCGATGCGGTATGCCCTGTCGGTCGCCTGGTCTTCCACAGCGGGATTCCACCAGCGGTCGAAATGGATGACATGGTTCGCGGCCGTCAGGTTCAGCCCGGTGCCGCCGGCTTTCAGCGATATTACCATGAAAGGGACGTATTGTTCCCCGTTGAACATTTCTACGATCTTCTGCCTGTTCGCCGGCGGCACGCCGCCATGGATAAGCAATCCCTCGCAGCCGAATAGCTCCTCCAGATATTTTTTCAGGTAAGGAATGATCTCTTTGTATTGCGTGAATATCAATACGCGCTCGCGCTTCTCGTGAATCGTCTCGCACAAGGTACGCAGCAGCGCGAATTTTCCGCTGTCTTTCGGCGCGTAACCCTCCTGCCCCAGGTACTGATCCGGATGGTTGCAGATCTGCTTGAGCCTGGTTATATAGGCCAGCACGATCCCGCGCCGCTGTATCCCGTCCGAATCGCCGATCGTGCGTTCGAGCTCCGCTACAGTCTTGCGGTACAGGACGATCTGGCGCGGAGATAAGGATACGTACTCCGTTTTTTCCACTTTGTCCGGCAGGTCGGATATAATCCGCTTGTCGCTCTTCAGCCGCCGTAGGATAAACGGCGATATCATGTTCCTGAGCTTGACATACCCCTGCTTGTTCTCCTGGAGGCTGTTGGAAAACGTTCGGAATTCGTCCGATGAGCCGAGCAGGCCTTTATTCAGGAAATCGAACAGCGACCAGAGGTTGGTCAGGTCGTTTTCGATCGGCGTCCCGGTCATGGCGATTTTCTGCGAGGCGCGCAGCTTTTTGATGGCGCGCGTCTGCTTCGTGCCAGGGTTTTTTATGGCCTGTGCCTCGTCAAGTATCAGGCAGTCGATCTGGCGTTCCCTCAGCCGCTCCATGCGCAGCGCCATGCCATAGGTCGTGATATTTAAAAATGCCGGCCGCGATAAAAATTCATCCTCCATCTCTTCCGCCTTTCTCCCATGGAGGATGCGTACCGGCAGCGCGGGAGTAAATCTTGCGGCCTCTTTTTCCCAATTTCCCAGCAGCGACGCCGGCACGATAAGGAGCGATACCGAGTCCGGCCGCATTTCATACAGACGCGAGAGATATGTCAGGACCTGGAGCGTTTTTCCGAGGCCCATGTCGTCCGCAAGACACGCGCCAAAGCCCAGCCTGCCCATGTAACATAGCCACTGGTATCCGGTCTTCTGGTATGGGCGCAGATCCGCGTGGACGCTTTCCGGCAGCGGCTCTTCATGGATCGTTTCCGGCTGGCGGAGGTCCTGGAGCAGCTTTCCCAGCCATTGGCCGTTCGTAACGCGGGCGCCGATGTCTATGCCCTCTTTTTTGCCCGAAGAAATGCCAGCCTCGAAGCGCATGGCCTCCAGCAGCGTCATGTCGCCGCGATACTGGTCCATCGCCTCCAACAGCCGCCGCAGACGCTCGTGGTCGATTTCCACCCACTTCCCTTTTAACTGTGCCAGGCCTTCTGTCTGCTTTAGCAAGTCCTCGATTTCCTCCCGCGTCAGCGGGATGCCGTTGCATACCAGCTGCGGCTTCATGGAAACAAGGGTATCGAAGCCCAGCATCGACGGCTTTTTATCGCCCAGGGTTACGTGCAGCTGTACCGCGCCATCGTGCCTTTTCCACCAATTCGGAATGCGGCAGACGACCCCGCAGGCCTCGATATCCGGCAAGGATTTTAAAAAATCATATGCCTCCCGCTCGTCCAGCTTTAGCGGATGGAACATCTCGCCTGATTCCACGAAAGACGCCAGCATCGGCGACACCTCCGACACGCGGCTCAGGCACGAGAGCAGGGCCAGGAGATGCTCCCTGTCGCCCCGGTATTCCTCCAGGGCATAGGAGAGCGGCATGTGACGCACGCGGCCGTCCGCGTCCCGCGTGGAATAAGTGGCTAGAAAAGCGAAAGGATAGTCGCTATCGCCTTTATTTTCTACCAGATGGAAAAATACGCGTTCCGGAATCCGCAGATTCTGGCTCTTTTCCGTGAGGAACATCCCGACGGAGCCGTCATAATCCCGCACCGCCGTGCTGAATACCTGGTTTAGCCGCATGAACTGCAGGGCGAGCCATGCGCGGTCGATATACTCCGCGCCTATTGCGAAGGGGACCTCGCAAATCAGGGATTCATAATCCTCGTCAGAGAGTTCCACCACGATCTGATCCCGGGCTACCTCCAAGTCAGGCTGATCCGTCAACGCCGCCAAAAAACGGCTCGAGAGCGAGTGCAAAAAAGACAGGGATGCGCCCTCGTCCCTGTCCTCCGCCTCGAAGCCTAGCCGGAATAATTCCTGATAGCGGTCTTTGGCGAAACGCTCCCGGCATTGCTCAGCCTTTTTCGTCTCATGTTCGGCCGGCTGGTCCGGCAGGAATGAATCCTCCGTAAAAATAAATGAAAGCATATATCGGCTCCTTGCAAAACTAATATGGGCTGGCTCACTTCAACGCCTTCTCCAGCGCGTCGACGACGATTTGCAGCGCCTTTATGCGCGCGTATTTTTTATCCACGGACTCCAGGATATACCATGGCGCATAGCTCGTGCTGGTCTTTTGAATCATCTCGTTTACGGCGTCCTCGTATTGATCCCATTTCTCGCGGTTGCGCCAATCTTCATCCGTAATCTTCCACTGCTTTTCGGGGGTATTCTGCCTGTCCGTAAAACGCTGCAGCTGCGTATCCTTGTCGATCTGCACCCAGAACTTTATGATGACAGCTCCCCAGTCATGCAGCTCCTTTTCGAATTCGTTCATCTCGTTATAGGCGCGCATCCAGTCGTTTTCGCTGCAGAACCCCTCCAGGCGTTCCACCATGACGCGTCCGTACCAGGTGCGGTCGAAGATGGCGATATGCCCGGTCTTGGGTATCCTGTTCCAAAACCTCCATAGGTAGTGCCTGGCCTTCTCGTGCGGCTCGGGGCTAGCTATCGGGTGCACCTCATACCCGCGAGGGTCCAATGCTCCGGTCAGCCGCTTTATATTGCCTCCCTTGCCGGCCGCGTCCCAACCCTCGTAGGCTATGATTGCCGGCACTTTTTTGCGGTAGAGCCTGTTATGCAATTCGCCCAGCCTGCATTGCAGCGACTTGAGCTGCTTTTTGTAAGACTCATCGTCAATCGTCTTGTCGCCCAGCGGGATCTCCGACAGTTTCGGCATCGGCACGAGGGGAAAAACGTTCTGCAGCAACGGCACGGACAGGGCATGGTTGTCGAGCGCGATGTCTATGCCCTGCGTGAGGGTCTCCAGAATCTGCAGCTCCGTCCATTTCCTTGATTTCGCGTCGACGATATACCAGGGCGCGGACGGCATATTCGTCTCCTTGAGGTAGCTGTCGAAAGCGTCCAGGCATTTATCGTAATGCGCCTGCTGCCATTTGTCGTTTTTTCCGACGCGCCACTGCGCGTCCCTGTCTTCTTCCAGCCGCGCTATCCGCTTCGCCTGTTCTTTTTTGCTGATGTGCAGGAAAAACTTCATCACGAGGTAGCCGTTATCCGTCAGCTGGCGTTCGAAGCGCTTGATGCTTTCAATACGATCCGCGTACTCCTCGCGCGACATATCAGAATGCAGCCTGGCATTGACGACCTCGTCCATCCATCCCGAATCCAGGAACTGGAATTTGCCGGCCTCGGGAATCTGCACGAAATATCTATATAGAAAGGGCTTGCGCCGCTCTTCCTCCGTCGGCGCGGCCATCGTAGCCACCTTGAAAAACCGCGGGTCGATGTTTTTGATGATCTGCCCGATGATAAAACCCTTTCCAGCGGTCCCCCAGCCCTCCACCAGGACCAGCACCGGCAGTTTCATCTCTTTCACCTTCATCTGCTGATCCGCCAGCTTTTCCCTGGCCGCGCGAAGCCGCTCCGCCAACGCGTCGCCAGACGGCTTCTCGGCCTTGATCCATTGCTTTAGCATGATAACGCCCCCTCTCAGACCTCATCGTCATAGTAGAAAAAGTCAAAATCCGCGGGCTTCCTGCTGCCGCACCCGCCGTTGTTCGCATAGATGCCGACAAGCGTGCCGGTATGCCGCTTAGGGTCATCCGGCACGCCCTCGTCGCACAGATAGACGCAATTCTCCAGCCGCCCGGCCTGCTCCCAGCTTTCGCCATCGTAGCTGTAGAAAAATGTGCGCCGCAGATGCTCCACGTCCACTTTCAGATATACCGGGGCTTCTTTTATCCCCTCAACTTCTGCCGCCAGCTCCTCACCGTGATTCCTGTTAATGACGAGCTGCAGCTTGCGTCCGCCCTCATAGCAGAGCGAGAACCTGACGTAGGTGGCAGTGCTGTAATAGCATGTAATGCCGGCCTGCTCGCCGTCCCTGTCCGGATAGAACTCCACCTTGGTCCATGCCCGGTAGCGGAGTTCCTGCTCCCTTCTTAGCAGCGTGTTCTTCGACCGAATCTCGTTTAGCTGGCCGTCCCTGGTCCATATGCGGAAATGCCCCGGACGCTCCGTAAGGGACCACGAACCCGCGTCCGGCGTCCGCACGAACTCCCAATCCGGCCCAGGTTTTTGGCCGTCGAAGTCATCGCGCAGCCTCCTGTCGAACACGCATTCCGGGAGGTCAGGCATTTCCTGCGAAGTGCTGGGGCCTTTCCCCTGATTAATGGTAAACCACCCGTCGCCAGTCCACTCGACGGGGTCCAGCGCCGTCTCGCGCCCCACGGTAGTATACCTGCCCCCATTAGGCCTGCCGCACAGGTAATAGCACCACCATCTGCCGTTTTGATCCTGCACCAGCTTTCCATGACCCGCCCGCTGGATAGGCGCCCCGGGATCCGTCTGGCGCATGACGGGGTTGTACGGGGAGGCCTCATACGGCCCATAGAGCGACCTGCTGCGGGCGACGTTGATACCATGTCCGTAGCCGGTGCCTCCCTCGGCCACCATGGCATAATACCAGCCATCTTTCTTAAATATATGCGGCCCCTCGCTGCAGCGCTCCCCGGTGCCATCCCACGCGGTCCGCGCGGGTCCGGCGACGCTCATGGAATCCGGAGACAATGGCACTGCCCGCGCCGCCTTGGCGATTATCATATATCGGCTGCCGTCATCGTCCACGAAATGCGATGGGTCGATGTCGTCTACCTCAAGGCATGCCGGCTTGGAGTACGGTCCCTCCGGCTTGTCGGAGACCATCACCAGCTGCCTGCGCATCACATTGTTGCCCCGGGTGCCGTCCGCGTTCAGCCGCAGCGTGGCAAATATATAATATTTTCCATCCGCATATGAGATATCCGGCGCCCAGATGCCGTGGGAATCCTTGCATTCGCTGAGGTCCAGATACGATGGATCCGTGATGGCGTGGCCTATGATATGCCAGTGCACCATGTCCCGCGAGTGCGAGATGGGGATGGCAGGAAAATATTGGAATGATGAATTCACCATGTAAAAATCATCGCCCGCCCTGATGACGGACGGATCCGGGAAAAAGCCCCGATGCACCGGGTTTTGATACGTGCGCCTGCCCATATGCCGCCTCCTCGTTTCAAACAACGCCTATCTTTTTATGTCATAGTTCATGTTCATAAGGTTTCGAATCGACGCCACGTCGTCCGTGATATTCGCGTCTCCCCGGATTGTATGCTTAATAGCGCTGCTAGCCACAGCGAAATTCACCATGTCCATCGGCTTGTAACCGTGCATCATCGCGTATATCAATCCGCTCGCGAAGGCGTCGCCCCCGCCGACGCGATCTAAGATATTGAACGTGAACAGCTTGCTCTCGAAAGTGTGATCCTCGTACCACAGGAACGCCTTTAGGCTGTTCTCGCTGCCGCTGTGCGCGTAACGCACATGCCTCGCTATGCACTTTAAATTAGGATAACGCGCCACGAAAGCCTGGAAGATCTCATCCTCCTGCTCATATGAGGGCTGGAGAGGCACTCCGTCCTTGATATCGCCCTTGCCATGGTCGTCCTCGTCCTTCCATAGATGGTACGGCTCGATGCCCAGCAGCACGTCCACATATGGCAGGCATTCGGTACAGAAATCCCTGGCTTCTTCCCAAGTCCAGAGCTTGCTGCGGAAATTCCCGTCAAAACTCACCGTGATTCCTTTTTCCTTGGCGGCTTTCAGCAGATTCATCGTGAGCTGCTTGCAATTATCGCCCAGGGCGGGCGTGATGCCGCTCAAGTGCAGCCATGTGAAGCCATCCAGCAAAGCGTCCAAGTCAACCGTGCTAAAATCAAATTCGGTGAACGCGCTGTGCTTCCTGTCATAAATGACTTTGCTAGGGCGTATCCCGTAACCGGTCTCGAGATAATAGCTGCCCAGCCGGTGCGAGGGAGTCTGCTCCGGAGTGCTGAGTATCATCGGCGTGCAGTGGACGTCATTGCTGCGAAGCATGCGAACCGCGCTTTTCCCCAGGCTGTTGTCCGGCACCACGGAAAAAAAGGTGCTGTCCACCCCGAGGTTGGCGAGAGCCAGCGCGATGTTCGCCTCGCTGCCGCCGTAGCTGGCCTCAAAGCTGTGCGTCATGCGGATTTTCTCATAATTTGGCGGAGTCAGCCGGATCATTATTTCGCCTACAGTGATGAACCGGTTATCCTCATCATTGCCCGCGAGCAGCGGATTTGCATGTTCCATTTCGGAAACCTCCTTTTTTTATTTTAAACCGCCCCTGCCCCCTGGCCGGGCGGCGTATCCTGTCCAAGAACAGTGACCGTGTGGAACGGAATCTCGATATTGTTTTCCTTCCAGGCCTTATATATGCTGATCCTCAATTCGCTGCATGCCTTGAAGTTATCCGCAACCGTATTCGACCAGACTATGCCTTTCAGTTCAAAGCCGTTCGCGTTGATATTCGAACAGGTTATGTCTGCCCTGTGGGCATCGTCGTCATTTATCGTGAACGGGTTGTTTATTATCTCCTGCTCCATTATCTGTATCGCGAGATTCACGTCTGAATCAAACGAGCACTCCATTATCAGCGGATACCCGTTATTGTCCAGCGTGTTGTTGTTGATTATCGAACATTCGTCTATGACGCCGTTCGGGACCAACACGCATCTCCCGTCGACCATCTCAATGGCGGTATGTCGGACGGTCATATCGATGACGACGCCGGTGGCTATAGGCGTGGAACCGCTCAATATAGTTATTTTGTCGCCTATATCGAAAGGCTTGCTGGATGACAGGACAATGCCGGCTATAACGTTGTTCAGCACCTTCTGGCATGAGAACGTGACCAGCGCGATAATCAGGCTGGAGCTCTGGAGTATAGTCTTGCTTATCTCCTTGGTCGCCTCGAACTGGGCGAGGAAAAAAAAGACCGCCATCGTTATGATCACGACCTCGGAAAGGCTGCGCAAAAACTTGATACTCGTTGATTCGCGCCTCTTGTAAGCCCTGTCGAAAATCTTCTTGACCGTGAACAGGATGAACAGCGCCACGGCCCAGTATACTGCGCTGAAGACTACCTTCCTTAACATCTGCCTTCTCCTCCGCTATTCACATTATACAGGCCGGCACATGCCTTGTCAATGCGGCAATGCTCCGAGGCATGTGCCAGGCGGGGCGATAGCCGGCTCCCTTTTCTTCGGAGGCTGCCGTGACGGCGCCCGGGCCAATCGCTGCCTGCCGTCGGCGGCATTTCCATAGCCTGGGGCCTGCGAAGAGGGGCTTGCATTGGCTGGCAAGCCGTGCAATAATAAAGTGCCGGTCCTTGCGGGGCCGGACGAATCGAAGGAGGCGGAGGGTTATGGGGAGCATGCGGTTTGACAGGAGCGGAGATGGCGGATTGCGGGAGCGTGGAGGAGACTATACGAAAACACGGACGCGGAATTGGCATGTTGGGAATAGAATTCCGGATATACCGCTCAATATCGCTGAGGTGGAGGCGCAGGCGGACAATTACCCTAAATCAGGCCAAAAAGTGGAGGACGAAACCTGCCGAGAGGCTTCTTTCGGACGGCCTGGGGGGGGGCCTGGCGCGGGGCGCGTCCGATCGGCTGACATCCTGAAGGGAATCGCTATTATCGCTGTCATCTTGGGGCATCTGGGCAGCCCGGGGATTAACCGGGTCGTGTTCACGTTCCACGTCACGGCATTCTACCTCGTCACGGGCTACTTTATGGATTCCGGGCGTACGGCGAAAGATTTCGTGAGGCGGAGGGCGCGGGCGCTGTTGCCGCCGTATGCGGCCACCTGTCTGGTGATTGTAGTCCTGGCAGTTTTGGAATACGGTGTTTTCTTCGGGCCAGCAAGGGCGGCGCGAGAGGGCGCAGAGTGGATCTTCGCGGCAGTGTATGGGGCCGGCGACTCGTATGAGCGGCCGTTCCACGTCAGGGGAATCGGCGCAGTCTGGTTCCTATGGGCATCGTTCTGGGGGAGTGCCATCCTGCGGAAGACCTTGGACGCCACGCCATTACTGCGGATGTCGACGATTGCCGGCGTTCTCGCTTTCGGGCTGCTGTCGCCGAGTATTGCTTGGCTTCCGCTCAGCATCCAGGCCGGATGTCTCGCTGCGTCTTTCATGTATGTCGGTTGGCTGGCAAGGCGCGCTCGTGGCGCGTGGCTTGCCCTGTCCGGGGAGACGAAGGCTGTATGCGCCGTATGCGCCGCCTTACTGTGGCTTTCGTTCATTAGAAACTTCACTTCCTTCTGGCTCGTCCACTGCGACATCGGGAACGGCGTGCGTGACGTCTTCTGCAGCCTGTGCGCGTGCGGCGTTGTGGTTCTGGTTTCGTTCGCGGTCGACCGCCTGGGAGGCCCTGCGGCGCTTGCACTGGCTTGGATCGGGCGGCACAGCCTGCTCATCCTGTGCATCCACAACATCGAGCTGGACATCGTGCCGTGGCGGCATATCGCCGATGCCTTGGTCGCTCGCGGCCTTCCCGCCGCCCTCCGGATATGGAGCATGATCTTGGGGAAGTCTCTAGTGATTACCGCCGCTGCTTTTCTGACCCTCCGGTCGGACGCTGTCAGGCGGTTGTTCGGTTACGCCGGCGGCGTTAAGGCCAGCTCCGGGGCCGGCTAGCAGGAGCTCATGGCTTCGCCAGGGTCTTGCCAGCCGACTGCGGACATCAGGTTCCGCATGGCATCCATCTTCCATTTTTCTTGTGGACTTGAGGCGTGAGCCTCAGAAATTTTACATCTTCTTTGCTATTTCTCATCGATTGCACGTCTCGGCGTGCTGGCTCATGATCTGTAAATTATTCCACGAAGAGTAATTACCTTAACTTCCCTATTATTTTTTAGTAGCACGTGCATAGCTGAAAGATATTAAGCCTATGCAAATCGTTGTTTTTTCAATATTTTTGCGAATTTTCTATTGAAATAATCCTTAATTTATGCTATAACGTACTAGCAGTATATAATATATTAGTACACATAATTTTTGGAGGATTATTCATGTATATTTTTTATTCCGGGCCCGATGACTGTTATGCTTCTGCAGGCGTCTCCAAGCGCTCAGGCAGCAGCACCTCCGTTGATGCGGTCTATCTTGGTCGCGTTCTGGATAAGGATGCCGGCATTTACAAGAGCCGAAAACGGGGAATTTTTACGTTTGATCCGGAAACCGGTGAGTTTGGTACGGTGCCGGAGGGCTATGTTCCTCCGAATTTGCAGGATGGCCGTAAAAGACAGCCGGGTATCTCTGTGGATTTTGGCGACGCATTTTTTATCAATGAGTTCCTCCATTCTTCCGGATTCATGGAAGTCGTTGACCGGATTGAGTACGGAAATCCGGATACGCTGCACTGCATGCTTTTGTTTTATATTCTGTCCGGGCTTGCAAACTGCGACGCCATCCACTGGTATGAAGGAAGTTTTGCACGGCTGCTTTACCCGCGGGCCAATCTGGCCAGCCAGAGGATCAGCGATTTTCTGGCATCCGTTGGCACGCCGGAGAAGCAAATGACTTACCAGCAGGCTTATATCCGTTTTGTCATGGAGCATTACAATCCGGACAAAAATATCCTTGTCGACAGCAGCGGCCTTCCGAACGGCATTCATTTTCCGCTGACAGAAAAAAATGTCCATAATGGGAAAATCAGCAATGAGATCCGCCTGATCTTCGTCGTTCAGAAATCCACCGGCCTTCCTCTTTACTATCAGGCAGTGCCCGGGAATGTCGTGGACGTCTCCACATTGTCCAGGATTTTTCTGCATCTCGATTCCCTGGGCGTGGAGGTTTCTTCCTGCATCATGGACGCGGGATGCAACTCCGGCGACAACCTTGACCTGTTTTATGATGAGGATCACCGCTGCAAGATCGGATTCATCACCCGGATCGGTTCCAATGACAGAACTTTTAAGGAAATGATCCGCGGGGAACTTGCAACCATCGTAAGCAGGGAGAACTTCGTTAAATATGAAGACTGCTACCTTTTTATTAAAAAGAAGAAGATCCTGGCTGGCTCCCATAAGAATCATCCGGCGTGGATGTACCTGGGCCTTGACTGCAGCCGGATGTCAGACGAGCAGCACAAGCTTTTGAAGTGCGCAAAGAGAAGCCCGCTCTCCCTGGACGAGGTTTACGACGCCATGCAGACGGAGGGCATCTTCGGGATTCTCTCCGGGATGGATTACGGGTGCGAGGAAATCCTCCCTGCTTATTACCAGAGGCAAGCGGCGGAGCAGATCTTCGATTTTGCGAAGAACTATACGAAGCTTCTTCCCCTCAGAACAAACAATGAGGCGACATTCCGCGGACATCTGCTGCTGTCGTATATTGCGTCATGCGCGGTAAAGATGATACAGCTCCGGTTGAAGGAAGCCAATCTGTTCTTCGGATCCAGGCTCGCCTGCCTCCGGAACCAGAAATGCACAATTTATCCGAATCGGATTGTCACTGATGTACCGCAGAAAGAAGCAAACGATACATACAAGGCGTTCGGGATGAAATGCCCGGACGCAATCCCGATCCGAGACGGAGTTTTAGCATATGTTCCGCCCGCAGCCGGATCCATTCCGCCGGAACAAAAAAAGCGGAAAGGAAAAAAGGTCACTGCATGCCGGGAACCGGACAGGGAAGAGCCGAAAAAACGTGGGCGTCCCAAGGGGTCGAAGAACAAAAGCACTTTGGAGCGCGAAGCGATGATGGAAACACAGTCTAACATTGGAAAACGCGGCCGTGGAAGACCAAAAGGTTCAAAAAACAAGGCGACACTGGAACGGGAAGCCAGGGATGCGGCAGCAAAAAAAGTAAAGCGCGGTCCGGGGCGTCCAAAGGGTTAAAAAAACAGGAAAACTATAGAACGGGAACCTGCACAGATTTCTCTGCAATAGCATAAAGATAAGGAGGGGGAGCATCACGTGGTTTCACGATGCTCCTGAACAATGCCTCTTCCTGCAGCCTGGACCGCTAATTGTGCTAGTAAAATATAATAGGGAACTTAAGATTATTTTTTTTCAGAGGTTAAAATCTGACGCATTTCTTTTGACTGTGACACGGAGGGAGGAGACCGAACATGGAAAGAAGGATACCGACAATGGAAGAGCTGGAGCGCATGTCCCGCGTTGACATCCGCACGGCGGATCCGGGGGAGGCCACGGACATCAGGGAAGTGGAGATCGACGCGTCCCTGCCCGTCCCGGAGCGGGTGAGGAGCTACCTCGCCCAGGCGAGGAACCCGTACATCCTCAACGTGGACGGCGTGCTGGTGAAGACGAGCTTCGCCGAGGGCAGCGGGAGGACGCTCGCGGACTGCCTGAAGACGCTGGCGGGGCTGGGCGCGCCGCCCGCGTAATCCCGCGGTGACGCGCCGGAATAATGCGGAATAATGCGGGATAATGTGCCGCATAAAGCGCACAGTCCGGGGCGAAAGATTGTCAATAATATAAGAAGAAACAGGGCACATATCCGTTGCTATGTACAAGAAATGACGGTAACATGCCACACACAAGGAAGCCTGCAAATAAAAAGTCAAGCTAAATTTTAAAGAACTTTGAAAATTTTATAC
>CAYVFF010000030.1:22113-23759 GCA_964450965.1 uncultured Eubacterium sp. | reverse complement strand
AAGGCTGCATGGACATTTGACGGGCAAGGCGGTATGAGCAAAAAAGCGGCGCGACCGGAGAGAGCGACGCGATTTGCGAATATCGCCGGCGATTGCGAGAGTGCCATAGGCACGAAGCAATCGGCTTTTATTCATGGCATGGGGTTTTTTATTATCAAGGAGATAAGATGAAATGGTCAAGGTAGTGAAATTCGGCGGCAGCTCCCTAGCGAGCGCCGAACAGTTCCGGAAGGCCGGCGCTATCGTCCGAGCGGACGAGTCGCGGCGCTATGTGGTCCCCAGCGCTCCAGGCAGGAGGGACGGGCGCGATACCAAGGTCACGGACATGCTCTATGAATGTTACGATGCCGCGGAGGCGGGGCAGGAATTTTCCGGAAAGCTGGCCAAGATCAAGGACCGCTACGATTCCATCATAAAAGGCCTGGATCTGGATCTGTCGCTGGATGGCGAATTCAAGGCGATAGCGGGGAACTTTAAGGAAAAAGCGGGCAGGGATTATGCCGCCAGCCGGGGCGAGTACTTGAACGGCCTTGTCATGGCCGCCTATCTGGGCTATGAATTCATCGACGCCGCGACCGTGATATTTTTTGACGAAAACGGCGCCTTCCTCGCGGACAAGACTAACGAGGTCCTCTCCAAGCGGCTGGAGGAGTCGGAGAGGGCGGTAATTCCGGGATTTTACGGCTCTTGCGGCGGCTCGATCGTGACTTTCTCGCGCGGCGGCTCCGATATCACGGGATCTATCGTAGCGCGGGCGGCGCACGCGGCGATTTATGAGAACTGGACCGACGTGTCGGGATTTCTGGTGGCCGACCCGCGCATCATCGACCACCCCCAGGTCATCCACACCATCACTTACAAGGAGCTGCGGGAGCTCTCATACATGGGCGCCGGAGTGCTGCACGAGGACGCCATCTTTCCTGTCCGCAAGGAGGGCATCCCTATAAATATCAGGAATACTAACATGCCGGACGATCCCGGCACGATGATCGTCGAGAGCACGTGCCACCAGCCGGAGTATACCATTACCGGCATCGCGGGCCTGCGCGATTTCGTCGCGGTAAACGTGGACAAGGACATGATGAATTCAGAGATCGGCTTCTGCCGCAAGGTCCTGCAGGCTTTCGAGGATTACGGCGTATCTATAGAGCATATGCCGTCCGGCATCGATACGATGACGGTCTTCGTGCGCAGGGCGGATTTCGAGGGGAAGGAGCAGCAGGTCCTCTCGGCCATACATAAATATGCCGACCCGGATTCCATCGAGATCGAGGGCGACCTGGCGCTGGTGGCGGTCGTCGGGCGCGGCATGCGCTCCACGCGCGGCACGGCCGGCAGGATTTTCTCCGCGTTAGCGCATGCGCAGGTCAACGTGAAGATGATCGACCAGGGGTCCAGCGAGCTGAATATCATCATCGGCGTGAGCAACGACGACTTCGAGCGCGCCCTGCGGTCGATTTATGATATTTTTGTTGAGACGCGGCTCTAAAAAACGTTGCATGGAGGCGGCGGATTTAATATAATGAGAAAAGCTACTTGTATGATGGGGGTATAGGAGATGGCCAAGTCAAAAGAAAAGAATAATATGGATTTCATCGTCGTGCCGGAAAAGCCTAAGAAAGGGCAGAAGAAAGCCGAGAAGAAAG
>CAYVFF010000030.1:0-22013 GCA_964450965.1 uncultured Eubacterium sp. | reverse complement strand
AGAAGAAAGCCGAGAAGAAAGAGGGCGGGGAGAAGGCGCGGGGGAACGCTCAAAATAGCGCCCAAGGCGCCCAGAGTAAAAATGACAAGGGCAGGTTCGGCATTAAGACTAAGCTCGTCCTGCTGGCTTCCATTCCGGCCGTCGCGACGGCACTGCTCATCGTGATTTTCTCCCGGACCGCCATGTCCAGCGGAATGAAAAACGAGGCTCTCGACGGCTTGTTCCTGATGACAGAGGCCATCAGGGGGTCGTTCGACCAGATCGAGGGAGATTACAGCATGGGGGACGACGGCTGCGTTTACAAAGGCACCGTGAACCTGTCGCCCACGGAGGACTCGATGGACGGCTATTCCATCGAAACGGATGCGGATGTAACGCTCTGCTGGGGCAAGACGCGCATAGTCACGTCCCTGATGAACGAGGACGGCAGCCGCCCGGTGGGGACGGACATCGCGGACGACGTCTGGGAGACGCTGCAGAAGGGAGAGGTATACAGGACGACGAAGATAAAGCTGTTCGACAAGAATTATTGCGCGGTTTATATCCCGCTGGAGCAGCAGGACGGGACGGTAGTAGGGGCTATTTTTGCCGGCCGGCCCAGCGAGAGCATCACCCAGTTTATCAATTCCAAGGTGAACGTGGTTATCCTGCTGTCGGTGTTCGTCCTGGTGGTGTGCGCCATCGTCGGATATACCGTCGCGAACGGCATGGCGAAGGCGCTCTCATCCGTCTCTGACGCGCTGGGCAGGGCGTCGCAGGGGCGTCTCGATTCCGACGTCGAGCCTCTCGTGACCGGCAGGAAAGACGAGATCGGCCTTATGGGCAGGGAACTGCAGACCTTGATTGAAAAGCTGCGCTCGGTCATCGGAAGGCTCAAGCAATCTTCCGAGACGCTGTATTCCTCGGGAAGTTCGCTAGGAGAGATGGCCGGGACTTCCACCGCCGCCGCCGACGAGATCAGCCGCGCGGTCGAGGGCATCTCCAAGGGCGCGGCGTCGCAGGCTGGAGAGATCGAGACGGCGTCGGAGGAGATAGCCACGATGGGCGAGGTCATCCAGAGCATCGTGGACAATGTTGGCAGCCTGACCGATACGTCTTTGCATATGAGCGCTGCCGGCGACGCGTCGGCCGTCACTATGCAGGAACTCAGCGAGTCTAATGACCGCACGACGGAGGCGATACGGCGCATCGGCGAGCAGATTCGCACGACTAACGCCTCGGTGGAGAAGATCGGCGCGGCGGCCACGCTCATCACGTCGATTGCCGACCAGACCAGCCTGCTGTCACTGAACGCGTCGATTGAGTCCGCACGGGCTGGCGAGGCCGGACGCGGATTCGCGGTAGTGGCCGGGGAGATCCAGAAGCTGGCCGTCCAGTCGGACGAGGCTGCCGCGGAGATTCAGCAGATCATCAATACGCTGCTGTCGGAGTCCGAGCAGACCATGGTCGTCATGAACGAGGCGGAGGAGCTTATATCTGAGCAGCAGAAGAAGCTGGCGGACACGAAGTCGCGGTTCGGGGAGGTCAGCGTCGGCATCAGCGAGTCGCGCGAGGATACGGACGTCATCAAATCGAAAGCGGATTCCTGCAATGCCGCCAGGGCGCAGGTGGTCGACATCATCTCGAACCTGTCGTCGATCTCGCAGGAATATGCTGCTTCGGCGGAGGAGACGACCACGTCCATGGAGGAGCTCAACGAGACGATCGGGATGCTCAACGATGCCGCCGGCAACCTGAAGAAGCTGTCCGAGGAGCTGGCAAGTGAGGTCAATTTCTTCCAGATTTAATGTAAAGGAGCGGGAAAAATGGTAAAGGGTTTCAAGATGAAGCTGTATCCCGGCCAGGAGGCCGAGTACGAGAGGCGCCACAACGAGCTCTGGCAGGAAATGAAAGACATGATCCATGAGCACGGCGGAAAGAATTATACGATCTTCCTCGACGAGGAGACGCTGACGCTGTTCGGATACATAGAGATCGAGGACGAGGAGCTGTGGGCGAAGGGAGCGGACACCGCGATCAACCGCAAATGGTGGGATTTTATGGCGGACATCATGGAGACGAACCCGGACAACAGCCCGGTGTCGGTCGACCTGAAGACCGTATTCCATCTGGATTGAGGAGGCCAGCGGCCGGGGATGCATCCCCGGCCGCTTTTTAAATTCATTTTTTGGCTTTCTTCGGCTTTTCAGGAGCCGTCCAGCCGGTATATTCCACTATTGACATTGAATGGCCGTCTTTTTCCGTCAGCGTCTCGTTACGGTATTCGCGCGGCGTGGTCTGCATGAGGGCCATAAACTGCCGGTTGAAGCTCGATATCGAGCGAAATCCAGTCATTTCTGAAATATTGAGAATAGAATACTCGGTGCTGCGCAGAAGGTTGCACGCCTTGGCGATGCGGACGTTGTTCACGAACCTGAGCGGGCTCATGCCCATGACGGAATGGAACAGCCTCCTGAAATGCGTGGGGCTAAGCCCGCACATTTCCGCCAGCGAGTCTATGTCGAACTGCTCGGCATAGTTGGCCTCTATGTAGTCCAGAGCCGGCGTGATGGTCATGGAATTTTTCAAGGCGTCGTCCCCGGCGGAGACATTCCCGCCGCCATAGTCGCTGGCGCGCTGCAGCTCGATGAAGAGCGCCAGCAGCAGGCCGGCCGCGCTCGCCTTGTAATGCGCCTTGCAGTCTCTTATCTCGCGCACCGCGGCCGTGGCCAGCTCGTAGACATGCGGATATTCTGCATGGCTGAAAATGTGGCTGGAGTCATATTCGAAGAGCGACAGGTCTATGCTGTGCACTATGCCTGGCGGGGCGATATTTGTGACGCGGAACAGTTCCTGGGGGTCGACGAACAGGTACGACCAGCGGCTCTCCGTGCCGGGAGAGCTGTACGTGGTATGCGGCATGTTGCGCGGCACGCATGTGACGTCGCCGGCCTTGAAATAGAGCGGCTCCCCGCTGCCCGCGAACTCCATGTACCCGCTCTGGGAATGGCATATGCCTATCTCGAGGCAGTTGTGGAAATGCAGGTTTCCGCTGGGGACGTCCGATATCTTCCAGTGTTCGCCGGTCAGCAGAAGGACCGGAAAATCCGGCGGGAGATAGTAGCTCCTGTATTCCGCAATGCCGTTTTTGCTTTTTGACATTCCACGTCCCTCCGTTCCCTGGATAGAAAGCCGAAAATGACCAAAACATGCCCCATTTTCCCTGAACCATGTGCAACCTGCCCAACAAGAATCGTAAAAAATGCAGAAAACAAAGCAAAATGCCGGTCAAGCTACAGGCTATTGTATCACAAAATGGTCGGAATTGCAAAGTTTTTGTAAAAAAGAAAATAGAAATCGCTATAAAGATGCATAATAATGGAATCATATCAGCCAGAAAACTGTGCAAATTGGCAAACGGCCGCGTTCCGTTGCCGAAAAATGTCGAGCGGAGGAGGGTAATGGCATATGGCAAAAAAAGAAAAACGCGAAAAACGCGTAAAGCGCGTCAATGGCGAGATCGTCACGACCGTTTCGTGGAAAAAGAGCTTTAAGCGCGACTGGCAGCTGTACTTATTGCTCCTATTGCCATTGGTGATGGTATTCGTATTCAACTATGCGGCGTACCCCGGCATGAGGATGGCTTTCATGGACTACAAGCCGGCCAGGGGCTATGCCGGCAGCAAGTGGGTGGGCCTGGAGACGTTCCAGAAGGTATTCAAGGACGCCGATTTTATAAGGGCCCTCAGGAACTCGATTGTGTTCAACGTGCTGGACCTCGTGGTGGGTTTCCCGGTGCCTATCATACTGGCGCTGATGCTGAACGAGCTGCGGTTCCCCAGATTCAAGAAAGTCACGCAGACCATACTGTATCTGCCTCACTTCCTCTCCTGGGTCATCGTGGGCAGCGTCGCCTACACGATGTTCAAGCCCAGCACCGGCCTCGTGAACATCGCGTTGCAGAACATGGGGCTTATCAGCGAGGGCATACCGTTCCTGACTGAGAAATGGCACTGGGCCGTCACTTATCTGCTCATAGGCGTATGGCAGACCATGGGATGGAACACGATCATATACCTCGCGGCCATCACCGGCATCAGCGGCGAGCTCTACGAGGCGGCGATGATAGACGGCGCGGGCCGATGGAAGCGGATGTGGCACATCACGCTGCCCGGCATGAAGAGCACGATAGTCACGCTGCTCATCATGAACCTGGGGCGCGTCATGGGCAGCAACTTCGAGCGGCTGCAGCAGTTCGGCAACTCGCAGGTGAAGGACTTCCAGTACCAGCTTGCCATATATATTTACGAAAAAGGCCTGCAGAGCGCCAAATTCAGCATGGCTACCGCGGTGGGTATCTTCCAGTCCGTGGTCGGCCTCATACTCGTGATCCTCGCCGACAGGGTGGCAAAGAGGCTCGGCGAGAGCGGCTTGTTGTAGCAGGGAGGTGGAGAACATGGCAAAGACTAAAGAAGCCGCGGCCCGCGACTCGGAGGAGTCCAGGTCCAGCGATGGCGAGAGGGCCATCATGAAGTTCCGCATAAGCGATATAGTGATGATAGTTATCCTGGTGCTGCTGTGCCTGACGTGCATACTTCCGTTCGTACATCTTCTAGCGAAGTCAATCTCGGGCAACAGCTACGTCCTCGCGAAGCAAGTGTCGTTCTGGCCCAAGGGGATCACGCTGGACGCTTACGTATCGCTGTTCAAGGACGGCAGCATGGTATATAGCATGTTATATAGCGTGATAGTGACGCTCATTTTTACTGCTCTCGGCATGGTGGTATGCACGTGCGCCGCATACCCGCTGTCGAAGAACCGGCTGAAGGGCAAGTCGTTTTTCACTTTCCTTCTGATGTTCCCGATGTATTTCGGCGCGAGCCTTATCCCCACGTACCTGCTCTACAGCAACCTGGGGCTGCTCGACAACATGTGGGTGCTCATACTCCCGCTGATATATTCGCCGTATAATATGCTCATTATGAAGACGTATCTGCAGAGCACCATACCCGACAGCCTGGAGGAATCGGCCATATTGGACGGCGCGTCGAATATGCAGATACTCACTAGGATCGTGCTGCCCCTGTCGAAGCCGATACTCGCGACGCTGTCGCTGTTCTACGCGGTAGGGCGTTGGAATTCGTATGCTGACAATGCCTACTATATCAGGAGCGAGAACTTGAAGATGATACAGTACAAGCTCTCGCAGCTGGTATCGTCGGCGGCGGAGGCCCAGACGGCAACGCTCTCCGAGGCGGCGGCGGTTACCAGCACGCCGGAAGTATTACAGGCGGCGGCCATAATGTTTGTCACGATACCCATCATCTGCATCTATCCCTTCCTGCAAAAGTATTTTGTGAAGGGCGCGATGATCGGCGCGGTAAAAGGTTGAAAATATTGCTGTTGGTTATCCCGATAGGCGGGTTAGCTATATATTTTTTCAAAGGAGGGAAAGATTATGAAGAAGAAGTATCTTCAGAAGACCCTGGCGCTTGCCCTGGCGGGCGCCATGTCGCTGGGCATGCTGACTGGCTGCGGCGGCGGTTCGGACGAAGCCGCCGATGACGGCGCGGCAGAAGGGACCGAGGAGCAGCCCGCGGATGACGGCGCGGAGGATGCCGGCACGGAAGAAGAGGCGCAGGAGCCGGCGGACGACGGGGCGTCGTCGGAAACAGCCGGCATCGATGGCTGGGAGCCGTTCGCTGAAAACGTCACGCTGCGCATCCCGGTATATGACAGGGGCGCGGAGGGCGTTCCGAACGTCAGCGACAACTACTGGACGCACTGGGTGCAGGAGAATTTCGGCGACAAATACAACATCACCGTGGAGTACGTGCCGATCACGCGTTCTGACGTCCTGACGAGCTACGCATTGCTCGCGGCAGATCAGAACCTGCCGACAATCCTGATGGAGTACGATTATCCCAAGCTGGCGCAGTGGGCTAACGACGGATATCTTACCACTTATGACATCGGCGAGTTCGCGAAGGTGGCTCCCACGTATTATCAGAGGATGGTCGATCTGGAGCAGCTGCCATACACGCTGATGAACGAAGAGTGCTATTTCGCGCTTGCGGAGAGGCCCTATTATGACACGGATTATACATATGTGACTTTCTACCGCAAGGACTGGCTCGACCAGATCGGCTACAGCGAGTATCCGACCACCTGGGCCGAGCAGAAAGAGATGTACCAGAAGCTGATCGACGAGGGCATCTGCGAGCATCCGCTCGGCGGGCAGATGATAACCGGAGCGGGCGTCGACCAGAACTACGCGTTCCGCACCTTCCCGCTGGATGAGGAGAACTGGGCGATGTACGGCGACTACGCCATCCCGGCGCTGGGCGACGAGGCGAACAAGAAGTTCCTCCAGAGGGAGAACGAGAAGTACAACCTGGGATTTACAGACCCTGAGTATTACGTGACGGATATCGAGACGGCGAAGGCGAATTTCGTGAATGGCAAGTCGCTGGAGTATGCCGGATATATTTCCGCGGATGTGGATTTCCTGGATGCTTTCTATGAGCAGAATCCCGACGGCCAGCTGGCGGTCAAGATCCAGGCTACGGAGCCCGATCCCGAGGGCGGCACGGTACCCGCGTACCGTTCCAATAACCCGTTCGGCATGATGATCGGCTTTTCGTCAATGGCCAGCGAGGACGAGATCAAGGCCGCGTGGATGTACATGGAGTGGATGACCTTAGAGGAGAACCTCTTCACTATGCAGTGGGGCGTCGAGGGCGAGAATTATACCGTTGGCGACGACGGACTGCCCGTAACCGTAGGCGATTATGAGGGAGATTACAAGCAGGGTTACAACAATAACAAAGACTATTGGTGCGTGACCATCGAGTCCAGGAACGCCGGTACCATCGAGGACGTGATCGGGATGGTCGCTCCCGCGGGCCTGCCGCAGGACTTCAGGGCGGAGCTGCTTGAGAACTACAATGCGATGGTGACGGCGGCTGACGCCGGATATGCCGTGGCGGACTGCAACTTCGCGGTGGTCATCGAGGCCGCGACCGAATATCAGGAGACGCTGCTCAGCACCTACACGGAGTACAGGGATCAGCTGACGATGTGCAAGCCGGAGGAGTTCGACGCGCTGTATGACCAGCTCGCGCAGGAATACGCGGACGCCGGCTATCAGGAGATCGTCGACGAGAGGAAGCAGGCTTACGAGGATGGCATGAGCACGAAGCTCCAGTAAGGCGTCCCGATAGGACGATGATTTAAGAAGTAACCTGGCATGCCCATTGCATTGGGGCATGCCAGGAATGAAAGCCCGCGGATTGCTCCGTGCCTACGGCACTCCCGCAATCCGACCCGTACTCGCAATCCGGGCAAGGCCTGTCCATTGCGACCGGGCTTTCATGGTAAAAAAAATAAAGCCCCCGGCTTGCCCGAGGGCTATATTTATACTATAATGATGAGAAAAGGAGAAGGAGAGGCCATGTTTAAACTGGATTATGACAAGAAGCAGATCGAGGATGTGATAGACAGGATAGTCGCCCGCACTATGCAGATGGACCTGACATGGGACTGGCCCTGCGGGGTGGCGTATTTCGGGATCGCGGACGCGTATGAGAAGACCGGCAAAGAGGACTATCTAAAGGTATTGAAGGACAGGGTGGACGAGCTTATCGAGCTGGGGCTGCCCAGCGTATGGACCGTGAACGCCTGCGCCATGGGCCACTGCCTCATCACTATCTACAAGGCCACCGGAGACCAGAAATACTGGGATATAGTTATGAGCAAGATAAACTATATCAGGAACGACGCCCTGCGTTTCGGGGACAGCGTGCTGCAGCACACCGTCTCGGCGAACAATGATTTTCCCGAGCAGTGTTGGGCCGACACGCTGTTCATGGCGGCATTCTTCCTGCTGCGCGTCGGCGTGGAATTGCAGGACGAGGATATGATAAACGACGCGCTCAACCAGTATTATTGGCATATCAAATATCTGCAGGATCCGTCGACCGGCCTGTATTACCACGGATGGGACAATATCGCTCAGAACCATATGTCGGGGTTCTACTGGGGGCGCGCTAACGCCTGGGCGGCGTTTACGATGGCGCAGGTGGGAGATATCCTGCCGAAATGCTACCTCTATCCGAAATATATGGACGTTGCGGGTTCTCTTAACGACCAGCTGGCAGCGATCAAGCTGCTCCAGACGGATAACGGGCTGTGGAGGACCATCCTGAATGATGATACCTCCTATGAGGAGGTGTCCGCTTCCGCCGGCATTGCTGCCGCCATGCTCACCAGGGGCAACCCGCTCCATATGAAATATATCAATAAGTCCATCAAGGGCCTGCTGGATAACGTGAGTCCGGACGGCAGGGTGCTCAACGTCTCCGGCGGCACGGCGGTCATGAACGACGCTGACGGCTACAGGAATATCTCGCGCGACTGGATACAGGGCTGGGGCCAGGGCCTCGCGCTCGCGTTTTTCGCGAAGCTGCTCGTGTCTGACGATTTGCAGAAAGACGGTGCATTATGACATAGCCGCCAGAATGGCGTTCCGCGCTGATGCCTGCAAGTACCGGCAGTACGCGCATTGTCTGCCGCACATGATTAGGAGGGAGAAGGGAAATGGAAAGTGTAAAGCCGGGGGGCGGATTCACGATGCCTGGGGAGGCAGGATATGAGGAGCTGACGCTGGAGCTGGCCAGGAAGTGGGGGGCCGATGTCATACGCGACAGCGATGGGACGGAGCTATCTGACGAGATAACGAGCGCCGGATACGGCATATATTCGACCATATGCATAATCCGCGACCACAACGAGTGGGCCAGGCACAACCAGGACAAGCTGCAGCAATGCTTCCTCATGGCGGGGCCAGTCGTCGCGGCGGGCGATACGGTCCGGATAGAGCTAATGGCAGACTTTTTTGATGAGCAGTTCAGGATAAACGACGGCGCCGACGCCATGAAGTATTGGCAGGTATACGACAGGACAGTGGATGCGCCGGTGGACGCCGCGCAATGGAGCTATGACAGCTTATCCGGCGTCGTGACCATTAAAGACGCGCGGCCGTGGCATAAGTATACGTGTAGCTTCATGGCATACCGCATATGGGAAGAGATCTCCATGTACAACCATATGACGAACCACTGGGACAAGGAACATCTCATGCAGATAGACCCGGTATACCAGGAGACGCGCGAGTACATGAAACAATGGCTCACGGACTGGTGCGAGGGCCATCCCGCGACGACGGTGGTGCGGTTCACGTCGATGTTTTACAACTTCGTGTGGATATGGGGGAGCAGCGAGAGGAACAGGCAGCTGTATTCGGACTGGGCGTCGTATGATTTTACGGTCAGCCCGAAGATGCTCGATGACTTCGCGGCGCGTTACGGATATGCCCTTACGGCGGAGGATTTTATCAACCAGGGCAAGCTGCACGTGACGCATATGCCGGGCGACAAGAAGAAAGCAGACTGGATTGATTTCATAAATGAATTCGTCATCGGCTTCGGCAGAGAGCTGGTCGATATCGCGCACAAATATGGCAAAAAGGCATACGTGTTCTATGACGACAGCTGGGTCGGAATCGAGCCGTACAAGACTACCTTCGGGCAGTTCGGTTTCGACGGGCTGATAAAGTGCGTTTTCTCCGGATACGAGGTGCGCCTGTGCGCCGGGGTGCCTGTGGATACGCATGAGATCCGGCTTCATCCGTATCTCTTCCCGGTAGGGCTGGGCGGGGCGCCGACGTTCATGGAGGGCGGCAACCCAACGCTTGACGCGAAGAAGTATTGGAACAGCGTGCGGCGCGCCCTGCTGCGTTGCGACATAGACCGCATAGGGCTGGGCGGATACGTCCATTTGACGCGGGACTTTCCCGATTTTGTGGAATATATCGCGAAAATCGCGGACGAGTTCCGGGCGATAAGGGATCTCCACCGCGCGGGCAGGCCTTATACATTCGGGACGCGGGTGGCAGTATTGCATTACTGGGGCAGGATGCGGTCCTGGTCGCTGTCGGGGCATTTCCATGAGACGTATATGCATGACCTGATCCATATAAACGAGGCGTTGAGCGGGCTGCCGCTGGAAGTAGGATTTATCGATTTCGAGGACGTGAAATGCGGCGCGCTGCGCGATTACGACGTGGTGATAAACGCCGGAGCGGCGGGAAGCGCGTGGAGCGGCGGGGATGCCTGGCGCGATGCGCGGCTGGTCGAGGCGCTCACGGAGTGGGTATATCTCGGCGGCACGTTCATCGGGGTCGGAGAGCCCTCCGCGGTACCGGGATTCGACACGTATTTCCGGATGGCGCACGTCCTGGGCGTGGACGAGGACGTCATAGACAGGGTGTGCCACGGCAGATGGAGCTTCGATGTGGATGGCGGCGCGGCAAAGGGGCTGCTGGCTCCGGGATGGCATATCGCTGAAAAGGTAAAGTGCCATCTCACTGACGGCAATGCGACGGTGCTCGCCGCGAGCGGCGGCAATCCGCTTCTTACGGTAAACAGCTTCGGGAAAGGGCGCGGAGTCTATATGTCGTCGTTTCAGGTGGACAATGCCAACACGAGGACGCTGCTGAACATCATATTGTCCGGGGACGCCGATGCGGACGGCAGCTACCTCACGGACAATCCGGACGTGGAATGCGCGTATTTTCCAGACAGCGGCGCGCTCGTGGCGATAAACAATTCCGACAGGCCGCAGGAGTGTTCGATAAAGACGGGTCGCGGCGCGGTGCATCTGAAGCTGGACGCGTTCGACACCCTGATAAAGGACATCTGACGCATGGGGAGTGGCCTTTGCCGCTCCCCCTTTTATATACTTTTATCTATTGGGGTCGGAGGCTCATCATGGACAAGGCATCGCATAGAATAGCGGGAGTGAAGCCGGGCAGCATCGCGGAGGAGCTGGAGCTTTCGCCGGGAGACGTCGTACTGCGGGCGAACGGCCAGGACATAGGGGACATTTTCGACTACTATTATCTCTTGGCGGACGAGGAGGTGACGCTCCTTGTGGAAAAACCGGATGGGGAGCAGTGGGAGCTGGAGATAGAAAAGGATGCCGACGAGGACATAGGGATAACTTTCGAGAACGGCCTGATGGACGGATACAGGTCATGCTCCAATAGATGCATATTCTGCTTTATCGACCAGATGCCGCAAGGCTTGCGGCAGACGCTCTATTTCAAGGACGACGACTCCAGGCTGTCGTTCATGCAGGGGAATTATGTCACTTTGACAAACATGGGAGAGCGGGACGTGGAACGGATTATCCGCTACCGCCTGGATCCCATAAATATTTCAGTGCACACTACGAACCCGGGACTGCGCTGCATGATGCTTCGCAACCGGTTCGCCGGAGATTCCCTGCGGCTCCTGGACCGTTTCGCCGAGGCCGGCATCCGAATGAACGCCCAGATCGTGCTCTGCCGGGGGATAAACGACGGCGCAGAGCTGGACCGCACCATCGGGGATCTGATGAAGTACATGCCGTCGATGGAGAGCGTCTCCGTCGTGCCCGTCGGCCTCACGAGGTTTCGCGCGGGGCTCTATCCCCTGGAGCCGTTTACCAGGGAGGATGCGGCGCGGCTGCTGGGCCAGATACGCGGCTGGCAGGAAAAATGCATGGAATCCGGCACGCATTTCGTCCATGCCGGCGATGAATGGTATCTTCTGGCCGGCGAGCCGCTGCCGCCGGAGGAGAATTATGACGGATATCCCCAGCTGGAAAACGGGGTGGGCATGCTTAGACTGTTTTATGAAGAGTTCGCCGAGGCGATGGACGCTCTGCCGGGGGATTCAGGGATTCGCCGGGAGCTGTCGATTGCCACCGGGACGCTGGCCGCG
Source organism: uncultured Eubacterium sp. (assembly GCA_964450965.1). Lineage (GTDB taxonomy): Bacteria > Bacillota > Clostridia > Lachnospirales > Lachnospiraceae > W0P33-017. The sequence goes on along the minus strand of CAYVFF010000030.1, from coordinate 10,209 downwards.
CCGCACATAGAGAGGCTCATAGGGGAGCTGAAGGGCAAATACCCCGGCATAACCGTCCATGTATATCCGATAAGAAACGACTTTTTCGGGGAAAGGATCACGGTGTCCGGGCTCGTCACAGGGGCGGACATCAAAAAACAGCTGTCGGCGGCGCGCCTGGGCGGGCGGCTGCTGCTGCCGTGCAGCATGGTGCGCCGCGAGGAGCGCGATTTTCTGGACGGCGTTACGGTAGCGGAATTAGAAAAAACTTTACAAGTCCCGATAGATATTGTAGAATCAAGCGGTATGGACTTTTTGAATGCTATCTTAGGAGAGGGATGACATGGGCAAACCCATCGTGGCGATCGTCGGTCGCCCCAACGTAGGAAAATCCACATTGTTCAACGCGCTTGCCGGGTCGCGCATATCCATCGTGCAGGACACGCCTGGAGTGACGCGCGACAGGATCTATGCGGACGCGGAATGGCGCGGACGCGATTATACATTGATCGACACCGGGGGCATCGAGCCGGAGAGCCAGGACGTGATCCTCTCCCAGATGCGGGAGCAGGCGCAGATCGCCATCGAGACGGCGGACGTGATCGTCTTTATCGTGGACGTGCGGCAGGGGATGCAGGACGCGGACTCGAAGGTGGCCGACATGCTGCGCAGATCGCATAAGCCGGTGGTGCTCGCCGTGAACAAGGTGGACAATTTCGGCAGGCAGATGATGGACGTCTACGAATTCTACAATCTGGGCATGGGAGATCCCGTGCCGATCTCCGCGTCAGGAAAGCTGGGTCTTGGCGAGCTGCTGGACGCGGTCGCGGAGCATTTTCCCGACAGAAAGTCCGGAGAGGAGGAGGACTCCAGACCCAAGATAGCGATCGTCGGCAAGCCGAACGTGGGGAAGTCTTCGCTGGTGAACCGCCTGACCGGCGACAACCGCGTGATTGTCTCCGACATCCCGGGGACGACCAGGGACGCCATAGACACTCCGGTCAGGTACCACGGCAGGGAATATGTCTTTATCGACACGGCGGGCCTGCGGCGCAAGAGCAAGGTGAAAGGCGAGATCGAGCGGTACAGCATCATCCGCGCGGTCGCCGCCGTGGAGCGGGCGGACGTGGCACTGGTGCTCATAGACGGCACGGAGGGCGTCAGCGAGCAGGACGCCAAGATAGCCGGCATCGCCCACGATCGCGGCAAGGGGATAATCATCGTCGTGAACAAGTGGGACGCGGTGGAAAAGGACGACAAGACGGTATACCGGGAGACCGAGAAGATAAGGCGCGTCCTGAGCTTCCTGGCTTATGCCGAGATTATGTTCATCTCGGCGAAGAGCGGGCAGCGCGTGCAGAAAATATACGATATGGTAGACATGGTCATCGCGAACAATTCCATGCGCGTCGCCACCGGCGTGCTGAACGAGATCGTGTCCGAGGCGGTGGCTATGCAGCAGCCGCCTTCCGACAAGGGGAGGAGCCTGAAAGTGTACTACGCGACGCAGGTGTCTGTGAAGCCTCCGACGTTCGTGATATTCGTCAACGACAAGGACCTGGCGCATTTCTCGTATATCAGGTATCTTGAGAACCGTATCAGGGACGCGTTCGGTTTTCGCGGCACGTCGCTGAAATTCATCATACGCGAGCGGAAGGAGGGGTAGGCGTTGGAGAGGCTCGTCTCGCTTTTGATAGGCTATGTATGCGGCAACTTTATTACCGGATATTTCTATGGAAAATTAAAGCACGTGGACATACGCACGATGGGCAGCGGCAACGTGGGCACCACGAATACTTTCCGCAGCCTGGGGTGGAAGGCCGGCGTCGTGACGCTGCTGGGCGACTTGCTGAAGGTCGGGGCCGCGATCCTCATTGTATGGCTGCTGTACCGAGGGAATGGCGGCGTAAACGTGAGGGTGCTGATGTTTTATGCCGCGTTCGGCGCGGTGCTCGGGCACAATTTCCCGATAATCATGAAGTTCCACGGCGGAAAAGGCATAGCGTGCACGGCCGGCCTGGTCCTGATACTCTGCCCGGTGTGCGTGCCGGTATGTCTGGCGATATTCATATTGGCGGTCGCCGTGACGCGATATGTTTCGCTAGGCTCGATACTGGTATGCATCAGCTTTTTCATACAGGTCCTCATATTCGGGCATATGGGTCTGCTAGGCGTGTCCGGCTCCGACCTGGTCGAAGTGACGGTTATCTGCGGGATAGTCGCGGCCCTTGACATATTTCGCCATCGCGAGAACATAAAGCGGCTGCTGAATGGAACGGAGAACAAGATAAAATTCAGGTAAAATGGCTATGACTGCTAACGAAGCGACGATAAAGATCGTCTACCACACAGACAAGATAGACAAGCTGGCCTACATCGACGGCAAATCCGACTGGATCGATTTGCGCGCGGCGGAGGACGTGGAGTTCAAGGCGGGCGAATTCAAACTGGTCTGCCTCGGCGTGTCCATGCAGCTGCCCAGCGGCTACGAGGCGCACGTCGTGCCCCGCAGCTCCACCTTCAAAAACTACGGCCTCATCCAGACCAATTCCTGCGGGGTCATAGACCAGAGCTATTGCGGCACGGGCGACGTCTGGCACTGGCCGGCGTATGCCACAAGGGATACCGTGGTTCATGCCAACGACAGGATATGCCAGTTTCGCATCGTGGAAAACCAGCCGCGTATCATATTCGAGGAGGCGGACTCGCTAGGCGGCGAGAACCGGGGAGGGTTTGGCTCCACCGGGAGAAATTAACAGTTTTCGGCAGGACATGCAGGGAGCGCATGGTAGAGATATTGTGGCACGCCAAGGAGGCCGGCGATGAACGCACCCCAGATCATACAGCTGATAATGATGTTTCTCTGCGCCTGCATGCTGGCGATCGTCGGCACCAGGCGCCAGAACGAGATTACCAAAAACATGATGGTGACCGGTTTCCTGATCATGTTTCAGAACGTCGGGTATCTGATGTTCCTTATGGCGGAAGACCTGAATGAGGCGCTCGCGGGCATAAAGGTCGAGTACATAGGTACGGCATATCTCGTGACGTTCATGCTCTTGTTCGTGGTCGAGTACTGCCGCGTGAAGTTCAGCCGCGTATGCCTGGGCCTGCTCATTGCGTTCGACACGGTCGTGCTGCTGTGCGTCGCGACGTGCAATTCAAACAGGCTCTATTACAGCAGCATCGAGTTTGTCGCTGAGCCCCTGCCGCACATTATCCGGGGGATGGGGCCGCTGTACGTCGCGCAGATGGCGCTGATCCTCATACAGATGGCGGCGGCGGTATTCTACGCGTTTTCGACATGGAAAAAAAGCAGGCCCGGGCGCTATAGGGCCAGCTGCGGCATCATAGGCGTCGTGGTCATGATTCCAGTCGCGTCTTACGGGCTTACGATGTCCGGCATCGCGTTCGACGGCTGCTATGACTTCATGCCGGTGTCAGCCGCGTTTACAGTGTTCACCCTGGGCGTCGTGCTGCTGCTGGGCAAGATGTTCGACGGACAGGCGATTGCCTACTCCGGCATCATAAAGAAGCTGAAAGAGCCGGTCATTCTCGTGGACAAGGATTATCGCTTCGTCGAGGCGAACGAGCGCGCTTACTTCGTATTCCCGTCATTGAGGGGATTGAAAGAGGGTGACGAGATAGGCGAGCCGATGCTGCTGGCCGCGATACAGGACGACAAGCTAGGCGAGATAATAAGCGATGATTTCATAATGCGCCCGGACGTCCAGCAGATCGAGGAGGACGGCGAGATGAAGGGATATGCCGTCCTGCTGGCGGATCTGACGCAGGAGCGCAAGCAGCTGGAGCAGTCAGAACAGCTCAAGCGGGCGGCGGAGGTCGCGAACCAGGCGAAGTCGGACTTCCTGGCGAGGATGTCGCATGAGATCCGCACGCCGATAAATGCGGTGCTCGGCATGGACGAGATGATCCTGCGGGAGAGCGCGCAGGATTCGGTGAGAAAATATGCAATAGACATCAAAAACTCGGCGAACTCGCTGCTCAGCATCATAAATGAGATCCTCGACCTGGCCAAGATCGAGTCTGGCAAGATCGAGCTCATGCCGGTCAATTATGAGATGTTTTCCCTGCTGAACGACCTGTACAGCATGGTGAACATATGGGCGAAGGAAAAGAAGCTGCTGCTGGTATTCGACATCCAGAATGATATCCCCAGCGGATATTGCGGCGACAACATCCGCCTGCGCCAGATCCTGATGAACCTTCTGACCAATGCCATAAAGTATACCGACGAGGGATGCGTGACGCTGTCCGTGCGCGGAGGGGCCAAGGGGGACGTCGGCTATCTGCGGTTCGCGGTGACGGACACGGGGCGGGGCCTGACGCAGGACGAGATCCGGGGCATATACGAGAAATACAGGGGCTTCAACGTGGGGCGCGATGCCGAGAGCAGCGATACGGGCCTCGGCATGAACATCACGATGCGTCTGCTGAGCCTCATGGGCAGCGAGCTGAAAGTAGACAGCGCCAAGGGAAAGGGCAGCAACTTCTATTTCGACCTGCACCAGCCGGTCGTAAATAAGGAGCCGTTGGGCGACTTCAGCGAGCGCATCGCCCGCCGGACCAAGGACTACAAGTGGAAGCCGTCGTTCAAGGCGAGGAGTGCGCGCGTCCTGGTCGTAGACGACAACCGCGTCAACCGCAGGGTATTCAAAAACCTGCTCAAGGAGACGCAGATGCAGATTGACGAGGCCGCGAGCGGCAAGGAAGCCTTGGAGATGGTGGCAAAAACGCATTACGACCTGGTATTCATGGATCACATGATGCCGGAGATGGACGGCGTGGAGACATGGCATGCCATGCGGGAGATGGATCTGTCCGCGAGCGGCAATACGTCCACGCCAGTCGTCATGCTCACGGCGAACGCGCTGGTCGGGGCGGAGGAGAAATATTTGCAGGACGGTTTCTCGGGATTCCTGCCGAAGCCGATCGTGCCGGAAAAGCTCGAGGCGCTCATCTGCGGGCTGCTGCCCCGCGAGCTGACAGGCGGCGAAGAGTAGCCGGCATGGAATAAATAATCCGGAGGTGTTGGATCGATGGAATCTAATAAACAGGATTTTTTGGAAAAGCTCTATGGGACGATAGCTGCGGTCTATTATATCCATACGGACGAGCGGCGGTATGAAAAGGTCAAGGCGGACGATGCCCTGGGCGGCCTGCTGGGGGAGAGCGGCACCTTAGAGGAGGCCTACAACAGGCTGTTCATGCCGGACAACGGCACCACGGTGGATAACGTCCCGTACAAGGTATTCATGGACCTGTCGGTCTTCCTCAAGGAAAACTACAGGGGCAACTGCAAGGTCTCGTCCGATGACGGACGCGCGCATTACTATGACTTCCGCATCGCGAAGATCGGCCAGGACGCGAACTGCATGCTGTTTTATAGCGACGAATATGGCTTCGAGAGCGACCAGATCGAGCGGCTGAAGATGGAGACGATCCAGGAGAACTTCCTTTTTTCCATGCTCTGCGACCTGAAGAACGATACGCTGCGCAATTCCGCCACGACGGAGCTGAACACGAACCGGCAGGACTTCCTGAACCTGAAGTATTCCGACTGGCGATACATGATTTCCAATATGTTCATGCCGGACGACCGCTTCATGTTTTTGAAGATTTCTGATCCGCAATACATTATCGAACATCTGGAGAAGGAAAAGTCCATCCGCTACGAGGTGCAGATGCTCGACATGGAGAATAAATATAAGTGGGTCCGGCTGACATTCAGCGGCATGCGCGGATTTTCCAGGGAGAACCCGGTATTCATATATACGGTGCAGGACATAAACGAGGAGATGACGAGGCTCCTGCAGCAGGAAAATATCATCGCGGCCGTGGAGGAGCAGAACCAGAAGCTGAACGACATCAACAAGGCCAAGACCGTGTTTATCTCGAACATGTCGCACGAGCTGCGCACGCCGATCAACGCGGTCCTGGGGATGGACGAGATGATCCTGCGCAGCACCACGGACGACAAGATCCGCGAATGCGCGTCCGACATAAAAAATGCGGGCAAAATGCTGCTGAGCATTATTAACGACATATTGGATTATTCCAAGATCGAGGCCGGCAGGATGGAGATCATCCCCGCGGAGTTTTCGCTCGGGTACATGATCGACGACGTGAACCGGCTGATATCCGTGATGGCAAAGGAAAAAGGCCTGGAATATATCGTGGACGCGGATCCCGCGCTGCCGGGCAGGCTGATAGGCGACGAGCTGCGCATAAAGCAGGTCATCGTCAACATCCTGACGAACGCGGTCAAATATACGCCGTCAGGCAGCGTCCGCTTTACGGTGGGCAGCGGCGGCGTCAGCGAAGGCGAGGCTAAGATATCTGTCACGGTGAAGGATACCGGCATAGGGATGAAGCAGGATGAGATGGCGAGCCTGTTCGAAGATTACCGGAGGCTCGACGAGAAGCGCAACCGCAACATCGAGGGCACGGGGCTTGGCATGAGCATCGTCGTCCGGCTCCTGCAGCAGATGGGCAGCGAGCTCCATGTGGAGAGCGAATATGGGAAGGGTTCTGAATTTTCGTTCGAGCTGGCTCTGCCGGTGGCGGATGCCGCTCCGGTCGGCGATATGACGGCGCTGCATGAGAGTCGGATCCGGGAGGAGATGGCCAGGCAGAGATTCAAGGCGAATGGCGAGCGGATCCTGGTCGTGGACGATAACCGCGTGAACCTCTCAGTGATAGAGGGCCTGCTGAAGGACAGCGGCCTTGTCATAGACTGCGCCCTGAACGGCAGGCGCGCGCTGAAGATGCTGGACGCCAACCAGTACGACCTTATCATGCTGGACCATCTCATGCCCGACATGGATGGCATGGAGCTATTGGGGCATATCCGGGACAAGGGCGGCAGATATGCGGCGCTTCCGGTCATCGCGCTGACGGCGAACGTGTCTGACGATTCGCGCGAGCGGTATATGCAGGCGGGATTTTCCGATTTTCTGGAAAAGCCGATAGTCACCTCGGAGCTGGAACGCGTGCTGCGCACCTATCTGCCGGGGGATGGCGGGGAATAGCACAGTATATGACGATAAACTGGGAAAAAAGGATAAAAATCGAAAAAATAATCGAGAATCTGCAGAGCAGCCTGGAGGATTAAAAAAATAAAGCTGACGACGGGAATCGGACCCGTGACCTCCGCACTACCAATGCGACGCTCTACCGACTGAGCCACGTCAGCTTGTCGAATCAATCAACAGAGACTACTATACAACAGTAAAAGGGGAATGTCAACTGATTTTTGATAAAAAGGAGAGACGGACGTGGACGAGAGGATTGTGGTGCCGGAGCGCCCAGATTACGAGGCGGAGCTGCTTGAGATACTGGAGATGGACGCCCGGCCGTCAGAGCTGCGCGAGCGCCTGGACGACTATCATGAGAACGATATCGCTTCGCTCCTGGAGCATCTGGACAAGGACGCCCGCAAGCGCCTGTTCATGCTGCTTGGCGCGGAACGCCTCTCCGAGGTGTTCTCCTATGTGGACGAGGACGAGGTAAAAGATTACTTCTACGAGATCAGCCCGGAAAAATCCGCCGAGATCATGGCCTTCATGGACGCGGATGAGATCAGCGACATTTTAGATGAGCTGGACGATGAGGAGCGCGAGCAGGTAGAGTCGCTCCTCGACGTGGAGACAAAAAAGGACGTAGACCTCATCGCCTCATACGACGAGGACGAGGTCGGCAGCTACATGTCCACCAATTTCATACTGATCAGCCGCGACCTCACGATAAAAGAGGCGATGAAGTCGCTGGTGGAGCAGGCGGCCGACCACGACAATATCACCACCATGTACGTTGTGGACAAGGAGGGCAGGTTTTACGGCGCGTTAAGCCTGAATGACCTGATAGTCGCGAGGGAGAACGACGACCTGGAGGATCTGATAGCGACGGCTTTCCCTTACGTATATGCCAAGGAGGACATCAGCGGCTGCATAGAGGAATTAAAGGATTATTCGGAGGATACCATCCCCGTCCTGGACAATGACAACCGCGTGGTTGGCGTCGTCACATCGCATGACCTGGTCGAGATAGTCGACGAGGAGATGGGCGAGGACTATGCGATGTTCGCGGGCCTGACCGCGGAGGAGGATCTGAATGAATCTCTGCTGCAGTCCATGAAGAAAAGGGTGCCGTGGCTGATCGTGCTGTTTGTCATGGGTCTTGGCGTCTCCGCAGTCACCGGGATGTTCGAGCACGTCATGTCGGAGCTGACGCTGATAGTCACGTTTCAGTCGCTCACGCTGGACATGTCCGGAAACGTGGGCACCCAGTCCCTGGCCGTGACGCTCAGGGTGCTGGCGGACGAGCCCCTCTCCGGCAGGCAGAAGCTGTACCTGGTGCTCAAAGAGATGCGCGTGGGCATGGCGAACGGCCTGCTGCTGGGCAGTTTCTCGTTCGTCTGCATCGGGATATATCTCTGTGCCGCGAAGGGGCTTCCCGCGATGTCGGCGTTCGCTATCTCCGGCTGCATCGGGCTCGCGCTGCTGGTGGCCATGACGATATCCAGCCTGACGGGCACGGCGATACCGCTGTTTTTCAACAAGATCAAGGTGGATCCGGCGGTCGCGTCCGGCCCGCTCATAACCACGGTAAACGACCTGGTGGCGGTGGTGACGTACTACGGCCTGGCATGGGCCCTGTTGCTGAACGTGCTGCATATCACGGCGTGAATCTGCCGCGAATATCGCCTGCGATTGTGAGAGATGAACCGCGGCAGAGCAATCCGCGGCAATACATGGCATGCCCCTCTTGCGGGGCATGAGAATTTACGAAGGATGGATGATGAAATGGAAAAAAAGACATTTGTGACCAGGGAGCAGCTGGAGGCGATCGCGGAGAGATTCCCGACTCCCTTCCACCTGTACGACGAGAAGGGCATAAGGGACAATGCCGCCAGGGTCCGCGGGGCATTTTCGTGGAATCCGGGATACAGGGAGTATTTCGCGGTAAAGGCGACCCCGAACCCTTTTTTGATAAAGATATTGCATGAATATGGCTGCGGCTGCGACTGCTCATCCATGGCGGAGCTGGTCCTGGCCGAGGCGTGCGGGATCCGCGGGGAGGACATCATGTTCTCGTCGAACGATACCCCGGCGGAGGAATTCGTCAAGGCCTATGAGCTGGGCGCGATCATAAACCTGGACGACATCACTCATATAGATTTTCTGGAGCGGGCCATAGGCCGCATACCGGAGACGATCAGCCTGCGCTATAATCCGGGCGGGGTGTATGAGATCAGCAATGGCATCATGGACAACCCCGGCGACGCGAAATACGGCTTTACCAAGGAGCAGCTCTTCGAGGGATACGGGATATTGCGGGAAAAGGGAGCGAAGCGGTTCGGCCTGCATTCTTTCCTGGTGAGCAATACCGTGACGAACGATTATTATCCGGCGCTGGCGCGGACATTGTTCGAGCTGGTAGTCGAGATAAAGGAAAAACTGGGCATCGAGATGAGTTTCGTCAACCTGTCCGGAGGGGTGGGCGTGGCATACAGGCCGGACCAGACGCCCAACGACATCGCGGCGATAGGCGAGGGCGTGCGCAATGCATACGAGGAGATACTCGTGCCGGCTGGACTCGGGAATACGGCCATATACACGGAGATGGGGCGGTTCATGACTGGCCCTTACGGCTGCCTGGTGACCCGCGCGATTCACGAGAAGCACATATACAAGGAGTATATCGGCGTGGACGCCTGCGCCGCGGATTTGATGAGGCCCGCGATGTATGGGGCGTACCACCATATAACGGTCGCGGGAAAGGAGTGCGCGCCTTGCGATATGAAATATGACATTGTGGGCGCGCTGTGCGAGAACAATGACAAATTCGCCGTGGACCGCATGCTGCCCCGGATCGACATCGGGGATATCCTGGTCATCCACGACACCGGCGCGCACGGATATTCCATGGGGTACAATTATAACGGCAGGCTGCGCTCGGCAGAGGTCCTGCTGCGCCCCGACGGCTCGCCCAAGCTCATACGCAGGGCTGAGACGCTCGCGGATTATTTCGCGACTCTCGACTGCTTTGACGAATTTGCCTGGGACTATTAAAAATGCCTTGCCACGGCAGGCCGGATATGCTATAATCTGACTTGTCGCAGCGATTGCCGGCATGTCGGAATGGCAGACGATGCAGACTCAAAATCTGTTGTGGGCAACCACGTGCGGGTTCAAGTCCCGCTGCCGG
>CAYVFF010000029.1:0-24525 GCA_964450965.1 uncultured Eubacterium sp. | reverse complement strand
TCTATTTTCAGAGCTGTCAGCTTCAGCATGATGTCTTGCGGATGTACAATGTATTTCGGCAGGGGAGTTCCGCAGCCTCCGCACGTGTCACATATCTTTTGAATTCCCCTTTTTAATTTACACCAAATTTAGGACTTGACTGAACAGATGCAGGTAGAACCACTTATTTTCGGGAACTCAGGATTATTCGATGTACTAGCCGCATTCTCGCGGAGCTCCCGCTTCCAGCTGCGGAGCAGGCCAGGCCGGATGTTGCTCCTCTATAGTCTGTGATTTGCCATTCAGTTATAGCGGCAATCTATTACTCTGCATAGAAATCATGTATATCCAGTTCCCTTGACAAAAAGATTCATCGTGATAGAATACCTCTTGAAACACAAACCTACCTAAAAGGTAGGAAGAAAAAGGAGGTATATTATGTCAGCAAACACACAAGAAGTCGAGTGGGATTATACGGACGAGGAGGCGGAAAGCCACGCGAGGCAAGTCGGGGTAGATCCCAGGCCTAAGGAGACGATAAACGAGATAGACGGGCGCGGCGCGTTTATCCGCCAGCCGAATGCCTTTATCCAGCCATTCGGCGACAAGGAGGGAGATCTGAAGGCGGAGGCCGGGCGGTATGCCATATACTGGGCCATCGGCTGCAACTGGTCTAACCGCCCGGTGATAGTGCGGGACTTGCTGGGCCTGCAGGGGGCTATAAAGGACCGGCTGGTGACCCATTCGGGGGAGACCAACAAATACGGCCATGGATTTGGCGATCAGCCCGAGCATAAGGATCCGCTGACCGGGGCGTATTTCCTGAGCGAGTTTTACAAGCGGGCGAACCCGGATTTTACCGGCAGGGCGACGACCCCCACTTTGGTGGACGTCATAGAGAAAAAGGCGGTCAATAACGACTACCACCGCCTGACCAACTATCTGGAAGTGCAGTTTAGGCCTTTCCAGGATAAGGATGCTCCGGATCTCTACCCGAAGAAATTCCGCAAGGAGATCGACGAATTCAACGATTGGCTGTTCCCCCATGTGAACAACGGCCATTACCGCATGGCGTTCTGCCAATCTCCCGAAGCCTACGACGAGGCTTACGAGGATTTCTATGATTCACTTGATAAGCTGGAGGAGCGGCTGGAGACGAACCGCTTCCTGTTCGGCGATTATATCACGGACAGCGACGTCCGCGCATATGTGACGCTGGCTCGGTGGGATGTAAACTACTATCACAATATCGGCCCTGTAAAAAAGCCGATTCGCGATTATAAGAATATCTGGGGATATTTGCGCGAGCTGAATACCATCCCGGCGTTCCACGACAACTGCAATGCCAGGACTCTGGCGCTGAACGGGCTTCCGAAAGACGACGGGAGGCTGTTTAGAGGATACAACGCGAGGATCCTCTCCAAGGTGGATTTCGACAAGCTCTGGGCGGACGACGGGGAACGCAGAAAGCTCAGCAATACCCCGGACGAGCTGTTCCTGCGCCACCCGGAGGGGGAGACATATGAGGAATACGCGGGAGAGATTTCGACGACCATCTGGAATAGCAAAAACTGGGACGACCGCGATCCAAAGAATGGGACGTTGTCGGCGGACGCGTCGATAAACCCGCTCAAGGGATTGCTGTAGCATCGTTTACGGAGGGCTGATATTATGGAAAAGATAGGGAAAATAAAAAGAAAGATAATCGGCGGCAGGGCCGTCGCGGCGCTTCTGGCGGGATCGCTTATGGCGGCGCTGGCTGGATGCGGCTCCGGCGATACGGCGGCTGGCGGAGAATCCGCCTCAGATCAGGAAACGTCATCTGAATCCGAAAAATTGGCAGATGATACCTCTTCCGAATCCGGGGCGCAGGGTGAAGAAACAGCCTCCGATGCGGAGGCCGGGACGGAAGAGGCGGTAAAGGTCACGGCCGCTACGAGCGGCGGACCAGTGCCGTATGTGACGGTAGATGAGAACAATGTAATCAGCGGAAGCGATATCGAGATTCTGCAGGCGGTCTTTGAGAGGCTGCCCCAGTACGAATTGGAAATCATCAATGCCGACGATCCTCTGACCGGGCTTACCAGCGGGCTGTACGACATCGGGGTAAATAATTATAACTGGTCTGATGAGAGGGGCGAGCTTTATTATTTCAGCCTCCCTTATAAGAGCGGTTATGACGTGTTCATCCAGAGGAAGGACGACGAGCCGCTGACAGGACTGCAGGATCTGGCTGACAGGGGATACAAGGTCGAGGTAGGCGCCGGGAACAATAAGGCCCTGGCGCTGGAGCATTGGAACGAGGAGAATCCGGACCATCAGATCGATATTGTATATTCGGAGACGGATTTTCAGATGAAGTTTCAGAATATAATCGATGGCAAGACGGATGTGGCCATAGACGACGGGCCGATTCTGGATTCGCTGATTGTACAATTCGGGATGGAAAACGATCTGGTAGGCAATCCAATAGATGCCGACACGCAGGAGTTTATCAGCCCGCATAACAATACTTATTTTCTCTTCTCAAAGGATGATGAGGGGGCGGCGCTTCGCGAGGAGGTTGACCAGGCACTGGTCGAGCTGAAAGAGGACGGGACTCTCTCCGAGATCCTGACCAGGTATTTCGGAACCGACACCAGCCCGAAAGACGAGGACATGCAGGAGACGCTGAACTGATTCGCGTCGGGGATTATATGCCCTGGCGGACAGATGATAAAGAGGATATTATATGGAAATTTATAGATTAGAGAAGGGAAACGGGCCGTCATGGCTGTATAAGGCTTATGACTACGCGAGGATGGATTCATTCGTGTTCGGCCAGGGCATACCGTTGGAATTGGAATTTGGCCACGACGGGCCTGCCGAGGAGCTGGAGGCCGTCGTCATCACGGAGGATCACAAGCCCCTTGCCGGGTGCAGGATCGCCTATCCCGGCGACGGCATCGCGAAAATCGAGCGGGTGTGTGTGATTCGCGAGAGGCAGAGGGGCGGAATAGGGCGGGTCCTTATCGAGGAAGCTGAAAAATGGGTATCGGAAAACGGATTTTCGCATATCATAATAGATTCCCAGGACCGCGCGGCCGCTTTTTACGAGCGGTGCGGATATACGCTGGCGTCGGAGGAGGATTCCAGGGCATTCGACGCAATAGCGAAACCGCAGAAAGCGCCCCGGGATGATTCGGGCGATCATCCTCCCGCCGGGGAAGGGCAAAGGATTGACCTCGGATTTTCCTGCGTCTGGGTAGAGAAATATTTGCGATAGGAAGAGTATGGCTTATGACGAAATTATTTGATTTTAAAAAAGTATTTACAAATATCCCGGAGCTGCTGGGCTATCTGCCTATTACGCTGGAACTCGCTTTTTTGTCCATGCTGATGGGCCTGACGCTCGGGCTGCTTCTGGCAATCATCAAGATGAAGGAGATTCCGGTCTTAAAACAGATATCGGCAGGCTTTATATCCCTGATCCGGGGGACTCCGGTGCTGGTCCAGCTCTACATCGTGTACTTTGGCGTGCCGATGTTCTTCAAATATCTGAACCAGAGATTCGGGACGAATTTCGCGGTGGCGGAAATCCCGGGCTTCGTATACGCGGTACTTGCGCTGGGGCTCAATTCCTCCGCGTTCAGCGCGGAGATGATCCGGTCCGCGCTGATGAGCGTCAACCGGGGGCAGCTGGAAGCCGCCTACGCGCTGGGCATGACTTACGGGCAGGCATTGCGGAGGATCATCCTTCCGGAGGCATTGACCGTGGCGCTGCCGACCATCGGCAATTCGCTGATTTCCTCCATAAAGGGGACATCCCTCGCCTTTACCTGCGCGGTGGTTGAGATCACCGCGCAAGGCAAGATCATAGGCGGCAGGGATTACCGGTACTTCGAGGTCTACTGCTCGCTTGCCATTATCTATTGGATGGTGACTATTATAATCGAGCAGGTCTTGAAGTTCGCGGAGAACAGGCTGGCGATACCGGAACAGGTCGAGAGCGCCGCCGCGCAGCCGCAGGCCGCGAGGGGGTAGGATTATGAGTTTTATAGAAATCAGGGATTTGAGTAAAAAATTCAAGGAAAACGTCGTCCTGTCGGGAATCAGCCTCGATATAGAGAAGGGCAACGTGATTGGCATCATAGGGCCTTCCGGGACAGGCAAATCCACGCTCCTGAGATGCTTAAACCAGCTGGAGGTCCCGGAGAAGGGCTCTATTACCCTGGAGGGGCGTGAGACCGACCTCTCCTCGAAGAAAAACAAGAAGGAGATCCTGGCCCTGCGGCAGAACACGGGCATGGTCTTTCAGCAGTTCAATCTTTTTGAGCGAAAGACGGCTCTGGAGAATGTGGAAGAAGGCCTTATCGTGGTCCAGAAAAAGCCAAAAGCCGAGGCAAGGCAGATAGCGATGGATGAATTAAAGCGCGTGGGGATGCAGAATTGGGCGGATCATTATCCCAGGCATCTGTCGGGAGGACAGCAGCAGCGGGTAGCCATTGCGAGGGTACTGGCCATGAGGCCGAAACTGCTGCTCTTTGACGAGCCGACATCCGCCCTGGATCCCGAGATGGTTGGCGAGGTGCTGGAGGTAATCCGACAGATAGCTTCTGAGGGATTTACGATGCTTCTGGTATCACACGAGATGGCTTTCGTGAGAAACGTATCCAACCGTGTAATCTTTCTGGATAAGGGCAGCATAGTGGAGGACGGCACGCCAAAGGAGGTATTCTATAATCCTAAGAGCGGGAGGACCAGGGAATTCCTGGCGAAGATGCATATGCTGGACACGGAGCCGGAGTATATCATTTGACTGCCGCCTGCAGATTCAAACCACGGCGGGAATTACGTAAAGCGGAGGTACTATGGCTATGATTTCAGAAGAGAGGGTCAGAAAAACATTCGCAAAGCTCGTGTCTATCGACTCTCCGTCGCTCGCGGAGAAAAAGATGAAGGATCATCTCCAGTCATTGTTCGGGGAACTCGGGATCGCGCTGGAGGAGGATGACAGCGCGGCCGTCACTGGTTCCGACGCGGGCAATCTGTATGGTTATGTAAAGGGCGGGGAGGGTATCCCGCCCGTTTTGCTTTCCATACATATGGACACCGTCTCGCCCGGATTAGGGAAAAAGGCGATATTCATGCCGGGCGGGACCATCGTAAGCGACGGGAATACGGTGCTCGGGGCGGACGACATGTCGGGCGCCACGGCGATATACGAAGCCATGCGTTTCTTAAAGAGCAACGGGACGAGGCATCGAGACGTGGAGCTCTTGTTTACCACCGGGGAGGAGATGTACTGCCGGGGCGCGAACGCGTTTGACTTCCGGAGAATACGTTCCAGGAGCGCCATCGTCCTTGATCTGAGCGGGAGCGTAGGATCTGCGGCGTTTGCCGCGCCGACCATACTCTCGTTCGAGGCAAAGATCAGGGGGCGGGCAGCCCACGCCGGGTTTTGCCCGGAGGACGGGATAAACGCTCTCAGGGCCTGCTGCGAGGCGGTATCCAGGCTGCCCCAGGGACATATCGGAGAGGAGACGACCGCCAATATCGGTGTCATTAGCGGAGGAGAGGGGATAAATATCGTCCCGGCGAAATGCATCGCGAAGGGAGAGATTCGCAGCCTCTCGCATGAAAAAGCGGAGAGCGTTGCCGAAGAATATCAGAGAGTCTTTTTAGAATGCGCAAAAGCTCGCGGGGCCGCCCTGGAGTGGCGCCGACAGGTGCATATCCACGCATACGAAACCAATCTGGATAATGAAGTCGTTCAGGAATATAAGAGGGCCTGCATAAAAGCCGGCATTTCTCCATCGTTTAAGCGGACGTTCGGCGGCAGCGACAACAACGTGTTCGCGCAGCATGGAATCCGGGGAATCGTGATCGCCGCCTCAATGAACCGCGTCCATAGCTGCGAGGAATACGCTGTCGTAAAAGAGATCGCGAAGGCGGCGGAAATAGTCGTGCGCCTTTTGAGAAATCACGATTGACGGATCAGAAGCAAAATTCATTGAAAAAATCTCAATAATGTAATAAAATAATCCCCGGTATCAGCCATGCGGGCCCGCGAGCTTTCCGTCTGCATGGCTGCTTGGCTGGCCTTTCAAGGTAAGACGTTAAGGCTATTCACGCAGAGGTGAAAGTGCATGACGACGATGGATTTGAGCGGCGACTGGTCGTATAAGCTAGATTATGACGATATCGGCGTCGCAAAGGAATATTTCAAGGAAATCTTTCTGCCGGGCGGATATCGGCTGCCGGGTTCCGCATGTGAAAACGGCTATGGCAGGAAACAGGAATACTTTGATTCGCTGACAAAGGAGGCCGTCCGCGCGCCAAGGGAGAGGTACGAATATATAGGGCCGCTGTGGCTGCAGCGCGAGGTCGACGTCCCGGCGTCTTTTGGCGGAAAATACGTCAGGCTTTTCCTGGAGCGCGTGAACATCGCGTCCGAATTGTGGGTAGACGGCGTGAAGATAGGCAGGCAGATAATAGAGCTGTCTGTGCCGCACGTCTATAACCTCACGGGCTTGCTCCCGCCGGGAAGGCATACGCTCACGTTGCGCGTCGACAACAGGAATCTACTCAACATCGGCACGATGGCGAGCGGCTACAGCATAGACACGCAGGGGTATTGGATAGGGATAATAGGCCGGCTCGAGCTCCAATGCGAGGAGATATTCCATATTGAAGATATCCAGATATATCCGGGACATAAATCGGCGGGCATCCGGGTCGTCGCCGCCAGCGACGTGTATTCCCCTTTTGAGAGGCGCGGCGCGGATTTCTCGCTGTATGCCGCGTCGCCCGACGGCAGGCGGCTGCCGGAAAAGCATTTTTCGCGGACGATATACAATTCAAAACAGGTAGAATATTTCAGTTATGAATTTGACGATGCCGAATATTGGGATGAATTTAACCCGGCGATATATACGCTGCATGTAATATATTCCTGCGGCGGAGTATCTGATGAAAAAACCGCCGCTTTCGGCATGAGGACTATCGAGGCGCGGGAAAAGAAGATCCTGCTGAACGGCAGGCAGATCTCGCTGCGCGGCACTATTGACTGCGCCATCTATCCGCTCACTGGCTATCCGCCTATGGATATCGGGACATGGAGAAAGAATTTTAATATTGTAAAAAGCTATGGCATGAACCATGTCAGGTTTCACGCCTGGTGCCCGCCGGAGGCGGCTTTTCGCGCCGCGGACGAGCTGGGAATCTACCTGTCGGTCGAGATGCCGCTGTGGCTGAACCGCGACGTCTGCCCGCTGGAAGCCGGAGAGGATATTGCCCATCGCGCATATTTTATGAACGAGGCTGTGGCGATCTCTAAGGCATACGGCAGCCACCCGTCGTTTATCATGTTTTCCAATGGAAACGAAAACATGGGCGATTTCGACCTGCTGGAGGACATTACTGCCTGCATGAAATCGCGCGACCCGCGCAGGCTCTATACGCTTACGACCAATTTTGACCATCCTATACTGCCTTGTGAGGATTATCTGTGCGCATACGACGCCGCCGGCCACAAGGTGCGGCTGCAGGACATACAGGATTCTGCCGCGGAAAGCACGGACTTTGATTATGGCGACGCCGTCCGCGACGTGCCTGTGCCGGTCGTCTCGTTCGAGATCGGCCAATATTGCGTATATCCGGATGTAGATATCGTGGAAAAGTATACGGGAAATATGCTTCCGGTAAATTTCGACGCGATAAAAAAAGAGATGGCCAGGAAAAATGTATACCGCCGCCTGGGAGATTATGTAAAGGCATCCGGCGATTTGGCGGCCAGACTGTATAAGGAGGAGATTGAGGCGGCGCTGCGCACCAGGGATCTCGGGGGTTTCGAGCTCCTCTCGCTCTGCGATTATACCGGGCAGAGTACGGCGACGGTCGGCATTCTGGATGCGTTTTATGACAGCAAGGGATTTATCACGCCGCAGGATTTCAGGCGGTTTTGCGGATGCGTCGTGCCTTTATTCCGCGCGAGGCGGATATATAAAAATACGGAAAGCATTATCGCCGGACTGGATTTATATGATTTTGGAGAGACGAAAATAAAAGATCCGGTATTCGAGTTAAAAATATATGACGGCGGCCGCGTTTATTATCAGGAGCGGACCGCCGAAAACAAGGTATCCGTTCCGCTGTCTGAGGTAGAAAAACCTACCGCGATGAGGGTTGAGCTGTCGGTAGGGGATTATTCCAATTCATGGAATATCTACGTCTTTATAGACAACGGGCGGGCTGCCCTGCGGACGGTCGGCACGCCCGTTGAGCTGTATGAGATCATCGCGCGCGGGGGCCGCGCGGTGGCGACTGCGGGATGCGTGGCAGAACCTATAGCTGGCGGATATATCCCGGTGTTCTGGTCGCCGGTGCATTTTCCGTCTCGGCGGCCCTGCGGGGCGGTCATAGACGAGAAACATCCGGTATTTGCCCATTTTCCTACCGGAAAATATCCGGACTACCAATGGAAGGGGCTGCTGGACCGATCGATGGCCATGGATATATCGTCTTTCGGGGATGGCTTCAAGCCGATCGTCGAGATGGTGCCGAACTTCGTCGACAATACTCCGGCGTCGCCGCTTTTTACCGCAAAGGTCGGAAAGGCGGAAATATTGTATTGCGGATTCGATCTGGAGAACTGCGATGCCGCGACGGGGCAGCTGAGATATAGCGTCGCGAGATACATGGAATCGGATAGGTTCGTATGCGACAACGTGTTAAGCGAGGCTGTTTTTTCGAAACTGCTGTTGAAATAGGCGTCCTGATGGATTATAATCTTTTAGGCGGCTGTTCATGGCGGGCGATAAAGGGTTTGGATTATGGGATATTGCGCGTGGGCGGATAACAATGGGCTGAACAGGATCTATCACGATGAGGAATGGGGAGTGCCCGTGCATGACGATAAAAGGATGTTCGAGCATCTCATGCTCGAATGCATGCAATGCGGCCTCTCGTGGGATTTGATGCTGAAAAAGCGCGAGATATTCCGTGCCTGTTTCGACGGTTTCGACTATGACATGATTGCCGCTTATACCGCGCGGGACGTGGAGCGGATAATGAATACCGAGGGCATGATACGCTCGCGCGGAAAAATAGAGGCGGTCATAAACAATGCGGCCCGCTTCCGTGAGATTCGCGCGGAATTCGGCAGTTTCTGCGATTATATATGGGCATATTCGGGGAATAAGACCATTTTATACAGCGGCCATGGCAAGGCCGGCGGGAAGATTCCCGTCAGCAACGCCCTCTCCGGGAAAATCAGCCGGGATCTGAAAAAGAGGGGCTTCAAATATGTCGGAGCCGTCACGATTTACTCGCATCTGCAGGCCTGCGGCATCATAAATGACCACGATGAGTCCTGCCCGTGCTACGCGAAGATTAACGCGGCGTGGCCTACGGTATCGAGGCGGCGGGAGGGGGAGGCATATTGAAGGATGCGAAAAGGACGGAGCTAATAGTTCCAAAGATTGAAAAAGGTATTGCAAATATCGCTTTTTTGTGATAATCTGGCATAATTGGTTGCTTAAAAGCGCGTTACTTGTACGGGCATGCCCGCTTTATGCCGGAGGACGGTTTATGAAGGCAAAACAGTTCATACAGAAAAACATATATCTCTTACCGCTGATTAGCTGGTTCGTCATCATTCCTGTGATCGTGAAGATGCAGCTCGTGCCGAACCCTCTGGCGGATTATTCCTGGTACAATAGCTACGAGTATGTATCGGATTTTTTCCTGTACCATAAGTCAATCTGGGTTAATGTGACCGGCTTCGTGATGCTCGCGTTCCTCGCATGGCAGATCGGGAGCATGAGGCACAGGGAGGCACTGCTGACGAGGGATACGAGGATTTTCATCCCGCTGTTCGCCTACCTTTTGCTAGGGCTGCTCTCTTCGATTTTTTCCGAGTACCGCTATTTTTCATCGCATGGCATGCCGGACCAGTTCGAGACTGCCTGGAACCTCATCGCCTATATCGCGGCGCTCGTGTTCTGCTATTACGTGGCGGCCTACCAGGATTCGGAGAAAAAGATACTGGCCTGCATTTTCGCGGGAGCCGCGCTCGTGGGGGCGATCTGCGTGGCACAGCGCTATGGCAGGGATATATACCGCATGATCTACGAGGGGGACGGGTATACGTTTACTTTTCCCGAGGGGATGGTCTACGGCCCATTCTACAATGTCAACTACGTGGGATATTATACGCTGCTTTTCCTGCCGATATTTTTCATGCTCGTGTTCGTGGCGAAGAACTGGCTGGTTAAGATCGCCTCCGCCGCCCTGTCCGTCATGCTCTTTATATCCATGTCGGGCGCGGAGTCCGTCTCCGCGAAGATCGCGCTCGCGGCGGTCGCGGTGTTTTTTGTATTGTTTATGATCGCGCGCTTTGCGAGAAATCACCGCGCGGCGTGGATCGGGTTCGCCGTATGCGTCGCGGCTCTGGGTTTTTTTGCCGTGAAGGCCATGCCCGGAGTCCGCGCATATATCGCCTCCACTGACTTGGAGCGCAGGAATCTGGAGCATATTTTTACATATGACGACAAGGTGGAGATCGACTACCTCGGCAATACGCTATATGCGTCCATGTTCGGCCAGGACGAGGCCTACGCGTTCGAACTCGCGGACCAGGACGGAAATACGGTCGCATGCGAATATGCTAGTTCCCCGGACGGATTCTATTATTACGCGGTCACAGACTCCCGTTTCCCGGGATTCACGCTGACGCCGATTATGATAGCGGAGGATCCGGTGGTTTATGGCTTTTCCGTGGCAATCGACGGCAAGACATGGACGTTCACCGACCAGATAACAGACGGCGGGGGTTATTATTATTTTAACGACCTCGGAAAGTTCACGAAATTGGACGAGGATTCGGCGTCGGATGATTTCGGGCCGCTCGTGCATATGGCGGGGCTGGCCAGCGGCCGGGGCTTTATCTGGAACAAGTCGATTGCTGTTCTGAAAAAGTACCTGCTGTTCGGCTCCGGGAAGGATACGTTCGCGCTGGCTTTCCCGAACGGCGACTTCGTGGACAGGTATAACAACGGATATGACAATATGTTCATCACCAAGCCGCACAGCCTCTATCTGCAGATAGGCGTGGAGACCGGAGTCCTCTCGCTCGTCTGCTTCCTGGTATTTTACGCGTGGTACTTCTTTTCCAGCGCGCGGCTCTACTTCAAGAGGCGGCTGGACTCCGTGTCGGCGGCTTGCGGTTTTGCCATCATGCTGGGGACTCTCGGATATATGATATCCGCGCTGGCGAATGATTCGACGATTACGATATCGCCGCTGTACTGGGCCCTGCTGGGCATCGGCATCGGGATAAATCACAGGCTGTCTGACCCGCAGCCCCTGCGCGGCGCCGCGGGCTCCGGCACGGCGGGCGGGAAACGCAAGGCCCGCCGCTAGGCGTCATGGCTCTTGCGGCAGCATAAATCATAGGAGGGTGGAGAGATGGATCAAGAAGAATTAGGGTGGAATCCCGAGGCGCAGGAGCAGGAGATAAGCCTGATCGACCTGTTCTGGAAGGTGGTATACGGCTGGCGCGGGATTATCGCGTCGACGCTTATTCTCGCCGTGCTGGCCTGCGGTTTTGGATATGTCAAGGCTAGCCGGGCCAACGCGGCTGCCGCGCGGCCGGAATCGGAAGCCGGGGAGGTCACGCTGGATGAGGCGCAGGAGGGGCTGACGGACTCGCAGATAGCCGCGCTGGACAAGGCGGCCATGCTGAGGGAGCGGCTTGCCGAACAGCTGGATTATAATGAGAACGCTTTCGATATGCGCGTGGATGCCGTGGAAAAGCCCTCCACGGTGATTCGATATTATGTGGATACGGAGTATACTTATAACTATACGGAGGAGAATGAGACAGACCCGGCGAATTCCATAGTCGCCGCATATGTTGCCTATGCTGCCGCGCAGGGGCCGTCGCTTCGCATATCCTCAGATATCCCCGAGGCGGATTACCAAAAGCTGGTGTCTGCCAGCCAGATGAGCGATGGCAGGCAGTTCGCGGTGACGCTGACAGGGCTGGACGAGGGGCAGTCAAGGGATCTGGCCGGACAGATTTCTGACCGCCTGGAGGAGTATCATGACAGCCTGGCGAAAAAGCTCGGCAGCCATAAGCTCATCGAGGTGGACCGTTACGACCAGGTCACAAGGGACGAGTCGCTGCTGCAGAAGCAGCGCGACAATAAGGACGCCGCGATCCAGCTGCAGACGGATCTCGCGACGTTGACCGACGCCTTCACCCCGGAACAGTTGACCGTCTGGGAAGGCCAGACGTTGGATGAGGACCTGCCGGGAATCGAGCCGGTACAGGGAACGGAGCTTCAGCCCCTGTTTAACGTGAAATACGTGGCACTGGGTGCGCTGCTGGGACTTTTCCTCGCCTGCTGCGTGATAGCCTTCCGCTATATTCTGAACGGTCGGCTCAAAAACCTCGGGGAGCTGGGAGACATGTATGGCATCCGCGTGTTCGGCACTATGACAGAGGGGAGGAAGAAGAAGAGATTTCTTTCCGGCATAGACTCGTGGCTGGACCGTCTCAGCGGACGCGGCAGACGCACGCTGGACCAGCAGTATGCCCTGGCGCTGACCAACCTGCGCGTGACCTGCCAGAAGGCCGGCGTTTCCAGGCTCTTCTTTACGACGATGGCGGTTTTGGATGATTTCGATTTGAAGATGCTGGAAAAGCTGCGGGGGGATCTCTCCGGCGACGGCATCAGCAGCAGCTTCGCCGAGGATATAGTGCATAACGCGGGCTCGCTGGAGCAGATGTCCGGGGCGGAGGACATCGTCATCGTGGAAAAGGCTGGCAGCACGGAATATGACGGCTTGCGGCGGGAGCTGACGCTGTGCGCCCAGCAGGGCGCGAGGGTGCTGGGAGCCGTTGGATTTGAATAAACTTTCCGTAATGGCATCTCCCGGGCGGTTCGCGCGCAAGGCGCGGGCTGTCCGGGATTTTTTCTGCGCATAGGTCCGGCACGGCCAATCCGAACTTAATTTTATTAGGTTTTTCTTTCTGCGCGTATGGAAATTGTTTCTATATCCGCTTTTTTGACAAACAATATCGGTAATTTACAGAAAACAGCCCCTTTTGACTACAAATTTAAAAACAATCAGACAATTCGCCAAAATTCGCGATAGACTATCGCGGAGTTTTGGTTTATATTATAGGGTAGTGTAAATTTCACGCCCCGCATGCGGGGCAACAAAATGAATGAAAGCCCGCGGATTGCTCCGTTGCTGCGGTCTTAGTCGGCGCTAAACGTGCGTCACTTGCATACAGCGCCCCGCAATCGCCGGCGGTATTCGCAATCCGGGCAGGGCTTGTCCATTGCGACCGGGCTTTCATAATAAAATAAGTAAGAGGGGTACGCGTATGAGAGAACACATATCGGACAGGGGACGGCTGGTTCCAGGCCTTTACGACCCGGCTTTCGAACATGACAGCTGCGGCATCGGGGCTGTCGTCGACGTCAAGGGGAGAAAGAGCCACGCCACGGTCGAGCAGGCGTTGAATATCGTGGAAAACCTGAAGCATAGGGCCGGAAAGGACGCCGAGGGCAAGACCGGCGACGGCGTGGGCATACTGCTCCAGGTCTCGCACAGGTTTTTCTCTAAGGCGGTGAAGCCGCTTGGCATCGACCTGGGCGGCGAGCGCGATTTTGGAGTGGGAATGTTTTTCTTCCCGCAGGACGAGCTTGAACGCGCCCAGGCGAAGAAGATGTTCGAGGTCATAGTGGAAAAGGAGGGGCTGGAGTTCCTGGGCTGGCGGGAGGTCCCGACGCACGCGGAGATCCTGGGGCATAAGGCCAGGGATTGCATGCCCTATATCATGCAGGCCTTTATCAAGCGTCCGGAGCAGGTCGCCAGGGGCCTGGATTTTGACCGGATGCTCTACGTCGTCCGGCGCGTGTTCGAGCAGAGCAACGAGGTGACCTACGTCGCGTCGCTCTCCAGCCGAACGATAGTGTACAAGGGGATGTTCATGGTGGATCAGCTGCGGCTTTTCTTCGATGATCTGCAGGATCCGGACTACGAGTCTGCCATCGCCACGGTGCATTCGCGCTTCAGCACGAACACGAATCCCAGCTGGGAGAGGGCGCACCCGAACCGCTTTATCGTGCATAACGGCGAGATAAATACGATCCGGGGCAATGCCGACAAGATGCTGGCGCGCGAGGAGACGATGACGTCCGGCAAGCTGCACGACCAGCTTACCAAGGTGCTGCCGGTCATAAATACCGAGGGGTCGGATTCCGCCATGACGGACAATACGTTGGAGTTCCTCGTTATGAACGGCATGCCCTTGCCGCTCGCGGTGATGATCATGATCCCGGAGCCGTGGGCGAACAACCACCTGATGAGCCAGAAAAAGAAGGATTTTTATCAATATTACGCGACGATGATGGAGCCCTGGGACGGCCCCGCGTCAATCGTTTTCTCCGACGGGGACCTGCTGGGGGCGGTCCTGGACCGTAACGGCCTGCGCCCGTCCAGGTATTACGTGCTGGACAATGGGCAGCTCGTGCTCTCCTCCGAGGTGGGGGTACTGGACATCGCGCCCGAGCATATCGTCGCAAAGGACAGGCTCCGCCCCGGCAAGATGCTGCTCGTTGATACCGTGGCGGGACGCATAATAGACGACGACGAGCTGAAGAATTATTTCGCCCAGAGGCAGCCCTACGGCGAGTGGCTCGACCGCAACATGGTCGCCCTAAAGGACCTGCGCATCCCGAACCAGCGCGTCCCGGAATATAGCTACGAAGAGCGCCAGCGGATGATGAAAGCCTTCGGCTATTCCTATGAATCGCTGAAGGAAGTGATATTGCCTATGGCATTGAACGGAGGCGAATCCACCAGCGCGATGGGCATCGACATACCTATAGCCGCGCTGGACGGCAAATACCAGCCGCTGTTCAACTATTTCAAGCAGCTGTTCGCGCAGGTGACGAACCCGCCGATAGATTCGATCCGCGAGAAGATCGTCACGTCCACTACCATATACATAGGCGAGGACGGCAATCTGCTGCTGGAAAAGCCTGAGAACTGCCACGTGATCAAGGTGAACAACCCCATCCTGACCAACACGGACCTGATGAAGATAAAGGCCATGGACAAGGAGGGATTCTCCGTGCAGGAGATCCCCATTACGTATTATAAGAACACCAGCCTGGAAAAGGCCATAGACAGGCTCTTCGTCGAGGCGGACAGGGCATATCGGGACGGCGCGAACATACTTATTCTGTCGGATCGGGGAGTGGATGAGAACCACGTCGCCATTCCGTCGCTGCTCGCGGTGGCCGCGCTGCATGAGCATCTCGTCATCACGAAAAAAAGGACCGCGCTCGCGATCATATTGGAGTCGGGCGAGCCTCACGAGGTCCACCATTTCGCCACGCTGCTGGGGTACGGCGCGTGCGCGGTAAACCCGTATCTCGCGCAGGACGTGGTAAAGCAGCTCGTCGACGAGCACATGATAGACAAGGATTATTACGCGGCGATAGAGGACTATAACCACGCGGTCTTGGACGGAATAGTGAAGATCGCCGCGAAGATGGGCATCTCCACTATCCAGTCGTACCAGGGCTCGAAGATATTCGAGGCGATCGGGATAGACAAGGCGGTCATAGACAAATATTTTACGAACACTGTCAGCCGCATCGGCGGCATCACGTTAAAGGACATCGAAAAACAGGTGAATTTCCTGCATTCCGAGGCATATGACCCGCTGGGGCTGGAAAACGACCTGACGCTGGACTCGGCGGGACGCCATTCCATGCGTTCCGGCGCGGACGAGCACCTGTACAACCCGCTGACGATACATCTGCTACAGGAGTCGACGAAGCGGGGGGATTACGGCATGTTCAAGGAATACGAGAAGGCCGTGAACGACCTGGAGAACCGCAATTATATCAGGGGCATGCTGGACTTCAACTACCCGGAGAAGGGGGTTCCCATAGAGGAGGTCGAGGGCGTCGACTCCATCGTGACGCGGTTCAAGACCGGCGCGATGAGCTACGGGTCGATATCGCAGGAGGCGCACGAGACGCTGGCGATAGCCATGAATATGCTGCACGGCAAGTCGAACACCGGGGAGGGCGGCGAGAGCCTGGAGCGGCTCACCGTGGGCCCTGACGGCCTGAACCGCTGCTCCGCGATAAAGCAGGTGGCGAGCGGGCGGTTCGGCGTGACCAGCACCTACCTGGTGAGCGCGCAGGAGATCCAGATAAAGATGGCGCAGGGAGCCAAGCCAGGGGAGGGCGGCCATCTGCCCGGGGCGAAGGTATACCCGTGGATCGCAAAGACCAGGCATTCGACGCCGGGAGTGTCCTTGATTTCGCCTCCGCCGCACCATGACATCTATTCGATAGAGGACCTGGAACAGCTCATTTTCGACCTGAAGAATTCAAACCGTGACGCGCGCATATCCGTAAAGCTGGTCTCCGAGGCGGGCGTCGGCACCGTAGCCGCCGGCGTCGCCAAAGCCGGGGCGCAGGTCATTCTCATCTCGGGATATGACGGGGGCACGGGCGCCGCGCCGCGCAGCTCCATACACAACGCCGGCCTGCCATGGGAGCTGGGCCTGGCGGAGACTCACCAGACTCTGATCATGAACGGATTGCGCGAAAAGGTGAGGGTCGAGACGGACGGCAAGCTGATGACCGGGCGGGACGTCGCTATCGCTGCCGCGCTTGGGGCGGAGGAGTTCGGGTTTGCTACCGCGCCGCTCGTCACGATGGGCTGCATTATGATGCGCGTATGCAACCTGGACACGTGTCCGGCGGGCGTCGCCACGCAGAACCCCGAGCTGCGCAGGCGTTTTTCGGGAAAGCCGGAATACGTCGTGAACTTCATGCGTTTCATAGCGCAGGACCTGAGGGAGCATATGGCGCGCCTTGGCGTGCGTACATTGGACGAGCTGGTCGGCAGGAGCGACCTTTTGCGGGTGAGGGACGACCTGAATGAAAAGCAGCAGCGGCTGGATCTCTCCAATATATTGAATAACCCGTACCTGGGCAGCGGCGAGAGGTTTACGTTCAACCCGAAGAAGGTATACGACTTCCATCTGGAGCAGACCAAGGACGAGAAGGTGCTGCTCAAGCAGTTCGCCGGGGCGGAAAACGGCAGGCGCATGGTCATAGACATGGAGGTCTCGAACACGGACAGGTCGCTGGGCACGATATTCGGATCCGAGATAACGAAAAAATACGGCACGTCGCTGGAGGACGACACGTTCGTCGTCAAATGCAGCGGCGCGGGCGGCCAGAGCTTCGGCGCGTTCATACCGAAGGGGTTGACGCTGGAGCTCGTGGGCGATTCCAACGACTATTTCGGGAAGGGCCTCTCGGGAGGCAAGCTCATCGTATATCCGCCCGCCGGGGTGACTTATAAGAAGGACGAGAATATCATCATAGGGAACGTCGCGCTATATGGCGCGACCAGCGGCAAGGCATTCATAAACGGAGTCGCGGGCGAGCGCTTCTGCGTGAGGAATTCCGGCGCGGTGGCGGTCGTGGAGGGCGTCGGCGACCACGGATGCGAATACATGACCGGCGGACGCGTCGTCGTGCTGGGCAAGACCGGGAAAAACTTCGCTGCCGGCATGAGCGGCGGCATCGCCTACGTGCTGGATGAGGACAACGACCTCTATACCATGACGAACAAGGAGATGGTGTTCACCGAAGAACTGTCCAATAAATACGACGTCCTGGAGCTGAAGGAGCTGATAAAGGAGCATGTGACGCTGACCAACTCCGAGAAGGGCAAGGAGATTCTGGATAACTTCGCCGACTACCTGCCGAAGTTCAAGAAGATCATCCCGTATGACTATAACCGGATGATGATGGCGATCGTTCAGATGGAAGAGAAGGGCCTTAGCTCCGAGCAGGCCCAGATAGAAGCGTTTTACGCGAACGCGAAGCGTTGAGGAGGCGAGGAACCATGGGAAAACCGACCGGATTTTTAGATTATGAGAGGAGGACCGCTGCTGCAGCGGATCCCAAGGAGCGGGTCAAGCATTTCCGCGAGTTCCATACGCCTCTGCCAGAGGCGCAGCAGAGGGAGCAGGGCGCGCGCTGCATGTCCTGCGGAGTGCCGTTCTGCCAGTCCGGCATGACCATAATGGGGATGGCGAGCGGCTGCCCGCTGCACAACCTGGTGCCGGAGTGGAACGACCTGGTCTACCGGGGCAATTGGGAGCAGGCCTACCAGCGGCTGAAAAAGACCAACAACTTCCCTGAGTTCACCAGCCGCGTATGCCCCGCGCTATGCGAGGCGGCATGCACCTGCGGCAACTATGGCGAGAGCGTCGCCAGCAAGGAGAACGAGCACGCCATAATAGAGTATGCCTATTCGCATGGCTACGCGGACGCGAAGCCGCCGAAGGTGCGTACTGGCAAAAAGGTGGCCGTCATAGGCTCCGGCCCGTCCGGACTCGCGGCGGCAGACCAGCTCAACAAGCGCGGGCATCTGGTGACGGTCTATGAGAGGGCCGACCGCGCGGGGGGCCTGCTCATGTACGGCATCCCGAACATGAAGCTGGAAAAGCAGATAGTAGACCGCAAGATAAAGGTGATGGAGCGTGAGGGCGTGGAGTTTTTGACCGGGCTGGACGTGGGAAAGGATATAAAGCCGTCAAAGCTGCTCAAGGAATACGACCGCGTGATCCTGGCCTGCGGCGCGAAAAACCCCAGGGACGTCAAGGCGCCTGGAAGGGACGCCAAGGGCATATATTTCGCGGTGGACTTTCTCTCGGGCGTGACGAAGAGCCTGCTGGACTCGGACCTCAAGGATAAGAAGTATGTGGACGTCAGGGGCAAGCGGGTAGTGATCATAGGCGGCGGCGACACCGGAAACGACTGCGTCGGCACCAGCATCCGCCTCGGGGCGGCATCCGTGACGCAGCTGGAGATGATGCCGAAGCCCCCGGACGCCCGCGCCGAGGACAACCCCTGGCCCGAATGGCCGAAGGTGTGCAAGACCGATTACGGCCAGGAGGAGGCCATAGCGCTGTTCGGGCATGACCCGAGGATCTACCAGACGACCGTGAAGGAGTTCGTCAAGGACAAGAACGGCAGCCTCAAGGAACTTGTCACGGTGCGTCTAGAGGGCGTGCGCGACGAGAAGACCGGGCGGGTGAACATGCAGCCGGTCGAGGGATCGGAGCAGAAGCTCCCCGCCGACGTCGTGCTGATCGCGGCGGGATTCCTCGGCAGCGAGGCGTATGTCACGAAGGCTTTCGGCGTGGACGTCGACGGGCGGACGAACGTCGCGACGGAGCCCGGGAAGTACAGGACCAGCGCGGACCGTGTCTACGCAGCGGGAGACATGCGCAGGGGGCAGTCGCTGGTGGTATGGGCTATACGCGAGGGCAGGGAGGTCGCCCGCGAGGTGGACGAGAGCCTGATGGGATACTCGTATCTCTCGGTTCAATAAATCTGACTTTACGCGTGGCGGCTGTGAATAGTAACTAATTTTTCGAAAAAAGCTAAAAAAAGTATTGCAAATAGGCAGAAAGTGTGTTATCTTAAATCTACTTAAACGATTAAGTAAAACGTTTAAGTAAACCATAAGCCGTAATGTCTGGCGGAACGATTGAATGACACGCTGGAATGTAAGGGGGATAAGTGCGATTCATGGTTTCAGTAAAAGATATTGCGGCGAGGTGCGGAGTATCGGCGGCTACCGTCAGCAAGGCGCTAAACAACCACGACGACGTCGCGGTGTCTACCAAGCGCGAGATAAGGCGGGTCGCGAAGGAGATGGGGTATCACCCCAATTCATCGGCGAGGGCGCTCAAGACGAACAGGAGCTACAATCTCGGGGTATTGTACAAGGACGCCACTGGCAGCGGCTTCACGCACGACTATTTCGCGTGGCTCCTGGAGAGCTTCAAGAACGAGGCGGAGAATAACGGGTACGACATAACGTTCCTTAGCAATTGCAAGAACCGGAAGGACAGGATGTCCTATCTGGAGCATTCGATATACAGGCGGATGGACGGGGTCATCATCATCGTGGTCGCGGATTATTCCGATCCGGAGGTGGCAGAGCTCTTGCAGAGCGGCCTGCCGGTCGTCTTGATCGACCACGCGTACGACGGGCGCATATCGATAGGCTCCAACAATGACGACGGCATGAGGCGCCTGCTCGATTATGTATATGCCAAGGGGCACAGGCGCATAGCCTTCGTTCACGGCGAGGACACGGCGGTGACGCGTGACAGGCTGGCGGCTTTCCTTGGCTATATGGCGGAAAAAGGCATAGAGCCCGCCGATGGATACTTGCGCGAGGGCCGGTACAGGGATTCGCATATCGCCGGCATTTTGACGAACGAGCTGCTTGACATGGAGCCGCGGCCGTCGTGCATATTGTATTCGGACGACCTTGCCGCGATCGGCGGGATGAACGCGATCAAGGACAGGGGGCTGAAGATTCCGGGGGATATCTCGGTGGCCGGTTTCGACGGCATACGGATGGCGGGGCAGCTGGAGCCGAAGATTACTACGTATTGGCAGAATACCAAGGAGATAGGGGCGATGGCAGCGAAGTGCCTGATAGGCCTTATCGAAAATCCGAAGGAGACGCCTATAAGGAACTATTATATCGACGGGATGTTCCTGGAGGGAGGATCGGTCGGCGCGATTTGACGCAGGCGCAGGGGCTTTGGATATTATTCCGCGCGTCGCGCGGTTTAATATAACGTACTTTTTAACTTTTTTCAATCTACAAAGATGGGAGGATTTGAGAAATGAAGAAAAAACTCGTTACCATGATGCTGGCCACGACGATGGTCGCGTCAGTCCTTGCTGGATGCGGCGGCGGAGGCGACGACGGCGGAGACGCCGCGACCGACGATACGCAGCAGGAGGAGACAAGCGGGGATGCCGCTACCGATGAGGGCGACACCGCTGAAGGCGACACCGCCGAGGGCGATACCGCGGAAGGCGACACCGCCGAGGGCGATACCGCGGGGGGCGACGCCGCCGAGGGCAGCGGAGCCGACCTGTCTTCCGACCCCGGACAGGTTATCAACATCTACAGCTTCAACGACGAGGTCCGCAACCGTATCAACGCGGTGTATCCCGAGATCACCGAGGCGGGCGAGTCGCAGTCCAAGCTGGCGGACGGCAGGGTGATAAACTGGATCATCAACCCTAACGAGGACGGCGTATATCAGGACAAGCTTGATCAGGCTCTGTCAAACCAGGCTACCGCGGCCGATGACGACAAGGTAGACATCTTCGCGGCGGAGCTGGACTACATCACGAAGTATTCAGACGCCGACGTCGATGTGGCGATGCCGCTTACCGACCTTGGCATCGATCCCGACACGGATCTGGCTGACCAGTTCTCATTCACGAAGGTCGTCGCTTCCGACCAGAACGGCGTCCAGCGCGGCAGCACCTGGCAGGCATGCCCGGGCGTTCTCGTATATCGCCGCGATATCGCGAAGGAAGTGTTCGGCACCGACGATCCGACAGAAGTCGGCAAGAAGACCTCGGACTGGGCTACCATGAAAGAGACAGCTGAGGAGCTCAAGGCAAAGGGATATTATGTATTCTCCAACTATGACGATACGTTCCGCCTCTACAGCAACGCGGCGGCACAGCCCTGGGTATCAGCCGGCGAGACCAAGGTAGTGGTCGACCAGAAGATCATGGACTGGGCTAACGACTCCAAGGAGTGGCTTGATGCAGGATATTTTGATCCCGCAGTATCCGGCCAGTGGAATTCTGACTGGTATACGGCAATGACGTCCAGCTCCAAGGTGTTCGCGTTCCTGTTCCCGGCATGGGGCATCGACACGCAGCTCGTACCCAACTGGGACGGCGATGCAGGCTCATGGGCTGTTACCAACGCTCCCGAGGCGTTCAACTGGGGCGGTACGTTCCTTCTCGGCGCTACCGGCACCGACAACCCCGCTTACGTGAAGGACATCATCCTGTGCCTGACCGGAAACGCTGACAGCGCGACCAAGATCTCCCAGGAGTATTCAGACTTCACGAACAACATGACCGTCATGACCAACGCGGCTTCCGATGATTCGTTCGCATCAGACTTCCTGGGCGGCCAGAATCCTTATGAGTATTTCACTCCTGCCGCTAACAACGTGCAGATGGCCCTCCTGTCAGCATATGACCAGGGCTGCGTCGAGGAGATGCAGAACGCTATGCATGACTACTTCAAGGACGTGGTAACCTTGGACGAAGCCAAAGAGAACTTTGAGAATGCCATCAAGACGCGTTATCCCGACATAACGGAGGTCGTATGGCCGCAATAAGCCATCGGAGTTTGAAAAGAGCTACATATGCCGCGGCGCTTATGCGCCGCGGCGTTATGGAGAGGGGGTTGGAAGCCTGTGAAGAAAAAAAATAAGGGAGTAAGCTACGCAAAATGGGGGTATATATTCATCCTGCCGTTTTTTGCGTGCTTTTTTATTTTTTCGCTGATTCCGCTGGTAGATACCGTGCGGTACAGCTTTTTCGAGTATTTCCGCTCCGGCCTTAAATGGATCGGACCGAATTTCGTCGGTTTGGAGAATTTCAAGGAGCTTTTGCATTCCGACATGTTTAAATACGCGGGCAACACGTTTATCCTCTGGATAATCGGTTTTATACCGCAGATCGTCATCTCGCTCCTGCTGGCCTCATGGTTCGTCGACACGAGGCTGAAGATACGCGGGAAGCAGTTCTTCAAGGTGGTCATATACATGCCTAATCTT
The DNA here is from genome assembly GCA_964450965.1 of uncultured Eubacterium sp. Taxonomy (GTDB): domain Bacteria; phylum Bacillota; class Clostridia; order Lachnospirales; family Lachnospiraceae; genus W0P33-017. The sequence goes on along the minus strand of CAYVFF010000029.1, from coordinate 1,820 downwards.
ATCATGGCTTCGGCGTTCGCAATGCTGTTCTTCTCGCTGTTTTCGCTGAAGGGGCCGATAAATTCCCTTCTTATTTCATGCGGGCTGGTGAGCGCGGACGCGCCCGTCGATTTCCTCGGCACTACCTTGGGGACGCGGAGCCTGGTGGGCGTGATGAACTTTTTGATGTGGTTCGGCAATACGACTATCATGCTGATGGCGGCCATCATGGGCATCAGCCCCGACATATTCGAGGCTGCTGAGATTGACGGCTGCAGCAGCTTTAACCGTTTCTTCCGGATTACCCTGCCGCTGATCCGCCCGATATTGGCATATACGCTGATTACCTCGATTATCGGCGGACTGCAGATGTTCGATGTACCGCAGATCCTGACTAACGGAGCCGGCAGCCCCGACCGTACGAGCTACACGCTGATTATGTTCTTGAACGACAACCTGAAGAGCAAGAACTATGGCATGGGCGGCGCACTGTCAGTATACCTGTTCATCATCAGCGCGATATTGTGCTTTATCACCTACAAGATAACGAACGATGATGATGAGGACGGCTCTAAGGCTGAGGCAAGGAGACAGAAAAAATTGGCAAGAAAGCAAGGAAGGAGTTAAGATATGCAATCAAAAGGACATAACACCGCACGGACGATATTCGCGTATGTTCTGCTCGTCATTTTGTCATTCTTTTGCTTGTTCTTCTTCTATATACTGATTGTCAATGCGACGCGCGACCATGCGGCGATACAGAGAGGATTCTCGATACTGCCCGGCACGAAATTTATCACGAACTTTAAAAACATGATGGCGGACCAGTCGTACCCGATGCTCAGCGGCATCAAGAACAGCCTGATAGTAGCGGGCGCCAGCGCCATCCTCTGCACTTATTTCTCATCGTTGACCGCATACGGCCTGTATGCATACGATTTCAAGCTGAAAAAAGTGGCGTTCACGTTCATCATGGCGATTCTCGTGATGCCCACCCAGGTTACGGCCATGGGTTTCCTGCGCTTGATCACGAACATGCACATGTACGACACGCTGTGGCCGCTGATTATTCCGTCCATAGCCTCGCCGGCCGTGTTCTACTTCATGTACAGCTACCTGCAGTCATCGCTGCCGCTGTCTCTGGTCGAGGCGGCGCGTATCGACGGATCGGGAGAGTTCCACACGTTCAACCACGTCGTGATACCTGTCATGAAGCCGGCCATGGCGGTGCAGGCAATCTTCACTTTCGTGGGTTCCTGGAATAACTACTTCGTTCCCGCCCTGGTGCTGGAGACGAAGAGCAAGATGACGGTGCCCATCATCATCGCCTTGCTGCGTGGAGCCGATTACATGAACCGCGACATGGGCAAGATGTACATGATGATCCTGACGGCTATATTGCCTATCATCGTGGTATATCTGATTCTGTCGAAATATATTATCGCGGGCGTCACGCTAGGCAGCGTCAAGGGATAATGGTGTATGCCGGTTTTGCGTGAAATGTGAAAATTGCGTAAAAAAGAGGGGCAAAAGGCGGTTTTACTTAGGGATTTTTGATTTTGAAGAATGCGGCATAGTCGGCGGGTACGGCTATGCCGTTTTCCCGTTATCGGGGACGGTGAATTCCCCGATGCAGTTCCACACGATTCGGATGCGCTGCACGATGTCGAAAGTCTCACGGTCTATGATTGCCTCATAGGTATTCTCGAAAATCCGCCATTCGGACGGGTTGCGGAAAAGCTGCTTTTTCTGTTTGTAGGATTTCCGGTAGGTTTTGAAGTTGACCGTGTCCGAGATATTCCTGCCTTGACAGGATGTTAGAGATTGTGGCCGAATACCAT
>CAYVFF010000028.1:0-27957 GCA_964450965.1 uncultured Eubacterium sp. | reverse complement strand
TATACAGAAGAAAGCCCGGTCGCAATGGACAGGCGGATGGACTGCTTGCAGGCGGATGGACTGCTTGCAGGCGGATGGACTGCTTGCAGGCGGACCTGCTGCCTGCAGGCAGGGCGCGGGGCAGCGCGTGAAGAAGGCGGTGATAATATGAGATTTAAGCGGATCAGTACGGATACGGTGCGGTGCATCATAACGCAGGACGAATTAAGGGCGAACGGGCTGGAGGTGGACGATTTTCTCACCAACAGCGGCAGGACCGAGGAATTTTTGCGGAAGATGGTCACGCTGGCGGAGCAGGAGGTCGGCTTCAAGGTGCAGGGCGGGCCTATGACCATACAGGTGGCGGTGCTGCCCGAGAACAAGCTGGCGCTGACATTTTCGGAGCGCCAGGGCGGCAATCTGATGGAGCTGCTGGAGGGACTGCGCGCGGCGATGAGCACTCTCTCCGAGGCGGTCAACGAGAGCAGGGAGAAGGCCGAAGAAGCGGCGGCGGCCGAAGCCAGGAAGGAACGCTATCTGCTTCAGTTCGAGGATATTGAGTCGCTGCGTTCGTTCTGCATGGGCATCGACGATGACGTCGAGGAGAAGCTGCATATGGACAGCGGCCTGTATCTGCTCGAGGATGCGAACGTGTATTGCCTGGTCATCGAGCGGGGGGATATGGATGAAAAGCAGGTCTGCCAGGTCATGGCCGCATCGGTGGAGTTCATGGATGCGGCGAGCGCGGACGAGGGGCAGGCCGCGTATGTCCTGGAGCATGGCAGGAGCGTTCTGGAGAGCCACGCCATATCGCAGCTGCAGAAGCTGTTCGCGGGACACGACATTAGCTGACGGCATGGTTACCAAATGTTATTTTAACCATATATAAATTTAGGAGGAGAAACCCATGGACAATCTACAGTTGGAAATCGACGGCGCCGTCGCTACGCTGACGATCAGCCGCCCAGCGGCGCTCAACGCGCTGAACAGCCAGACGCTTGACGAGATCGGCTCCGCGCTAGATGAGATCGCGGCGAATCCCGATGTGAGGGCGGTCATCCTGACCGGAGGCCCCGACAAGAAGGGCAACGCGTTCAAATCTTTCGTGGCCGGCGCGGACATAGGCGAGATGAGCACGCTGACCAAGGCCGAGGGCGAGGCGTTCGGCAAAAAGGGCAACGACGTATTCCGCAAGCTCGAGACGCTGCCGGTGCCGGTCATCTGCGCTGTCAACGGCTTCGCGCTGGGAGGCGGCTGCGAGATCGCGCTAAGCTGCGATATCCGCATCTGTTCGGACAACGCGGTGTTCGGACAGCCCGAGGCTGGCCTGGGCATCACGCCCGGATTCGGCGGCACGCAGAGGCTGGCCCGCGTTGTAGGCGTCGGAAAGGCTAAAGAGATGATCTATGGCGCGCGCAACATCGACGCCAACGAGGCTTATCGCATCGGCCTGGTCAACAGCGTCTATGCGCCAGACGAGCTTATGCCCGCGGCCAAAAAGCTTGCATCCACGATCGCGGCGAACGCGCCTATCGCGGTGCGCGCCTGCAAAAAGGCGATAAACGAGGGACTGGACGCGGCGATGGACGACGCGATCGTCATCGAGGAGAAGCTGTTCGGCAGCTGCTTTGAGACCGAGGACCAGAAGGCGGGCATGGCCAACTTCCTGGAGAAAGATCCCGAAAAGAAATTGAAGGTCGTTCCGTTCCAGAACAAATAGGAAGACAAAGAGGAGGGCGATGCTTTTTGAAAAGCATCGCCCAATTAATTATGAAAAAGAAAATATGGGAAGTTTGTTTCATCAGCTTGCCTGACGATGAACATGACTAAATGATACGCACGAATTGTGAAGTGGCTATTATTGGTTTGTAAACTTTTTGTGAACAGGGGCTGGAGATTGCACATATGAGGAGAAAAGCATGTATGATACGATAGTCGTCGGTGCCGGCATCGCCGGCGCGGTGGCCGCGAGGCGCTTAGCGGAGAATGGCCGCCGCGTCCTGATTTTCGAGCAGCGTCCGCATGTCGGCGGCAACTGCTATGACCATCGCGACGCGTATGGCGTCGTAGTCCACGAATACGGGCCTCACATTTTTCATACCGGGGACGAGGGCGTATATGAATATCTCTCGCGCTTTACGGACTGGTATATGTATCCGTCCGGCCATAAGGTCGTCGCCCGCGTCGGAGACGGGCTCATTCCGGTGCCTTTTAGCCTTGGCACGCTGCACGCGGTCTACCAGCCCGATAAGGCGGACGAGCTGGAAGAGAAGCTCGTCAGTGCATACGGCGCGGGCAGCAGGGTGCCCATCATGGAGCTTAGGGAAAGCGCGGATCCGGACATCCGGGGGATCGCGCAATATGTATACGAGAATATCTTCCTGACCTATACGATGAAGCAATGGGGCCAGAAGCCCGAGGAGATTTCGCCGGAGGTGACCGGGCGCGTCCCCGTGCTCATATCTTACGACGAGAGATATTTTCAGGACAAATACCAGGGAGTGCCGCTGCATGGCTTTACGCCGATGTTTGAGCGGATGCTGGATCATGGAAACATCGAGCTGCGCCTGGATACCCCGGCCGCGGAACGGCTGCGGTTCGAATGCGCATTGCCGGATCAGGACGCGGCAGGGGGCGCCGTATTTCTGGACGGGAAGCCTTTTTCGGGCAGCGTGATATATACCGGGCCGCTGGACGAGCTGTTCGGATGCAGGTACGGGCGCCTGCCGTACCGCTCGCTGCGCTTCGACTTCGAGCATCTGGACAGTGACGATTTCCAGGAGGGGCATCCTGTCGTGAATTATACCGTGAGCGAGGACTTCACGCGGATAACCGAGTTCCAATACCTGACAGGGCAGAACGTGCTAGATCCCGGCGGATATAGCGGCACTACGATCGTGCGGGAATATCCGTTCGCGTATACCGGCGCGCCCGGAGAGATACCTTATTATGCCATAATGAATTCCAAAAACGGGGAGCTATACGCCTCGTACCGCTCGCTCGCGTCGCGCCTGCCGCGTTTTTACCCGCTGGGGCGGCTCGCCGAATATAAATACTATAACATGGACGCCATGGCGCGAAGGGCGCTGGATCTGGCGGACGGATTGCTGGAGGAGGAAGAATGAAGCTATTGACGGTCGCGATACCCTGTTATAATTCGCAGGACTACATGGAAAGATGCATTAAATCGCTGCTCACCGGCGGCGAGGACGTGGAGATACTGATCATAGACGACGGATCCGAGGACGCTACGCCGGAGATCGCGGACGGATATGCCAGGCGCTACCCGACGATGGTGCGAGCCATCCACCAGGAGAATGGCGGGCATGGTGCGGCGGTAAACACCGGGATAAAAAATGCCACCGGGCTTTTTTTCAAGGTGGTGGACAGCGACGACTGGGTGGACGAGGAGGCGTTTCACGCGGTGCTTGGCCGCCTGGGCGAGTTGGCGGGCGGAGACGACATCGTGGATCTCTTCATAGCGAATTTCATCTACGACAAGGCCGGGGCGAAAAATAAGCGCGTCATGCGCTACACGATGATGTTCCCGACAGAGCGCGTTTTCGGCTGGAAGGACGTCATGCTCATCACAAAGGGGCATTACCTGCTCATGCACTCGGTCATATACAGGACCCGCGTCCTGCAGAAATGCAATATGGAGCTGCCGGCGCATACTTTTTACGTGGACAATATATATGTATATCATCCGCTGCCTTTCGTGAAAAAGATGTACTACATGGACGTCGACCTGTATCATTATTTTATCGGGCGCGCGGACCAGTCGGTCAACGAGAGCGTGATGATCGGCCGCATCGACCAGCAGATCAGCGTGAACAAGCTGATGATCGAGGATTATGACCTGTGGAAGATTTCCGACAAGCATCTGCGCAAATATATGTTCAACTACCTGGAGATAATCACGGTCGTCTCCACGGTGCTGCTGCTGCGTTCGGGCACGGAGGAGAACGTCCAGAAAAAAAGGGACCTGTGGAAATACATCAAGGAATATGACATCCGCCTGTTCCACAGGCTGCGGAACGGCATCATGGGAGTCACGATGAACCTCCCGGGCAGGGGCGGCCGCAAGATCTCCGTGGCGGCGTACCGCCTCGCGCAGAAGGTCGTGGGCTTCAATTAGCTTGACAATGCCGGGGCTTTTGAATTATACTGATACCATTTCTTATTTATATTTATGGGCGCTCTCGAGAAAGGAGAAAAAGGCGTGTACAACAAAGTCGATACTAATATGAATTTTGCCGAGCGCGAAAAGGCGACCGGGCTCTTCTGGAAGGAGCGCGATATATTCCAGAAGAGCATGGACAATAGGAAGGGCTGCCCGGTATATACTTTTTACGACGGCCCGCCGACCGCGAACGGCAAGCCCCACATAGGCCACGTCCTGACCCGCGTGATAAAGGACATGATCCCCCGCTACCGCACGATGAAAGGCTACTATGTGCCGCGCAAGGCGGGGTGGGACACGCATGGCCTGCCGGTGGAGCTGGAGGTGGAGAGGGAGCTCGGCCTGAACGGTAAAGACCAGATAGAGGCTTACGGCATGGAGCCTTTCATCAAGAAATGCAAGGAATCCGTCTGGAAATACAAGGGCATGTGGGAGGATTTCTCCGAGAAGGTCGGATTCTGGGCCGATATGGACGAGCCTTATGTGACCTACGACGATGATTTCATAGAGTCCGAGTGGTGGGCCCTCAAGGAGATCTGGAATAAAAAGCTATTATACAAGGGATTCAAGATCGTCCCGTACTGCCCGCGCTGCGGCACGCCGCTCTCCTCCCAGGAGGTGGCGCAGGGGTATAAGACCGTAAAGGAGCGCTCCGCCATCGTGCGCTTCAAGGCCGCCGGGGAGGACGCGTATTTCCTGGCATGGACGACCACGCCCTGGACGCTGCCAAGCAACGTCTCGCTATGCGTGAATCCTTCGGAGCGTTATTGCAAGGTGAAGGCCGCGGACGGATATACATATTATATGGCGGAGGCGCTGCTTGACGCCGTGCTGGGGCCTCTCGGGAAAGACGGGGAGAATGCCTACGAGGTGCTGGAGACCTGCCTCGGCACGGATCTGGAGTACAAGGAATACGAGCCCCTGTTTGACTTCGCGGACGATATAATCGAAAAACAGCATAAAAAGGCTTTTTATATCACCTGCGACGGCTACGTCACGATGACGGACGGCACCGGCATCGTCCACATCGCGCCGGCGTTCGGCGAGGACGATGCGAACGTCGGCAGGAAATACGGCCTGCCATTCGTGCAGCTCGTGGACGAAAAGGGCGAGATGACGGAGGAGACGCCATATGCCGGGACGTTCGTGAAAAAAGCCGACCCTATGGTACTGCAGGATCTAGAGGACAAGGGGCTGCTGTTCGACGCGCCGAAGTTCGAGCATGAATATCCGCATTGCTGGCGCTGCGACACGCCGCTCATATATTACGCGCGCGAGTCGTGGTTCATAAAGATGACGGAGGTGCGCGACGAGCTGGTCGCCAACAACCGCACTGTAAACTGGATTCCGGAGTCCATAGGGGAGGGGCGCTTCGGCAACTGGCTGGAAAACATCCAGGACTGGGGCATCTCCAGGAACCGCTACTGGGGCACTCCGTTGAATATATGGGAGTGCGGGGCCTGCGGGCATCAGATATCCGTCGGCAGCAGGCGCGAGCTGGCCGAGCTCTCCGGAGATCCTGAGGCCGGGAATATCGAGCTGCACAGGCCTTACATAGACGATGTAGTGATAAAATGCCCGCATTGCGGTGCGCCTATGCGCCGCGTGCCGGAGGTCATAGACTGTTGGTTCGACTCCGGCGCCATGCCTTTCGCGCAGCATCATTATCCGTTTGAGAATAAGGAGCTGTTCGAGCGGCAGTTCCCGGCGCAGTTCATATCGGAGGCCGTAGACCAGACGCGCGGGTGGTTCTATTCATTGATGGCGGAGTCCACGCTGCTCTTCGGCAGGGCGCCATATGAGAACGTCATAGTCTTAGGGCACGTGCAGGACGAGAACGGGCAGAAGATGTCGAAGTCTAAGGGCAACGCCATAGACCCTTTCGACGCGCTCGAGGAATACGGAGCGGACGCGATCCGCTGGTATTTTTACATAAACAGCGCGCCGTGGCTGCCGAACCGTTTCCACGGCAAGGCGGTGCGGGAGGGCCAGCGCAAGTTCATGGGCACGCTCTGGAATACCTATGCATTCTTCGTGCTGTATGCGAACATAGATGATTTCGACGCGACGAAATACGCGCTCGAGTATGACAAGCTGCCGGTCATGGACAGGTGGCTCCTCTCTAAGCTGAATACCCTCATAAAGTCCGTGGACGGCAATCTGGAGAACTACCGGATCCCGGAGGCAGCCAGGGCATTGGACGATTTCGTGGACGAGATGAGCAACTGGTACGTGCGCAGGAGCCGCGCGCGCTTCTGGGCTAAGGGCATGGAGCAGGACAAGATAAACGCCTATATGACGCTCTATACCGCGCTGGTCACTGTGGCGAAGTGCGCGGCCCCGATGATACCGTTCATGGCGGAGGACATCTACCGCAACCTGGTATGTTCAATCGATAAAAACGCGCCGGAGAGCGTGCATCTGTGCGATTTTCCTACGGCGAACGAGGCCTGGATCGACGAACGGCTGGAGGAGAACATGGAGGCCGTGCTGAAGATCGTCGTTATGGGCCGCGCCTGCCGCAACAGCGCGGGCATCAAGAACCGCCAGCCGATCGGCACGATGTATGTAAAGGCCGATACGCGGCCCGATGAATTTTTCACAGAGATCATCGCGGACGAGCTGAACGTAAAGCAGGTCGAATATACCGACGACGTGGGCAGATATACCGACTATACGTTCAAGCCGCAGCTTAGGACCGTGGGCCCGAAATATGGAAAATACTTAGGCCAGATCCGGGAGGCCCTCTCGCGGCTGGATGGGAACGCCGCGATGGAGGAGCTGCGCCGTAACGGGAGCATAACGCTTGACAGCGTTTCCCCGGATGTCGTACTATCAGAGGAGGATCTGCTGATAACGGCCACGCAGGCCGAAGGATACCAGACCGAGGGCGACAATCATGTCACGGTCGTGCTGGATACCGTTCTCACCGACGGGCTGATCGAGGAGGGCATAGTGCGCGAGCTGGTCAGCAAGATCCAGACGATGCGCAAAGAGGCCGGATTCGAGGTCATGGACAGGATCAGGGTGGAGTATAGGGCGGACGGCAGGGCCGCCGCCGTATTGCAGTCGCGCCGGGACGAGATAGCGGGCGAGGTGCTCGCGGACGAGATAGCGTCCGGGACGTCTGGCGGCGGGTATGAAAAGGAATGGAACATAAATGGGGAAAAAGTATTACTGGGAGTAGAAAAAAAGGCATGAAACTATCTTTTTTCCAAAGAACCGGAAGGCAAGTGCTAGAGGAGGAGTCAGGGATGGCTAACAAATTTTTCGAGAAGGAGGCATTCATAACGAATGTCAAGGATACCGTAAAGACGCTGTTTCGCAAGACGCTCTCGGAGGCGAGCAAGCAGGAGATCTACCAGGCGGTCAGCTTCGTGGTCAAGGAGGTCATCATCGACCAGTGGCTGGCGACCCAGAAGACGATGGAGAGGACCGATCCAAAGACGGTCTATTATATGTCCATGGAGTTTCTGGTGGGGCGCGCATTGGGCAACAACCTGATCAATCTGAACGCTTACGGCGATGTAAAGGCGGCATTGGAGGAGATAGGCCTGGACATCAATGAAATCGAGGATCAGGAGCGCGATCCGGCCCTTGGGACCGGCGGCCTGGGACGCCTGGCGGCGTGCTTTATGGAGTCGCTGTCGACTCTGGGATATCCCGCGTATGGCTGCGGCATCCGTTACAGATACGGCCTGTTCCGCCAGCGGATCAAGGACGGCTACCAGGTGGAGGAGCCCGACAATTGGCTCAAGGACGGATATCCTTTCGAACTGCGCCGCCCGGAATATGCCTACACGGTAAAATTTGGCGGATATGTCCGCGCCGAGCGCGACGCGGCGACCGGCAAGACGCGCTTCATCCATGAGAACTACCAGGCGGTGACCGCGATCCCCTACGACATGCCGATTATCGGCTATAAAAACAACGTGGTGAACACGCTGATGGTCTGGGACGCGGAGCCGGTGGAGTGTTTCAAGCTGGACTCCTTCGACAAGGGCGACTACCACAAGGCGGTGGAGCAGGAGAACCTGGCGCGCAACCTGGTCGACGTGCTCTACCCTAACGACAACCATGTGCAGGGCAAGGAGCTGCGCCTGCGCCAGCAGTATTTCTTCGTGTCCGCCAGCGTACAGCGGGCGATCGCGAAATTCATGAAAAACCATAGCGACATACGCGATCTCCCCACCAAGGTCGTATTCCAGATGAACGACACGCATCCGACCGTGGCGGTCGCGGAGCTGATGCGCATATTCCTGGATGAATATGAGCTGAACTGGAACGAGGCCTGGAAGATCACGACGCGAACCTGCGCGTACACGAACCATACGATAATGGCGGAGGCCCTGGAAAAATGGCCGATCGAGATTTTTTCGCGCCTGCTGCCCCGCATATACCAGATCGTGGAGGAGATTAACCGCCGGTTCGTACTGGAGATCCAGGCGAGCTTCCCTGGCGACCAGCACATGATCGAAAAGATGGCGATCGTCTACAACGGCGAGGTCAAGATGGCGAACCTGGCGATCGCGGCGAGTTTTTCGGTGAACGGCGTGGCGAGGCTGCATACGGAGATATTGAAGACGCAGGAACTGAAAGAGTTCTATCAGCTCTTCCCCGAGAAATTCAATAACAAGACGAACGGCATTACCCAGAGGCGTTTCCTGCTGCACGCGAACCCGCTGCTGTCCAGCTGGATCGGCAGCCGCATCGGAGACGACTGGATCACTGACCTCAGCCATCTGGAGCGTCTGGCGGTCTACGCCGATGATGAGAAGGCGCAGGCGGAGTTCATGAATATCAAATACCAGAACAAGGTACGCCTCGCGAAATATATCCGGGAACATAACGGCATAGAGGTCAATCCCAGGTCGATATTCGACTGCCAGACCAAGCGGCTGCACGAGTACAAGCGCCAGCTGATGAACATATTGCACGTCATGTATCTCTATAACGAGATAAAGGAGCATCCCGACATGCCGTTCATCCCGAGGACGTTCATATTCGGCGCGAAGTCGGCTCCCGGGTACATGAATGCCAAGCTCACGATAAAGCTTATCAACAGCGTTGCGGACGTGATAAATAACGACGAGTCCATCGGCGGCAAGATAAAGGTCGTCTTCATCGAGGATTATAGCGTTTCCAACGCGGAGATCATCATCGCGGCGGCGGACGTGTCCGAGCAGATCTCGACCGCCAGCAAGGAGGCGTCCGGTACCGGCAACATGAAATACATGCTGAACGGCGCCATAACCATCGGCACGATGGACGGCGCCAACGTGGAGATGGTGGAGGAAGTCGGCGAGGACAATATAGTGATCTTCGGCATGAGCGCGGACGAGGTCATAGCGCACGAGCAGGCCAGGGATTATGATCCGATGCGGATCTTCAACAGCGACCCGCAGATCCGCCAGGTGCTGATGCAGCTCATAAACGGATTTTATTCCAAGAATGACACCGAGCTGTTCCGCAACCTCTACAATTCGCTGCTGAACACGCAATGTACGCAATACGCGGACACGTATTTCACGCTGGCGGATTTCCGTTCATATGCGGACGCCCAAAAGAAGATCTCGGATATGTACGCGGACGAGCACGGTTGGGCGAGGAAGGCGATATTGAACACCGCGCATGCCGGGAAGTTCTCGTCAGACCGCACGATCCAGCAATACGTGGACGAGATCTGGCATCTTGACAAGATGAACGTCACGCTGGACCAGGTGTGATGGACGATGATTTTTTCCGCTCGATAAAGACATTGGAATATGTCTGCTACCGCTCCGGCGAGGCGGCGGATGCGGATGACGGCGGGTTACGGCGCCTGCTCCGGGAACTCCCCGGGGCGGGCGTTTCGCTTGTGGATCTCGACGCGGGGGAGCACGCCGCCCGCCTGGATCGGACATTGCTGCTCGCCGGCAGCTATGAGACGCTGAGGCTCGCGGAGAATACGCCGATGGCGGTCGCCGGGTATGGGATGATGGCCCGGCCGGCGGCCGCCCAGGTCGGTTCCTATCAGGCCGCTTCAGGGGATCGGGCGTTTGCCGGCGGGGCGGGAGCGCGCCGCCCGGACATTATCATAGAGGGATTCGACGAGGTCGGCGTGCAGTTTTTAGACCGTGTCATGAAGCGCGCCCTGGGCGTTCCCTGGGTCACGGTCGTCACGGAGTGCTGCTTTCTGCGCGAGATGGAGCCGGCCGACCTGGACGCGCTCTATGAGATATATGCCGAGCCGCACGTCACGGATTATCTGGAGCCGCTGCGCGGCCGGGACGTGGAGGAGCGATACGTCAGGGACTATATCGAGCAATTTTATCATTTCTACGGATACGGCATGTGGGTAGCCTGCGCGAGGGAGAATGGCCGCGTTATCGGCCGCGCGGGCTTTTCGCACGGGGAGTACCGGGGTGAGACGGTACTGGAGATGGGGTATCTCGTCGCGCCGCGATTCCAGCGGCGCGGATATGCCACGGAGATCTGCCTGAAGCTCATAGAGTTTGCCAGGAAAAACCTCGCGGATTTCGGGAGGCTCTATTGCTTCACTGATCCCGGAAATGCCGCAGGCATCGCGCTCCTCGGCAGGATAGGATTCCGCCGCGAGGGCCCCGCCGGGGAGCGCGGCGCGGATGTATATTCCATACCGCTGGGGTGAAAATTTATCTATTTTTTTATTTACAAATGAATATTTTAGTGCTAGTATTGAGTTAACTAGATAAGTAACGGTTTCGGGCGCGGGATTCCCGAATATATCATGTAATCATTATGTTACCTATAGGTAATAGAAAGGAGAAAAAGAAATGAAAAATTATGAGAAACCTGTGATGCTCGCCGCGGACGGCCTTAGCGAGGGCGTGTATACCGCGAGCGGGGCGGCGCCTAACGATGATTCGGGCGACTGCTGGACTATCAATTGGCAGTCGGATCAGGATTGGAACGGCTGGGGCCATACGTTCCGCCTTATCGGCACGCATTCCACGGATGTGGTGCATATCTCCACCGCGTCTACCATGACGGTCGTGTTCAACGCGAACATCACGCAGGTAGAGACGGAGGGCGAGTATTCTATCCAAGGCAATAAGGTCATCATCACCCGCAGGAATCACGCGAACGCTTATAATTCAGGAGACAATTTCAATATCCTCCTGGCTGCGTCCGCCGGCGATGAGGGTCTGACCAAGGGGCTTACCATCACGGATATCACCATCTCTTGCGAGAAGAAAGAGAACGTCCAGGGCGGATTTGATTGATTCCTGGCGGTATGCCGCAGATTAGGATGTCGATTAACAGCACCACTTTCGGGTGGTGCTGTTTTTATGCACAGGCCGCGGGTGGAAGAATGCCGCTTTGCGTCCCGCGCAAACGGACTTTTTGACATAAGCGAGGATTTCCATGAGAGAAAAAGTATCAGCCCTGCTTGAGCGTCTCGAGCCCGGGAAACTTCGGAAAATGTGGCGGGAGACGCTCTGGATCTATCAATATGCCAAGCGCTACTGGCTCGTCATGCTGTTTTATACTGCCCTCGGCATGGTTGGGACGGTCGTCTCGCTGCTCAGCAGCTGGATCTCCAAGGATCTGGTCGATATCATCACCGGCTACGAGACCGGGGCTCTGGTACGGACATTTTGCATGATGATAGGCCTCAATATCGGAACGACGCTGCTAAACCAGGCATCGGACTATGCGTCGAATTACATTAGCATGAAGGTGGATTCCGAGATAAAATCGGACATTTTCGCGAAGATACTGGTGACCGACTGGGAATCCCTGTCGAACTACCATACCGGCGATCTGCTGACGCGGTGGGGATCGGACGCCTCCGCCATCTCAAGCGGCGTGCTGAATTTTATCCCGAACGCGATCATATATATTTTCAGGTTCATCAGCGCCTTGGTCATGGTCGTGGCCAACGACGCCTCGTTCGCGGTCTTCGCGTTCCTCAGCATGCCGGTCAGCCTCCTTCTCTCCAAAAAACTGATGACCCGCATGGTCAACAACAACAAGCGGAGCGCGGCCATGGGGGCAAAGATGTCCGGATTCAACCAGGAATGTTTTTCGAATATCCAGACGATAAAGGCGTTCGATTTGATACACCTGTATGTCGCCCGCCTCAAGCAGCTGCAGCAGGAATACATCCACATGCGGCTGGATTTCCAGAAAATGTCCATCTGGACGTCCGTCCTCATGTCGACCGTAGGCCTTCTGGTGTCATACTCCGCCTATGGCTGGGGCATCTACCGCGTCTGGAGCGGGGCGATAAGCTACGGCACGATGACCATGTTTCTCGGCCTCTCCGGCACATTGACAGGCACGCTGCACAGCCTGACGTCGCTGGTGCCGACTATTATCAACCTGACGACGTCCGCCGGCCGGCTGATGGACATCGTGGAGATGCCGAGGGAGGACTACAGCCAGGACGACGAGGTGGCGAGGTTTGCTGAGGCGCATGCCGAAGAAGGCATCAGCCTGCGCGTGAGCGACCTGGTCTATTCGTATCAGACCGGCACCAATGTATTCAATGGGGCCGCGATCGAGGCCCATCCGCACGAGGTGGTCGCTCTTGTAGGGCCGTCCGGCGAGGGCAAGACCACGATGATACGACTGATCCTCTCTCTGATGCGCCCGCAGGGCGGTGAGGCCATGCTCTATGGAGGGGGGTCGTTTGGCGATGGCGTTCGCTCCGGCATGACGGATTCCGTCCCGCTAAGCCCGTCTACGCGCAAGCTCTTTTCCTATGTGCCGCAGGGGAACACGATGTTTTCCGGCACTATAGCCGAGAACATGCGCAACGTCAAGCCGGACGCTACCGAGGAGGAGATCGTCCAGGTGCTGCGGCTCGCCTGCGCCTGGGACTTCGTAAAAAAGCTGCCGGACGGCATAAACAGCGTTATAAAAGAGCGCGGCGGCGGCTTTTCCGAGGGGCAGGCACAGAGGCTCTCGATAGCGAGGGCCCTGCTGCGCCGTTCGCCTATCCTGCTGCTGGACGAGGCGACGAGCGCGCTCGACGTGGCGACGGAACGTTCCGTCCTGGCAAACATCATGGCGGACGACTATCCCAGGACATGCATCGTCACGACCCACCGCCCGAGCGTCCTCAGCAGCTGCACGAGGGTGTACGCGATCCGCGACAGGAAGTGCGAGATACTCTCCCCCGAGGAGGTCGACGCGATGGCGCACGGCTGACGCAGCCGGATCGGTTGAAAAAAATGTTGAAGTCCGGGAGAGGGTGTGATATAATCTAGCCTAAGTATGTTAAAAGGAGGCCAAGTCATGAAGCATGTAAAGACGTTGAACGCGAGGAAGCTGCAGAATACCGTGAAGCGCGGCGGCTGCGGCGAGTGCCAGACTTCCTGCCAGTCAGCCTGCAAGACGTCCTGCACCGTGGGCAACCAGACCTGCGAGCATAGCCGTTGACGTGAAAACGAGATTTACCGACAGACCGTTCGCATTGCGGACGGTCATTTGTTGCGGAAAGGGCTGTGAATGTAGGGCGGAAAGGCATTGCGATGATTCACCAATATGAGAATAACGGCTACCGGATTGTGCTTGACGTGAACAGCGGGTCGGTTCACGTCGCGGACAAGGTCATGTACGAGGCCATATCCCTCTGGGAGGGGCATACGCCGGACGAGGTGAAAAAGGTTCTCTCCGGTCGGTTTCCCGAGGCGGAGATCGACGAGGCGATAGGCGAGATCCGCCAGCTGATCGCGGAGGGCACGCTCTTTACGCCGGACGAATATGAGGATTATATGGAGGAGTTCGCCGGCGGCAGGGAGACCGTCGTAAAGGCGCTGTGCCTGCACGTGGCGCACGATTGCAACCTCTCTTGCGGTTATTGCTTCGCGGACGGGGGAGGATACCGCGGCAGGCGCGGGCTGATGCCGTTCGAGGTCGGCAGGCAGGCGCTGGACTTCCTGGTCAGGTCCAGCGGCCGCCGGCGCAACCTCGAAGTGGACTTCTTCGGCGGCGAGCCGACGCTGGACTTCGGGGTCGTGCGCGACCTGGTGGCATACGGCCGTTCCCTGGAGCGCGAGCATGATAAGAGGTTCCGCTTCACGCTGACGACGAACGGCGTATTGCTCGACGACGACATAATGGAATTTGCAGACCGCGAAATGGACAACGTCGTGATGAGCATAGACGGGAGGCGGGACGTGCACGACAGGATGCGGCCGTTCCCGAACGGCGCCGGCAGCTATGAAGTGGTCGTGCCGAAGTTCAGGAGATTCGCGGAGCGCAGGAATCAGGAGAGATATTATGTGCGCGGCACTTTCACGCATTACAACCTGGATTTTTCAAAGGACGTGCTCCATCTGGCGGATCTCGGATTTAAGCAGATATCGGTGGAGCCCGTCGTGGCGCCCGCCGATGCGGACTACGCGATCCGCGAGGAGGATTTGCCGGTCCTCTTTGAGGAGTATGACGCGCTCTCCCGCGAGATGGCCGCGCGGCACGGCAAGGAAAACGATTTCAATTTTTTCCATTTCATGATCGACCTGGAGGGCGGCCCGTGCGTGGCGAAGCGGCTTTCCGGCTGCGGATCGGGCACGGAGTATCTGGCCGTGACGCCGGAGGGCGATCTCTATCCGTGCCACCAGTTCGTCGGAAACGGAGATTTTTATCTGGGGAACGTCTTTGACGGGATAGTAAACACCGGGATCGTGGACGAATTCAGGTCCTGCAATGTCTATTCCAGGGGAAAATGCAGGGATTGCTTCGCCAGGTTCTATTGCAGCGGCGGCTGCGCGGCGAACGCCTATAATTATAGCGGCAGCATAAATGAGACATACGATATCGGCTGCGAGCTGGAGAAAAAACGCGTCGAATGCGCCATCATGCTCAAGGCGGCGTCGGCGGATGCGGGAGCGCCGTAGGCACGGGGCAATCGGCTTTCATTTAATGTGACGCCCCGCTTGCGGGGCATATGGGTTTAGCATAGTAAGGAAGGAAGCAAAAGACATGAAGAAGAACAAGAGCGTGGCGGTACTCTCCATCGTGGCCGTCGCCATCGTGGCGCTCTGCTATTACGCGTCGATTATCCTATCGAGCACGGGAAAAGGCGCGGGGCAGAACATCAAGCTGGGCCTGGACCTGGCCGGCGGCGTGAGCATCACCTACCAGGTGGAGGACGAGGACGCTACCGAGGAGCAGCTAAGCGACACGGTCTACAAGCTGCAGAAGCGCGTCGAGGCATATAGCACGGAGGCGAACGCCTATCAGGTCGGCGGAGACAGGATCTGCGTGGAGATCCCCGGCGTCACGGACGCGAACGACATACTGGAGGATCTGGGCACGCCGGGATCCCTCGAGTTCTACGATCCGGACGGCAACGTGTTCATGACCGGGGACGACGTGGTGGACGCGCAGGCCGGCACATACAGGGATGACCTGGGAAATAATGCCTATAGCGTCGATCTCACGCTGAGCGACGAGGCGGCGGAGACTTTTTCCGAGATTACCGGCGACAACATCGGCCAGCAGCTGCCGATCGTCTATGATGGAGAGGTGATCAGCAGCCCTGTGGTGCAGTCGAAGATCAGCGGCGGCAACGCCCAGATCACCGGCATGGAGAGCTTTGAGGAGGCCTCGCAGCTCGCCTCGCAGATCCGCATCGGCTCGCTGTCGCTGGAACTCTCCGAGCTGGAGTCGCAGGTCGTCGGGGCGCAGCTCGGCGGGGAGGCCATGTCGTCCGCGCTTAAGGCGGCTCTGATCGGGCTCGTGCTGATCGCCGTCTTCATGATCGCGTATTACTGGGTGCTGGGCGCGGCGGCGAGCATCGCTCTGGTCATCTACTCGACGCTGACGATCGCGGTGCTGTACTGGTTCGAGATCACGCTGACATTGCCGGGCATCGCCGGCATCATATTGGGCATAGGCATGGCGGTGGACGCCAACGTCGTCATCTATGGCAGGATCCGCGAGGAGATTGCCGAGGGCAAGAGCGTATTTACCGCGATGAAGAACGGATTTCAGAAGGCTACCAGCGCCATAGTGGATGGAAACGTGACCACGCTCATAGTGGCGGCGATCCTGGCCTGGAAGGGCTCCGGCACGGTCAAGGGCTTTGCGTATACGCTGGCCATAAGCATTATCATATCGCTGTTTACGTCTCTTTTCGTCACGCGCTACGTCGTATATTCGCTATACGGCGTGGGCGTGAAGGACGCGAAATTTTACGGCAAGGCGAAGGAGCTCAGGACAATCCCGTTCACAAAGCACCGCTTTATATCCTATGGGATCGGCATCGCCTGCATCGCCGCAGGATTTATCGGGATGGCGGTACATGCAGCCAGGGGCGACGGGGCGCTGAATCTGTCGCTCGAGTTCGTGGGCGGCACGTCGAACACGGTTTATTTTAACGAGGAGTACACGCTAGAGCAGATAGATTCCGAGATGGTCCCGCTCGTGAGGGACATCACAGGCGACTCAGACGTATACGTGCAGAAGGTCGCGGACAGCACCGGCGTCATATTCAAGACCAGGAATCTTGACCTGGAGGAGCGCGAGGCGTTCAACAAGGCCTTCGTGGACAACTACGGCGTGGACGAGAGCACGATCTCGTCCCAGTCCATCAGCTCCACGATTAGTTCCGAGATGACCGGGGACGCCATCACGGCGGTCATCATAGCGGTCATACTTATAATGGCGTATATCGCGTTCCGGTTTCAGGATTTCCGGTTCGCGTCGGCGGCCGTCATCGCGCTCATACATGATATACTGCTCGTCCTGGCGAGCTACGCGCTCGTGCGCATCACGGTCGGATCCACTTTTATCGCTGTCATGCTGACGATCCTCGGATATTCCATCAACGACACGATCGTCGTGTTCGACAGGGTGCGCGAGAACCTGCACGGGCGGACGCGCGTGACCAGGGAGGAGCTATCGGAGGTAGGCGACAGGAGCGTGACGCAGACATTGTCGCGTTCGATAAACACGTCGCTCACGACGTTTATCATGGTGCTGCTGCTGTATATCATGGGAGTGGCGTCCATCAAGGACTTCTCCCTGCCCCTGATGGTCGGTATCGTGGCCGGCCTGTTCTCGTCCGTGTGCATCTCCACGAGCCTGTGGTATGACATGAAGACGTGTTTTGCCGGACGCGGCGGGAAGAGCAATAAGAACAATAAGAACGGCAAAAAAGGCAGAAAATAACTGGCTCGCGAGGCATAAAAGGAGAAAGATATGTATACGATGGAAGATATAAGGGCGGTCGATCCCGAGGTGGCGGACGCGATACTTGCGGAGCATGACAGGCAGAACAGCCATATAGAGCTTATCGCGTCCGAGAACTGGGTGAGCCACGCGGTGATGTCCGCGATGGGCAGCGTGATGACCAATAAATACGCGGAGGGATATCCCGGGCATCGTTATTATGGCGGCTGCGACTGCGTCGACGTCGTGGAGGATCTGGCCAGGGAACGCGCCAGGCAGCTCTTTGGCGCGGAATACGCGAACGTCCAGCCCCATTCGGGCGCGCAGGCCAATATGGCGGTGCAGTTCGCGTGCCTCTCGCCCGGGGATACCGTGATGGGCATGAACTTAGACCACGGCGGGCATCTGACCCACGGCAGCCCGGTGAATTTTTCCGGTACGTATTTCAACATCGTGCCGTACGGCGTGAACGACGACGGATTCATAGATTATGACGGCGTCCTCGCGATAGCGAGGGAATGCAGGCCGAAGATGATCATCGCCGGGGCCTCGGCGTATGCCAGGACCATAGATTTCAAACGTTTCCGCGAGATCGCGGACGAGGTGGGCGCGATACTGTTCGTGGACATGGCGCATATCGCCGGCCTGGTCGCGGCCGGGCTCCATCCGTCGCCCATCCCCTACGCGGACGTGGTGACGACGACGACGCACAAGACGCTGCGCGGCCCGCGCGGAGGCATGATCCTCTGCGGCAGGCAGGAGACGGCCGACAAATATAATTTCAACAAGGCGATATTCCCGGGCATCCAGGGCGGCCCGCTCATGCACGTCATCGCGGCGAAGGCGGTCTGCCTGAAAGAGGCCTTAGACCCGTCGTTTAAGGTATACCAGCAGGGCGTAGTCGACAACGCTCAGGCGTTGTGCAAAGGCCTGCAGGACCGCGGGATCAAGATAGTATCCGGCGGCACCGACAACCACCTGATGCTGCTAGACCTGACCCCGTTCGGGCTGACCGGGAAGGCGGTGGAAAAGCTCCTCGACGAGGCGAACATCACGGCGAACAAGAATACGATCCCGAACGATCCGCAGAAGCCCTTCGTGACTAGCGGCATACGCATCGGCACGCCGGCGGTGACCAGCCGGGGCATGGACGCCGGGGATATGGACCTCGTCGCCGAGGCCATAGCGATGCTTATAAAGGGCGGAGACGCGCGGATAACGGATGCCAGGGCGATCGTAAAGACGCTGACGGACAGGTATCCCCTGGATTGATTTTGGCGGTATGCCATTTCCCGGAGAATCGCCGCGATATTCGCCGGCGGATCCGAACATAAAGAGGCGAGAAAGATGATAGACATTAAGTTTTTGCGCGAAAACCCCGAGGCGGTAAAGGAGAATATCAGGAAGAAATTCCAGGATCACAAGCTGCCGCTGGTGGACGAGGTAGTCGATCTGGACAGGAAGAGCCGCGCCGCCAAGCAGGAGGCGGACGAATTGCGCGCGCGGCGCAACCAGCTATCGAAAGAGATCGGCGCGCTCATGAAGGCCGGCAGGAAGGACGAGGCCGAGTCTGTAAAGGCCAAGGTGGCGGAGTCGGCAGCGCGGCTGGCGGAGCTGGAGGAGCAGGAGAGGGAATATTCGGAGCAGATCCTGAAGGATATGATGCAGATCCCGAATATCATCGATCCCAGCGTGCCTATCGGCAGGGACGACAGCTGCAACGTCGAGATCGAGCGCTTCGGCGAGCCCAAGGTGCCTGATTTTGAGATTCCATACCATACGGACATCATGGCGAGGTTCGACGGGATAGACCTTGACGCCGCGGGGCGCGTTGCCGGAAATGGATTCTATTACCTGATGGGCGACGTGGCGAGGCTTCACTCGGCGGTACTGAGCTATGCGAGGGATTTCATGATTTCCCGGGGCTTTACCTATTGCGTCCCGCCGTTCATGATCCGCAGCAACGTGGTGACGGGCGTGATGAGCTTCGAGGAGATGGATGCCATGATGTACAAGATAGAGGGAGAGGATCTCTATCTCATCGGCACGTCCGAACACTCCATGATCGGCAAATTCATCGACACGATAAACGACGAGGACAAGCTGCCGTATACCCTGACCAGCTACTCCCCGTGCTTCCGCAAGGAGAAGGGCGCACACGGCATAGAGGAGCGCGGCGTCTACCGCATCCACCAGTTCGAGAAGCAGGAGATGATCGTCGTCTGCAAGCCGGAGGACAGCGGATATTGGTACGACCAGCTCTGGAAAAACACGGTCGACCTTTTCCGCAGCATGGACATCCCGGTGCGCACGCTGGAGTGCTGTTCCGGAGACCTGGCGGATCTCAAGGTAAAATCGTGCGACGTGGAGGCATGGTCTCCCAGACAGAAAAAATATTTCGAGGTCGGCAGCTGCTCTAATCTGGGAGACGCGCAGGCGCGCCGGCTCAAGATTCGCGTCAGGGGCGCGGATGACAGGAAATATTTCGCGCACACGCTCAACAATACGGTGGCGGCTCCGCCCCGGATGCTGATCGCTTTTTTGGAAAATAACCTGAACGAGGACGGCAGCGTGGACATTCCCGAGGTATTGCGCCCTTACATGGGCGGCATGGACAAGATCGCGCCGAAGCATTAGAAAAAAAGCTGTAAGGCGCGCCTTGCAGCTTTTTTTGCGCGGGGATCCCCTGCACAATCGTCCATGCGGCGGATGGTTACAAACTTGCTTGAAAGGGTAATCTAATATGAAGGCATTTCTGATATTGGAGGACGGCCACGTCTTCACCGGCATCGCCATAGGATCCCGCAGGGAGACGGTCAGCGAGATCGTGTTCAACACTTCCATGACGGGCTACCTGGAGGTGCTCACCGACCCCAGCTATGCGGGGCAGGCCGTGGCGATGACCTATCCTTTGATAGGCAATTACGGCGTCAATTTCAGCGATATGGAGTCAAAGAAGCCTTGGGTCAAGGGCTTCATCGTGCGGGAGCTCTCCAGGACCGCGAGCAATTTCCGATGCGAGGGCAGCATACAGGATTTTCTGGAAAAGCATGACATCCCGGGCATCATGGGCATAGACACCCGCGCCCTGACCAAGATATTGCGTGACTCCGGCACGATGAACGGGATGATCACGACCGACGAGGGCTACGACCTGGATGAAATCCTGCCGAGGCTGAAAGAATACCGAGTCGGAAACGTCGTTGACGAGGCGACGTGCTCCGAGCCGTATACCGTGAAGCCGGAGTCCGGCGCAGCGGCAAAAAGAGTCGCGCTGCTCGACCTTGGCGCGAAGCGCAATATAGCGAGATCCCTGTCGGCGCGGGGCTGCGAGGTGGCGGTATATCCGGCACATACCCCGGCGGAGCGTATTCTCGCCACGCGGCCGGACGGCATCATGCTGTCTAACGGGCCGGGCGATCCAAAGAGCTGCGCGGACATCATAATAGAATTGCGCAAGATATACGATTCCGGCGTGCCGACGTTCGCCATCTGCCTGGGGCACCAGCTCATGGCCCTGGCGGCGGGCGCGGACACGCACAAGTTAAAATACGGCCACCGAGGCGGCAACCATCCCGTCAGGGACCTGCGCGACGGCCGCGTCTATATATCATCGCAGAACCATGGCTACGTGGTGGACGCCGACAGCCTGGACCCTTCTGTGGCGGTTCCGGCGTTTGAAAATGTAAACGACGGCACTAACGAGGGGCTGGAGTATACGGGCAGGCCTATTTTTACGGTGCAGTTCCACCCCGAGGCATGCCCCGGGCCCGGGGACAGCGCGTATCTATTTGACAGATTTATCGAGATGATGGGAGGGGAATGATCATGCCGCGCAACCAATCCATAAAAAAAGTGCTCGTCATCGGCTCCGGCCCTATCGTCATAGGGCAGGCCGCCGAGTTCGACTATGCCGGCACGCAGGCCTGCCGCTCGCTAAAGGAAGAGGGAGTCGAGGTATGCCTGGTCAATTCCAACCCCGCCACGATAATGACCGACAAAAATATAGCGGACCAGGTCTATATCGAGCCGCTTACCGCAAAGGTGCTAGAGCAGATTATATTAAAAGAGCGTCCCGACAGCGTCCTGCCGACCCTGGGCGGCCAGGCGGGCCTCAACCTTGGCATGGAGCTGGCGGAGAGCGGATTTCTGGACGAGCATAATGTAAGGCTCATCGGCACGACGAGCGACACGATAAAAAAGGCGGAGGACCGCCAGGAATTCAAAGACACCATGGAAAAGATCGGAGAGCCTGTCGCGGCGTCCCAGGTCGTCGAGTCGGTGGACGAGGGCATCCGCTTTACCGAAACGATAGGGTATCCGGTCGTGCTGCGGCCGGCATATACCCTGGGCGGCAGCGGCGGGGGCATAGCGCACGACGAGGCGGAGCTTATCGGGATACTGGAAAACGGCCTGCGGTTGAGCCGTGTGGGCCAGGTGCTGGTGGAGCGCTGCATCGCCGGCTGGAAAGAGATAGAATACGAGGTGATGCGCGACGCGGCCGGCAACTGCATCACGGTCTGCAACATGGAGAACATCGACCCGGTCGGCGTGCATACAGGCGATTCCATAGTCGTCGCGCCCTCGCAGACATTGGGCGACAAGGAATACCAGATGCTGCGCTCCTCCGCGCTGAACATCATCACGGAGCTGGGCATCACCGGCGGCTGCAACGTGCAGTTCGCCCTGAAGCCCGATTCGTTCGAATATTGCGTCATAGAGGTGAACCCGCGCGTGAGCCGCTCCTCCGCGCTCGCGAGCAAGGCCACCGGCTATCCGATAGCCAAGGTCGCGGCGAAGATCGCCCTGGGATATACACTTGACGAGATACGCAACGCCATCACCGGCAAGACCTACGCGAGCTTCGAGCCTATGCTCGACTATTGCGTGGTGAAGATCCCGCGCCTGCCTTTCGACAAATTCATCACGGCGAAGCATACCCTGACGACGCAGATGAAGGCGACCGGCGAGGTCATGAGCATATGCGACAACTTCGAGGGTGCGCTGATGAAGGCCATCCGCTCGCTGGAGCAGCATGTCGACTGCCTGCGGTCCATAGATTTTTCCTCCCTGAGCGAGCAGGAGCTGATCGACCGCATGCGGGTCGTGGACGACAGGCGCATATACGTCATCGCAGAGGCCATTAGAAAAGGGATAAATTATAAGACGATCCACGAGATCACGCAGATTGACGAGTGGTTCATAGACAAGATAGCTATCCTGGTAGAGATGGAGGACCGCCTCCGCGCCGTAGGGTCCGGTTCGGCGGAGCTTACGCCGGAGCTGCTCTCCGAGGCGAAGCGCATCGAGTTCCCCGATTGCGTGATAGCGAGGCTGGCAGGAGTTGACGAGGATTCCGTAAAAAAGATGCGGCACGACAATGGCATACGCGCCGCTTTCAAGATGGTGGACACATGCGCGGCGGAGTTCGACGCCGAGACGCCGTATTTTTATTCCGTTTTCGGCAGCGAGGACGAGGCGGCGGCATATGACCTGGCATCCCGCCGGGAGGAGGCGTGCTGCCAGGACGGAGTCTGCAATATCCCTCCCAGGCGCAAGAAGGTGCTGGTCCTTGGCTCCGGCCCTATCAGGATCGGCCAGGGCATAGAGTTCGACTATTGCAGCGTGCATGCCACCTGGGCTTTCGCCAGGGCGGGCTTTGAGACCATAATAATAAATAACAATCCGGAGACGGTGTCCACGGATTTCGACATAGCCGACAAGCTGTATTTCGAGCCGCTGACTCCCGAGGATGTGGAAAACGTCGTGGACATAGAGCATCCCGACGGGGCCGTGGTGCAATTCGGCGGGCAGACCGCGATAAAGCTCACCGAGAGCCTGCGTAAGATGGGCGTGCCTATACTCGGCACGGCTCCGGAGTACGTCGACGCGGCGGAGGACAGGGAGCTGTTTGACGAGATCCTGCAGGAGACGCATATCCCCCGCGCGGCCGGCGCCACCGTTTTTACCGCGGAGGAGGCAAAAAGCGTCGCGAACCGCCTGGGTTATCCGGTGCTCGTGCGTCCGTCATACGTCCTGGGCGGGCAGGGAATGCAGATCGCGTATTCCGACGAGGAGATCGAGGAGTTTATGGAGGTCATAAACCGCATCGAGCAGGACCATCCCATCCTTGTGGACAAATACCTGATGGGAAAGGAGCTGGAGGTCGACGCGGTATGCGACGGCACGGACATACTGATTCCCGGCATCATGGAACACATAGAGCGCACGGGCGTGCATTCGGGCGACAGCATCTCGGTCTATCCGGCGCCTACGGTGAGCGCCGGGGTGAAGGAGACCATCACGGAATATTCCAGGCGGCTCGCGGCGGCACTGCATGTCGTCGGCCTGATAAATATCCAGTTCATTGCCGTAGGGGACGAGGTCTACGTGATCGAGGTAAACCCGCGCTCGTCGCGTACCGTGCCGTATATCAGCAAGGTCACGGGCATACCGATAGTCGACCTCGCCACCGAGGTCATCCTGGGCAAAAAGATACGCGACCTGGGATATGAGCCCGGCCTCCAGCCTCCGGCGGATTATTTCGCCATAAAGATGCCGGTCTTTTCCTTCGAGAAGATACGCGGCGCCGAGATAACCCTTGGCCCGGAGATGAAGTCGACCGGAGAATGCCTGGGGATAGCGAAAAGCTTTGACGAGGCGCTGTACAAGGCATTCCTGGGCTCCGGCGTGGAGCTGCCAAAATATAAGCAGATGATTATCACCGTGAAAAAGGAGGATCAGCCGGAGGCCGCCGGGGTGGCCAGGCGTTTCGAGGCATTAGGATATACGATATATGCCACCAGGCACACGGCGGAATGCCTCAGGGAGCATGGCATACGGGTCCGCATGGTGAACAAGATTCATCAGGAATCGCCGACTGTCATGGACCTGCTCCTCGGGCACAAGATCGACCTTTTGATCAATACTCCTACGCAGGGCCGCGATAAGTCGCGCGATGGATTTCTGATCCGGCGCACCGCCATAGAGACCGGCGTGAACGTCCTGACATCATTAGATACGGCGAACGCCCTGGCCAAATCCCTGGAGGCCGGCGCGGAGGATCTCACTCCGATAGATATAGCGCGCCTCTCCTAGGCAAAAAAGCGCGGCGCGTCATTCAAAGGCGCAGAGCGCGCGGCCACCCACCGCGTCCTGCCATATCTTCAGGCCGGGAGTCTCCGCCACATGGATCATCCCGGCTAGAGCCGGCCGGTCCGGGCAGATCTCGGGGAATAGGTCCGGCAGATTCTTGATCGTCTCCGGGCGGTAGGCCAGCGTGCTCTCGTTGTCGCAGATCGCCCCGTAGAATATCTCCGCCTCCACCAGGTCCTGGAACATATGGCTGCCGTAGCTCAAGTCCGGGCGGTGTCCCGCGCTGGAGGCCACCTCGCATATCGCGGTACAGCCGACGAGCCCGGCGAAGTTCACCGGTACGCCAAGCTCCGGCGAGGAGGTGCCTATGCGCCCAGGCGCGAGCAGCAGCACCTTTTTGCCTTTTTCCTTATAATAATGGTTTACATGGCTTACGGCGTCCGCCGCGTCATATTTTTTCGCGTAGGGATAGTCATAATATTTTTCCGGATCCACCAGCACTACCGCGTCTATCGAGCGCTCTCCGGATGGCCCCATCGACGATTCCTTTATGTCGAACAGCACCTCACGCGGCCGCAGGGCGTCTATATCCACCCGCTCGCCCTCGCCGCCGAGATACAGCGGGCGGCACTGCAGCAGATTCACCATGAAGTCGCCGCCCTGGTCCGTGTTGACCGTATATTCTATGTCCACCGGGCTCCCATAGACCCGCTCCAGCGTCTTTAGCAGCGCTTGCATCATATCGGTAAAATCGCGATTTTCCAGGAGCCGCTGGCAGCTGGCGAACAGCACGTCGCGCGATATGCCCCGCTGCCGCAGCATCGACTCGGCCTCCCTGTCATGCTCCATCACCTGGTTTATGTACCATCTAGGCAGATATCGCAGCAGCTTGTCTACCGGCATCTCCTTTAGCCGCCCGTCCTCCCGGTCCAGGACGTCCGCCCAGTGCTGGGAGAACCGGTGCTTTTGCTCATACGTCGTATATATCGTGGCCGCAGGGCGGTCCAGGTTCACCAGGCGCGGATAGTCCTCGCGCGTCCTGTCCACAGCGCGCGTCCCAAGCCCCATCACGAGCCGCAGCATTCCAGCGGACGGGTCCATGTCCCGGTACAGCTTATACGCGCTGTGGCTGTATCCGACTCCCGCGGCCCCCGGCATGAAATACTGTCCGTACCAGGAGCCGGAGACGCGCTGGACCAGTATGGCCATCTGCTCGTCGCAGTCCTCCAGCCCGCGCAACCTGCGGTAGGCCAGCGCCGACACGTCCATGGTGCTGGCGTACACCTGGCGCACTGCCTGCTCGAAAGCCTCCAGCCGCTCCTGCGGGCCGCCCTGGTTGATGCAGAACACCGACTCGTATTTTCCGGCGAAAGCGTTGTGGAATCCATCCTCCAGAAAGCTGGACGACCGCACGATGATCGGGCTTTGCCCGAAATATTCCAGCATCGTCACGAACTGCTCGCGGATCTTCGCCGGAAAAGCTCCGGTCAGGAGGTGCCCGCGCAGCTCCTCCGCCGCGCTGAAATACTCCTCCTCGGTGCGCTGCCTGATCCTGAGCCGCCAGCAGTCATTGGATACGATATAGGTATAGTATACGTCCGAACCGATATACCACGAGTCGTGCGGCTCGCTATGTTCCGTCATCCCCTCCGGCAGCTCGCGCCGCGCGATCTTCCTTGCGAGCAGCATGCCGCACGCCTTGCCCCCGACCGCGCCGCTGCCTATCATCCTGTCTCGCAGGGAAAAATAATCCGACGGCTCGAAATATTGCCGCACCAGCTCGCGCAGCCTGTCGTCCCTCGTCATCATGCTGTCTATGAGCTGTTCCTCCGTCGCGCCGTCCAGACGTCCGTCGCGCGCGTATTCCATCCGCGCGGCGTTGAAAAAGCGGTCGTAGCTGTCATAGTTCTGATCCTGGTTCTCCATCTCCACGCGCTGCAGCGCCTGGTAATACCTGCTCATGCCGACCCCGTCGCGGACCGTGGAAAACTCCCCGCTGCGCCTGTCATAGCAGTGCGGCAGGAACATCTTATCGGAATATCGATTCCAGACCTTCAGCGGGTGGAGGTAGACGAAGCTGCCCCCGGAGCAGACGTCGAGCAGCAGCTGGGTCGTGTC
Source organism: uncultured Eubacterium sp. (assembly GCA_964450965.1). GTDB lineage: Bacteria > Bacillota > Clostridia > Lachnospirales > Lachnospiraceae > W0P33-017. The sequence continues at coordinate 1,436 of CAYVFF010000028.1, read as the reverse complement.
GCGGATCCTGGCGACCGCGTCGAAAGAGTGCCTCCCTCGGATCAGCGGGAAATATGCCACGGTGTCCAGCTCGAAGAGGTATGGGCATGTCACCCGGAAAAAGTTGCCCATCATCAGGTCCGTGTACCACGCCGACTGCAGCTCGGAGAGGCAGTCGAACACGTAAAAGGCGTCGCGCCCGCGCCGTTTGATCTCGTCGTGCAGCTTCACGGTGAAAGTCTCGAACCCCTCGTCCGGGTCGAAACGGCATACATCGACGCCGGTCAGGTCGTCCAGCACCGGCGGATGCTGCGCGAATCTGATATATGCCACGTCGCGCCCGTCCTTTACCGCCTGCCGCGCGAACGGTCGCGCGAACATCCTGAATTCGTCCATGTCCGAGACCTGCCATACCACGTTGTCGCCCAGCCTGATATGGTCCAGTATCTGATCCATCCCGGGAAAACCGCTATCTATCGCGTCGAATGCAGCCATTGCACGCCCTCCTTAATGATGTCCTTCCATAATAAATATGCGCCTCAATCATAATAACACGCTTGCTCGGAGCGCACAACAGTAACATCGCATCGGGAACTATCTATAAGTTACTATTCATAGCCCTCCGCCGTCATTCGCAAAACCCGCTGTTTCGCAGCTTTTGCACCCCGCTTCGCGGAGTGCGTTTTGCTCATATTGGCGGAGTTCCTGCTTCGCAGGCAGATTTGGATCAGATGCACAGCCTCTTATGTGCAAGCACAACGAGTCTGTGCATCTGTCCAAATCGGCTGTGAATAGTAACATCTGTAATGAAAATCCTTGAAAAGCCTTACGCCGTGTGCTATCATGGGTTCGCGACGAAGGCAGTGAAATTTTCAGGAGGAGGCGATGGAGTGGCTGGCGAGAGGAGCGCGGAATTTCCAGAGGGCGCCGGGGGCGGGAATCCCAGGAAGAATGTCCAGGACTCTCTGTTCACGGCGATGGTCCGCGACGAGGACTGCTCTGAGATCCCTGTTCTACCTGGCCGACGAGTTCAAGCAGGCAATCGCGGGGGAATACAGGAAGATATTTTGCGAGAAGGCGCTCAGGCTGCCGGGGCCAGAGTGCTACGTGGTCTACACCGGGGTCAAGGAGTCGCCGGACGAGATGCAGCTGTCGGACGCGTTCCTGGAGGACACCGGCGCGCTGTCCCTGAGGGTCAGGGTAATCTCGGAGGAGGGCGACAGCATCATCGGCCAGTACATAGGGTTCTCGAAGTACGTCAGGAACGGGCGTGACGGGCCGGGCGGCCTGGCGCGGGCGGTCCGCGAGGCCGTCGGCATTTACGACAAGAGCAAGGCGTTCACGAGGTTTTTGAAGAGCAGGAGGGACGTGGTGGATATGTTCATGGAGGAATTGACATTCGAGGATGTCCTCGAGGCAAGGGGAGAGGAATATCTTGAAAGAGGCCGTGAAGAGGG
>CAYVFF010000027.1:0-35874 GCA_964450965.1 uncultured Eubacterium sp. | reverse complement strand
CATACACCTACATCAAGACGATGTACGAGCTCAACCGCGCCTACGGCTGGAGCAAGTTCATCGTCGTGGTGCCGAGCATCGCGATTCGAGAGGGGGTTTATAAGTCCTTTGAGATGACGCAGGAGCATTTCGCGGAGGAGTATGGCAAAAAGATTCGGTTCTTTATCTACAATTCCGCGCAGCTGACGGAGATCGACCGCTTCGCCTCCGACAGCTCCATCAACGTCATGATTATCAATTCGCAGGCTTTTAACGCTAGGGGCAAGGACGCGAGGCGGATTTACATGAAACTGGACGAGTTCCGATCCCGCCGCCCGATTGACATTATCGCGAAGACGAACCCTATCCTCATCATCGATGAGCCGCAGTCGGTGGAGGGCAAGCAGACGAAGGAGCGCTTGAAGGAGTTCCATCCGCTGCTGACGCTGCGCTATTCTGCAACGCACCGCTCCGACAGCATCTATAACATGGTTTACCGCCTGGACGCCATGGAGGCATACAACAAGCGGCTGGTCAAAAAAATCGCCGTAAAGGGCATCGCCGAGACCGGAAGCACGGCTACGGACAGCTACCTATATTTAGAGGGCATCAATCTTTCCAAATCAGACCCGACCGCGACTTTGCAGTTCGAGGTGAAGATGGCAGGCGGCGCGCCGAAGAAAAAGAGCCGTATCGTCCGGATAGGGGACAACCTCTACGATTATTCCAATGGACTGGAGGAGTATAAAGGCGGCTTTGTAGTCAAGCAAATCGATGGCCGTGACGATTCCGTGGAGTTCCTGAACGGCGTCAAGATCTATGCCGGCGACGTCATGGGCGCGGTAGACGAGGACCAGCTGCGGCGCATCCAGATCCGCGAAACGATCCTTTCCCATATTGAAAGGGAACGGCAGTTGTTCTATAATGGCATAAAAGTGCTGTCGCTGTTTTTTATCGACGAGGTGGCGAATTACAGGGAATATGATGCCGCAGGCCAGCCCGTGAACGGAAAGTATGCCCGCATGTTCGAGGAGGAATACGAGGATATCGTCAGCAACCTTCAGATTTCCATCGACGAGGACGATTATCTCCGGTATCTTAACAGCATACCGGCGGGCAAGACGCACGCCGGATATTTCTCGATTGATGGGAAAGGCAGGATGATAAATTCCAAAGTTGGCCGCAAGGAGACGACCTCGGATGACGTGAGCGCCTATGATCTGATCATGAAAAACAAGGAGCTACTCCTCGACCGCGATCCGAAGAGATCCCCGGTGCGCTTTATCTTCTCCCATTCCGCGCTCCGGGAGGGCTGGGACAACCCGAATGTCTTCCAGATCTGCACGCTAAAGCAGTCCGCGAGCGAGGTCCGCAAGCGCCAGGAGGTAGGCCGGGGCTTGCGCCTGTGCGTCAATCAGGACGGGCAGCGAATGGACGCCAATGTGCTGGGGAACGACGTCCATAACGTAAATGTCCTCACGGTTATCGCCAGCGAAAGCTACGACTCCTTCGCGAAAGGCCTCCAGACCGAGATGGCGGACGCGGTTGCCGACAGGCCTAGGGCGGTTACGGCTGAACTTTTTATCGGGAAGGTAGTCAAGGACGATAATGGCAATGAGCAGGTAATCGACCCAGATACCGCCAACGCGATTCATTATGACATGATTGCGAACGGCTATATCGACCGCAAAGGCGCACTTACGGATAAATATTACGAAGATAAAGCAAACGGCGAGATCAAGGTCGCGGAGGAGGTGGCGGATTCTGCCGCCTCGGTGATAGAGATCGTCGACAATATTTACGACGCCCGCAGCATGCAGCCGGAGAATGCCCGCAGCAACAATGTCGAGCTGCAACTCGACAATGACAAGCTGCACAGCAGAGAGTTCAAGGAACTCTGGTCAAGGATCAATGCCAGGTCCGTCTATGTGGTGGATTTCGATACGAACGAGCTCGTCAGGAAATCGATTGCCTCGCTGAATGCCAGGCTGCGCGTCGCCAAGATATACTTCCGCGTGGAGACCGGCGAGATGGATATCATAAAATCCAAGGAAGAACTGCTTTCCGGCGCCTCCTTTGCGAAGGAAAAATCTGACAGCTATGGCGCGGCTATCAAGGCAAGCTCGAATGTGAGATATGACCTGGTCGGCAAGCTGGTGGATGAGACCGGACTTACCCGGAGGGCGGTCGTCGCCATCCTTCAGGGGATAGAACCGGCAGTGTTTAACCAGTTCAAAGACAATCCGGAGGAGTTTATCGTCAAGGCGGCTTCGCTGATCAACGACCAGAAAGCCACGGCGATTATCGAGCATATCACCTATGACGTGCTCGACGAACATTATGGCATGGATGTCTTTACCGACCCGACGATCAAGGGAAAGCTAGGCGTGAACGCCATGAAGGCAAAGAAGCATCTGTACGACCATATTGTTTACGATTCGACGAACGAGCGTGATTTTGCCACAGACCTTGACACGGATACCAACGTAGCGGTTTATGTGAAGCTGCCGGACGGCTTCTATATCTCCACCCCGGTGGGGCATTACAATCCGGACTGGGCGATCGCATTCTATGAGGACAAAGTAAAGCACATCTACTTTGTGGCAGAGACGAAGGGCTCCATGAATTCGATGCAGCTGCGCTCGATCGAGGAGTCCAAGATCCATTGCGCGAAGGAACATTTCAAGGCGATTTCCAATGAGAATGTGGTCTATGACGTGGTGGACAGCTACAAGACGCTGATGGAAAAAGTGATGAGATAAAATCGAGAGGCAAGGCGCGCTTTAATGTGAAATGGAGCGCCACCACTCGACGAGGGGGGAATAAAAAATGTTTTACTTTTTGATGAACTCAATACTCACATATAACTGGCTGTTGATAATAGCGGCAGTCGTTCCTGCCATTTTCCTGATGGTGCAGGTATATAAACTGGACAGGATAGACAAGGAAAGCCCGGTTATTTTGAACAAAATGGTGGTCGGGGGAATCCTGGCAGCGCTCCTTGCCCTGGTAATAGAGCGAATCCTAAGCCTTTTCCTTAACATGCTCGTCCCAGCCGAGTCCGATCTCTACAATATCCTCCTGTATTTTGTGGTCGTGGCCTGCACAGAGGAGTGCTGTAAATATTTCATGCTGAAGAGGCGGTCATGGTACTCGGTCGAATTCAACTGTCTCTACGACGGCGTGGTATACGCGACCTTCACTTCCCTCGGCTTCGCACTCTGGGAGAATATCAGCTATGTCCTGCATTATGGTTTCTCGACGGCGTTAGTGCGCGCGGTCACGGCCATACCCGGCCATACCTGCTTCGGCATCTTCATGGGCGTGTTCTATGGCTGCGCCAGGGGCTACGCCTACCTGCAGGACGAGAAAAAATCAAAACTGTTCCGTATCCTTTGCGTCCTCGTCCCGGCATTGATTCACGGGACCTATGATTATATCGCTTCCATGCAGACCGAGAACTCGGAATGGATATTCATCGCCTTCATCCTATGCCTGTATGTCATCTCGTATCTTCTGGTGAAGCGCATGTCAAAAAATGACAGGTATATAAGCATGGACAGGGTAAATTACAGGTTCTGGGATATTTAATATAACTATGGGCGTATGATAGGGAAAGTTTTTGTCATTTGAACGATATCCCGCTGCCAAGCCACATATAGAAAATGCCCAGCAGCGCGATCCCTTCGAAAAAGCCCAGCAGCACGCCAAGCGCGCGGTTCACTCCCCTCAGCACCGGGATATGGTTCACGATGTCCAGCAGCCTGCCGGCCCACCGGAGAATAAACAAGACGACGAGGAAGCCTCCGCAGGCCCCGGCCCCGCCGGAAAGCAGCGGAAACCTCTTCGCGGCCACGCGTATGCATGCCAGCGCGACTATGACCTCCGCCAGGTGATATGCGCCTCTTAAAAATCCGATACGATATCCGCGCAGGGAAAAGACCAGCAGCCAGGCGGCCACGACCGCGAGCGCCGCGTTTCTGCTTATTTCGATCATCTGAGTTTTACCCTTTGCATCTCGCCCTCCAATAAAAATGAATAGTCGGTCCGCAGCCTGCCCGGCCAGATCCGGTAGATATGCTTTCCAAACGAATATGCGAACTTGCATTCGCCCCTCGGATTGTAGATCTCGCAGCTGTCCTCGCCAAGTATGCACAGCTCGCCATTGTCCCAGATTTCGACATCTGTATAATCGATATCGAAAGCGACTTCCATGACGCGCCCGCCGGAGAGGTTGTAAAGCTCGAGCCTGTATTTTTTCCCGTCCGTACCGTCATAAATCAGCCCGAAATGCGTGCTGTCATAGAAAACGCTCTTGACCTTCCCGGCTAGTTCTATCGTTTTCGCCTCGGCGGGCTTCTGCGGACCCGTGAAAAGAATCACCCGGTTGTCGCCGAACGCGGCCATCGTATCATCCGCCAGATACTGGATCTGCGGGATAACCACGTCCTCATAAGAGTATGAACTGACAATCTTGTCTATCTCGTTCTGCCCTACCGCGCCGAAATTGTAGAACGCTATCGCGGTCTTGAGCGCGCCGTCATTTATGTCGAGCATCGATACCGCCATCTTCTCGCCGTTCTCGGACAGGGCGATGTCCAGCGGGTAACCGCTGTTCTGGACGTGCAGCTCGCCGGAGGCCAATATCGCGCCTTTCTTATCATAGAGCTGAAGATATCCGGTCCCGTCGTCTTCCATAAGGATGGCCGTCGTCCCCTGGGAGGCTATGCTGACCTTCTGGATGGGGAGCGTAGTGTGTATGCTGCCCTGGAGGCCGACGATATCGAGAATATAAGCCTGCGTGCCGCTCGGCTCATAGATTGCCACATAATCGCCGCATGTCTCGACCATAGGGCGATCCATCTCGTATGTCTGGTTCCATATGGGCGTCCCGTCCAGCTCGGTATAAACCGCGCCGTCATTGGTGCATTTGAGCAGTTTCCCTCGGAACGATGCGAAATAAGGCGCGCCGGCATCTTTTCTCTCCTCGGAGGAGATCACGTCATAAGCGCTATACACCTTGTTCTCATAGTAGTAATAGGTGATCGCGGCCGCCGCGGCCAATAGGAGCAGGATGACGAAGACTGCTGCCGCGACCCTCCTGCGGTGCGCCCTCAGTTTTTTCTCCAAATCCTCCCTATCTACCTCGACGGCACGAATCCCTTCCTTCTGCGTCGTCGCCATGACATTCTCCACTGTGATCCGCCTGAAAACCCCGCTTGCATACCGCGATGCTCCAGCCAGGGCAGTGCACGCCTATAATTCGGTCCTGCCCTCCAGCGCGCGCAGCAGCGTTACCTCGTCTATATTTTCGAGATCCCCGCCAACCGGCACGCCGCTGGCTATGCGCGTCACCTTGATGCCGGTCGGCTTGATGAGCTTGCTGATATACATGGCGGTCGTCTCGCCCTCCAGAGAGGAATTTGTGGCGATAATCACCTCATCCACGTCCGACTGCAGGCGCCGCATCAGCTCCTTTAGCCTGATATCGCCAGGGCCTATGCCAAGCATCGGGGAAATCGCCCCATGCAGGACGTGATATACTCCCTCGTATTTGCCGGTCTTTTCGTATGCCGCCAGGTCGCGCGGATTCTCTACAACCATGATTTGCTTGTGGTCGCGCTTTTCATTCCGGCAGATCGGGCATATCTCATCGTCCGTCAGAGTGCAGCATTCCTTGCAATAGCGCACGTTGTTGCGAGCCTGGGTGATGGAGTCCGCCAGACGGGCGGCATCCTCTTTCGGCATTCCAAGAATATAGAACGCCAGACGCTGCGCCGACTTCGTGCCTATCCCGGGCAGCATGGCCAGTGCCTCTACCAGCTGGTTAATCTGTTTGCTATAATAGTCCATCTTATCAGAAAGGCAGTCCGCCCATGCCGCCCGCGCCGCCGGTGATCTTTGCCATGGACTGCTGGGAATATTCGTCCATCTCCCGCAATGCCTCATTGGCCGCCGCCATTATCAGATCTTCCAGCATCTCGACATCATCCGGATCTACCGCCTCGGGGTCAATCTTGACCTTTACTATCTCTTTTTTGCCGGAAACCGTGACGGAAACCGCGCCGCCGCCGGATGTCGCCGTCATCTCCTTGGCCTCGATTTCCTTGCCTGCCTCCTCCATCTGGCGCTGCATGCGCTGCGCCTGCTTCATCAGGTTATTCATATTTCCGGGCATCCCGCCGGAATAGCCGCCCCTCTTTGCCATCAGAATCCTCCTCCCGCATCTTCTTCCAGCTCTATATCCATCTGTATCAGGCTCTCCGGATCTATGCCGCCGTCCCGCTGCCCGTCGGCATCCGCCTTAATCTCAATCTCCACACGTTTTCCGATGTTTTTCTCTATTGCACTTTCTATCTCGGCGATATGCCGCTCATTGTTGAGGGAGGCAGCCGCTAACTGGTCGTCCAAGACTATCTGCAGTACGTCTCCGCCGCCGTGATATAGCCTCGCCTTCCGCAAATAAATACAGACTGGCGCGTCCAGATCTGCCAAGATCTCCCCCCATTTTTCGATAAGCTTTTGGATGTCGTCCGGCAGGGCCTGCCTTTGGCGGGCCGGATCTGCCACTTTCGCCTTTTCTCCGGAGGGACCAGGGCCAGGCGTGGCGGGGACATATTGCCCGCCCTCGATTTTTTTCTCCAGGTCGTCCACGCGCTGCGCCAGGCTCGAAATGTCGCTCTCCATAGCCGGCCGGCATAGCTTTATTATGGCGATCTCAATCAGGATGCGTTTTTGCAATGAATATCTAATCTGGCTGGAGAGCTCGGAAAAGACGCGGATATAGCGTGTCAGCGTCTCAGGCCGCGCCATGGCGGCCTCCTCTTTGAGCGTCTCCAGATTCTCGCCGGAGACATCCAGCACGTCCTCGATGCCGTCCGCGCTCCCGATGAGCAGGAGATTACGCAGATACCATGTGAAATCGATGACGAACTGGCGCAATTCCCTGCCCCGCATGACCTCCTCTTCCAGCAGTCGGATGGCCCCGGCAACGTCCTTTTCGTTGATTGCGCGAAAGAGGGCTGAGAAGACATCCGTGTCGGTCGCGCCCAGCACCTCCAGGACATTGTCATAGGTGAGCTTCTGCCCCAGGTAGAATGCGATGCACTGGTCTAAGAGGCTTAACGCGTCGCGCATGGAGCCGTCCGCAGCCTTCGCGATGTAGCGCAGGGCCCGCTCCTCCGCCTCGACTCCTTCTCTAACCGCCAGTTCTTCCAACCTGTCATAAATCGTGTCAACGGAAATCCTGCGGAAATCATACCGCTGGCAGCGCGATAGTATAGTCAGCGGAATCTTGTGCGGCTCCGTGGTCGCGAGAATAAAAATCACATAAGACGGCGGCTCCTCGAGAGTCTTTAACAGCGCGTTGAACGCTCCAATCGACAGCATATGCGCCTCGTCTATGATATAGACCTTGAACCGCCCTTCCGTCGGCGAATAACTCACTTCATCACGGATCTCGCGGATATTGTCGACTCCGTTGTTAGACGCGGCGTCAATCTCTATTACATTCATAGAGGTGCCCGCGGCAACCGCCATGCATGAGGCACATTTCCCGCAGGGACTGCCGTCTGCGGGATCCTCGCAGTTTACCGCCTTGGCAAAAATCTTGGCCACGGTCGTCTTCCCGGTGCCCCGCGTGCCGCAAAACAGGTACGCATGGCCGATGCGGCCCGCCTTTACCTGGTTTTTCAACGTCGTCACGATAGGCTCCTGTCCCTTGACGTCGTCGAACTCCGACGGCCGAAACTTTCTATATAGCGCCGTATAGGCCATATTTAATCTCCAAAACTGATTCCGACATATTTTGCTTCCTTAATAATCTGCGAATCGGGGTCGACCATCTTGAGCTTGCCGGCCACGTCGCCTAGCGGTATGCGTTTGATCTTGCCGTTGACCATGCCGATCATGACGCCGTATTCTCCGTCCATGATAGACCTCGCGCACTCCGCGCCCAGCCTGGTACAGAGCACCCGGTCATATGGGCAGGGGCTGCCGCCGCGCTGCGTATGGCCCGGCACCGTCACGCGCACCTCGATACCGGTCTTTTTGTTTATGAGATCCGCTATCTCATAAGATACGGATGGATATTTGCTATCCTCCACCTTTTTGTGATAATCCTTTTTGGAGAGCTTGGCATCCTTCTTGGAGATCGCGCCCTCCGCCACGGCCAGGATGGTAAAGCCCTTCCCCGCCTTGGTACGCTTGTCGATCGCGTCTATCACCTTGTCGATGTCATAAGGTATCTCGGGGAGAAGAATGATGTCCGCGCCGCTCGCCATGCCCGCGTACAGCGTCAGCCAGCCGACCTTGTGGCCCATGACCTCCACTATGAATACGCGGTTATGCGAGGCGGCCGTCGTATGGATACAGTCGATGGCGTCGCAGGCTATGTTGATCGCGCTCTGGAAGCCAAACGTGACATCCGTGCCGTATATATCATTGTCTATTGTCTTTGGCAGATGGATGATGTTCAGCCCCTCCTCGCGCAGGAGATTCGCTGTCTTTTGCGTGCCGTTCCCGCCCAGGATGACGAGGCAGTTCAGGTTCAGCTTGTAGTAGTTGTGCTTCATGGCCTCCACCTTGTCAAGCCCCTTCTCATCCGGCTCGCGCATCAGCTTGAACGGCTGGCGCGAAGAACCCAGGATGGTGCCGCCCCTGGTCAGGATGCCCGAAAAGTCAGAGGATGTCAGAAGCTTGTAATTGCCGTAAATCAATCCCTTGTAGCCGTTCAGGAATCCATAGACCTCCAGCTCGTCCGCATTCTCGCTAAGGCCTTTTACCACGCCGCGCATCGCGGCATTCAGCGCCTGGCAGTCTCCGCCGCTCGTCAATAAGCCAATTCGAATCATATCGTTCCTCCCTTTCTTTGATGAAAATGGTTTGTCACGTCCTACCTGCTATTATATACGATTTCATTTTCCCGCTCAACAAAAAAGTGAGCAAAGCACGGCCAGGCACTTGTAATAAATGGGAAGATAACGGTTGCGCCAGATCGTGCCCAGGCTTTCGCGCAATGCCAGGCCAAGCCGCCTGCGCTCCGCCCTGGAATCCGCGCCTCGGATCTTAAGTAGGTTTACATAACACCACATCATCACCTTCGCCCGCTTGAAATCCGCCTCCGGCAGGAGTTCCGGCCAATCCTTCGCTACAAAGTCGCGCATTTCCTCAATGTTTTCGACGCAATCCAGCTGCCGCATTGAAAAAGCCGATGTGGTAATGCTGTCCTTCCTCTTCCGGTAAAAGTAGGTATCCCTGTCCAAAAATAAAATCCGCTTCATCCCCGCGTAGACACGAAGCACGGCAGGCTCGTCCTCGTTGATGCGGCCCTCCGGGAAACGTACGTTAAAGGCATCGCGCCGGTAGAGCCTGTTGCATGAAGAAGATCCCCGCAATAATACGCCCCGCATCGCACCTGCGGCATCCTCAAGGTGGTCCGCTGCATGGACGCGCTCCTGATAATCCAATCCGCCGTCGTCGCTTTCGATGACGGTCACCGTCCCCCCTACGGCAATGTCCGCGTCATATTCCAGCATCTTCGCATATAGATATTCCAGCGTGTCTTGCGCCAGCCAGTCATCACTGTCAATAAAAAAAATATATTCGCCGTTTGCCGCGTCCATCCCCGTATTGCGCGCCGCGGCTAGGCCGCCATTTCTCTCCCTGTGGACCGCCTTTACCCGGGGATCCGACGCGGCCGCCCGGTCGCAGATCTCGCCGCAGCGATCCGGCGAGCAATCTTCCACCAGGATGGCCTCTATATTGGCATATGTCTGGCCCAACACGCTCTCTATGCACCTCGGCAGATATTTTTCTACCTTATATATAGGCACGACCACGCTGATAAGCGGCTGTTGCATTAACGTTCCTCCATCGTTACTATTCACAGCAACTCCGCCCTCCATCACATATCCAGCAGGCCTTTGATGCCGTTCTCCCTCAAGATATCCTTGTAATAGCCGATCTCGTCTTTTATAATCCCGTCTATGGCACGCATGCCGAGCAGCTCCACGGGCGCCTTGTCGTCCGTCAGGATACGCCCTCCCGGTTCATAGGCCTCAAGTCTTCCGTATACATCGCCCATCATCCCGGACAGCTCCGCGTCCCGCTCCATTGCCACGCCGTCGGCCATCACCTCCAGCATATCGGGATTGTTCGATGCGAATAGCTCACGGTTCGTATTATCCGTAACGTCAACCGTATATACCTCGTCAAAAACGTCCGCGATAGTATCCGAGAGATAGACGTTTATGCCGTCCTTTGCGTCCGACCTCATGTTCATATTCACGACCATCACCCCGCCAGGCTTCAGATGCGCCTCGACCTCCGTGAAGAATTCCCTGGATGACATCTGGAACGGTATCGTGATGTCCTGATACGCGTCCACCATGATGACGTCGTACAGCTTGTCCTGCTGCTGGAGATATGCCCTACCATCATACGTCGCCACCGGGACGCCGCGGTCTAGGCCGAAATACCTCCCCGCGAGGTCCGTTATCCTCCGGTCGATCTCCACGCCCTCGATATCGGCATTTCCGGGAAAATATTTGGCGCACTGCGTAGCGAACGTGCCGGTTCCCATCCCGAGCACCAATATATCGCACGTCTCGCCATTCTGCATGATTCCTGCCATGAACGGGGCGGCCATCGCGTAATCATAGTACATCCCTGTCAGTCCGTCTTCCTTCATTTTTACCGACTGCACGCCAAAAAGCACATTTGTGGAGAGGATCACGCGGCTGTTTGTCTCCGATACCTGCAGGTAATTGTATATGGACTCCCCCTCGTAAGAGAGGCCGTCTTCCCAAAAAGCGAAACTCCCCGAATGCCCGAGAATGCAGCAGACGAGAAACAGCGCGATTGACAAAGCGCAAAGTTTTTTCCCACGCTGTCTGCTGATAAAATAGACGAGCGACAACGCGAGCAGCACTCCGGAGAAGATCAGGAACGTGGCCTGCGTCCCGACCGCGGGTATCGTCACGAAAGTCGGCAGGAAAGTGCCAATAATGCTGCCGACGGTATTGAACGCGCCCAGCCTTCCCACGGTACTGCCGCTCTCGTCCAGCGAATCCACCGTGTATTTCACGAGCGACGGAGTGACCGTTCCCAACAGAAATAGCGGATAGACGAAGAGGACCATGCAGGCGGCGAACGCCGCCAGCACTAGGAAATGTGTGCTTACGGTCAGAACCAGCAGCCCCGATATGATGACTATGACATATTTTCCAACAACCGGGATCGCGGCAAGCCACAAGGCGGCAACGATCAGCCGCCGGTAAAGCTTGTCGGGGTCGGGATCCTTATCCGCCGAACGCCCGCCCCATATGTTTCCCAGGGCCATGGCAATCATGATCGTCCCTATGATGATCGTCCACACGATCTGCGAAGAGCTAAAATAAGGCGCCAGAAGTCGGCTCGCGCCGAGCTCCGCCGCCATGACGGCCATCCCAGAGAAAAATTCCGTCAGGTACAGGTACCATTTATGTCTTAAAATGTCGCGCATATCCCCTCCGTGTATTGCGTGCCGCGGGCCCGTGCAATCGAGTAGGGGCAGGGCCTGTGCATATAAAAATGCCCCGACGAGCGTCGGGGCAGTCCCGGCAATGAATGCCTTATTGTTATATCCGGGCATCCCGCTTCGAATCCCCGCCATGGACGTTACCCCCGCAGCCAGCTCGGCCCAGGCGCCCCCGCGGCACATAAGAGGTCCTGTTTAGTGCTGCTCCATTCCTGGCCTGACACGGTTCGCAGGTTCCTATTGCGCGGGACCCAGACGTCAACGCCGCTTACGGAGGGCTGCCCCACGCGATAGGACCCTCTGCGGGATATCACTCCGGCTATAGCGGATTGCCGGTACAGGGTACCGCTAGCACCCCAGCTGCCCGGAAACCTTATTATAACGGCTTTTCCGGCATTTGTCAATCTCCGCGTAAAGATGAAAAAACCGGGCATTGCATGTCTGCTCCCGGTTTCCTCATCATTCCTAGATTTCCAGTAAATCGCTATAGGCCCGCAACGCGCCGTCGGTGTCATGCGCCAGAACGCGCTTCGCCAATACCTTGCCCAGCTGGACTCCCTCCTGGTCGAAGCTGTTCACGTTCCACAGGAATCCCTGGAACATCACCTTGTTCTCAAAATGTGCAAGCAGCGCCCCTAGCGACTCCGGCGTCAGCTGGTCGCCTATTATGATGCTCGACGGGCGATTTCCCGAGAAGCTCTTATTGGGATCCGCGTCTTCCTTCCCGCAGGCGAACGCGACAATCTGGGCCGCGACGTTCGCGCAGAGCTTCTTCTGGCTCGTGCTGCCCTGTATGTCGATGTCCGTACCCATCTGGCTATTCTTAAATCCGATGAACTGCAGCGGCACGACGTCCGTTCCCTGGTGCAGCAGCTGGTAGAACGAATGCTGCCCATTGGTGCCGGGCTCGCCGAAAAGGACGGGCCCTGTCGCATAGTCCAGGCGCTCCCCGAAGCGGTTTACCGATTTGCCGTTCGACTCCATATCAAGCTGCTGCAGATGCGCCGGGAAACGGCTCAAGGCCTGTGAGTAAGGCAATACCGCCGTGGTCGGATACCCCAGCACGTTACGCTCGTATACTCCAATCAGGGCGTCCAGCATCTCTGGATTGGCCAATGCGTCCGGGTTCTGAGAGAAGCGGTCTTCCTGCGCCGCGCCGTCGAGAAAGCGCGCGAATACGTCCGGGCCGAAAGCCAGCGACAGGACCGTGCCGCCCACCGCCGACGTCGACGAGTAGCGGCCGCCTATATTGTCGTCTATATAAAACGAAATCAGATAATCCTCGCTATTTGCCAGCGGCGACATCTCGCTCGTGACCGCGATCATATGCTTCGCGGGGTCGAGGCCCGCTTTTTTCAACGCGTCTTTTACAAAAGATTCGTTAGTCAGCGTCTCGAGCGTCGTGCCGGATTTTGAGACCAGGATGAAGAGCGCGTGCGCCAGGTCTGTCGACTCCAGCACCGCCGCCGCATCGTCCGGATCTACGTTGCTGATGAACTTTGCCTGCATTTTTAGCTTGTCGTTCTTCTTCGCCCAGTTCTCCAATGCCAGATACATGGCGCGAGGACCCAGATCGCTGCCGCCGATACCGATCTGCACGACCGTCGTGAATCTCTCATACGCCTCGTTTACAATAGACCCTATATGCACCTCTTGAGCGAAATCCTCGATCCTTTGCTGCTCATCCATGTAGAAAATGCGTTTGTCCACGTTGTCCGACCATACCGTGTCTCCGAGTTCCCCCCGCGTGAGATGATGGAGCACCAGGCGCTTCTCGCCGGTGTTTACGGCCTCGCCCTCATATAGAGCCTTGTATTTCTCGGACAGCTGCGCCTCGTCCGCCAATCGCGCCAATGCCTGCAATACCTTCCCGTCTACCTGCTTCGCGGCATAATTATAGGACAGTCCCGCAGCCATCGGCACGCTATACTCCCGCACGCGTTTCGCGCCATTTTCTCCGGACATCTCCTTTGCCAGGTCTACGCGGGCAGTCTTTTGCAATTCCGCGTAACTCTCCAAAGTGTCAAGATTCTTCCAAGCTACCATAGAATGTACCCCCTCCTTTACATTGAACAGTCATTCGGGCAGGAAAGATTTTGGCCCCCTGCTCCTCCGCGCGGCCCGCGTGCCGCCAAGCGGCAATTCCCCCTTCGCGGGCCTGTTTAAAAGAAATATGGCGGCCACAGACCGCCATTTTCTCCTTGTTATTTTGGATAATCTTATTTGAAGTAACGCTCGAGCAGGCCCTGGAATGCCTTTCCGTGCCTTGCCTCGTCGCGGGCCATCTCGTGAACCGTATCATGAATGGCATCCAGGTTCAGCGCCTTCGCGCGTTTCGCCAGATCAGTCTTGCCGGCCGTCGCGCCGTTCTCGGCCTCCACGCGCATCTCAAGATTCTTCTTCGTTGAATCCGTGACGACCTCGCCTAACAGCTCAGCGAACTTCGCCGCATGCTCCGCCTCCTCATATGCCGCCTTCTCCCAATACAATCCAATCTCGGGATAACCTTCGCGATGCGCTACGCGCGCCATAGCCAGATACATGCCCACCTCGGTGCACTCGCCGTTGAAATTCGCGCGCAGGTCGTCTAAGATATCCTGCGGCGCGCCCTGCGCCACGCCGACGACGTGCTCGGCCGCCCAGCTCATCTCGCCCTTCTGCTCTACAAATTTGGAAGCGGGCGCATGGCACTGAGGACACTCCTCGGGAGCCGAATCTCCCTCATACACGTAACCGCACACCGAACATACGAATTTTGCCATAGTCTCATTCTCCTTTTCTAAGTTGTCCGTTAATTATACGCCTTGTGCGTTCTATGATAAGGGTTAAGCCGTTTTTTGTCAAGAGTTACTATGAGGGCCCCGTCGCAAATGAGGGTTTGCTATTCACTGCAATGGGGCATGGACCGCTGTGAATTCTAACGCCTCCGGCGCACGCCTTTACGCGGATCGGCAGCGAATAGCAACTAATCGTTGCAAAACTGTGGCGATATGGGTATAATCTAACGTAACATCTTACATTTATATCAAAGGAGATAAGAATATGGCTAATTTTGACAAATTTGGAGAGAAACTCGCTCAAGCCGGCAATCACGCCGCGCGCAAGGCAAAGGAGCTGTCCTCTACGGCGAAGCTGTCGGTCGACATCCGTACCAAGGAGGATCAGGTACAGAAGATGTACGCCGAGATCGGCAAAAAGTATTACGAGGCGCATAAGGACGATGCTGACTGCGAGGAGCAGGTAAGGCATGTCAGGGAGGCTCTGGCCGCCATCGATGAGATGAAAAAGGAGCTTGGCTCTAAAAAAGGAGCGACGGCCTGCCCGCGCTGCGGAGCGCAGGTCAAGCCAGGCGATGCATATTGCAAGAGTTGCGGCATGAAGCTGTCCGAGGATGACATCGTGGTCGACGCCCAGGTAAAGGACGCGCCCGAGGAGGCTTTTACAGAGGATACGGACAAAGACGTCCAGCAGGCAGAGTCGGAGGCATTCGAGGAGTAAGATGGAGCACAGGGGAACATATTATATCACGACCGCGATTGCCTATGCGTCCGGGAAGCCGCACATTGGCAACACTTACGAAATCGTCCTTGCGGACAGCATAGCGAGGTTCAAAAGGCAGCAGGGCTATGACGTCTTTTTCCAGACGGGCACGGACGAGCACGGCCAGAAGATCGAGCTGAAAGCCGCCGAATCCGGCGTATCCCCAAAAGAGTACGTCGACGGTGTCGCGGGGCAGATAAGGGAGATCTTCGACCTGATGAACACCTCTTATGACAAGTTCATCCGCACCACCGATACGGATCATGAGCGCCAGGTCCAGAAGATATTCAAAAAGCTCTATGACAAAGGGGACATCTACAAGGGCTCTTATGAGGGGCTCTACTGCACTCCATGCGAGTCTTTCTGGACGGAGTCGCAGCTCGTGGACGGAAAATGCCCCGACTGCGGCCGCGAGGTGAAGCCCGCGAAGGAAGAGGCCTACTTTTTTAAGATGGGCAAATACGCCGACAGGCTGATAAGGCACATCGAGGAGCATCCCGAGTTCATCCAGCCAGTCTCGCGCAAAAACGAGATGATGAACAATTTCCTGCTGCCGGGCCTGCAGGATCTGTGCGTCTCCCGCACGTCATTCGACTGGGGCATCCCGGTAGACTTTGACGATAAGCACGTCGTCTACGTCTGGCTGGACGCGTTGAGCAACTACATCACCGGCATAGGCTATGACGCGGACGGCGCGTCAACGGAGCAGTTCGATCGGCTCTGGCCGGCGGACCTGCATCTCATAGGCAAAGACATCATACGCTTCCATACGATATATTGGCCGATTTTCCTGATGGCGCTGGATCTGCCGCTGCCGAAGCAGGTGTTCGGGCATCCCTGGCTCCTGCAGGGCGGCGAGAAGATGAGCAAGTCCAAGGGCAACGTAATCTACGCGGACGACGTGGTCTCGCTGTTCGGCGTGGACGCGACCAGGTACTTCGTCCTGCACGAGATGCCTTTTGAGAACGACGGCGTGATCACCTGGGAACTGGTCGTAGAGCGGTTTAATTCCGACCTGGCGAACATACTCGGCAACCTGGTACAGCGCACAATATCCATGTCAAACAAATATTTTGACGGCGTTGTCAGATCTACCGGAGACGCGGAACCTGTCGACGACGACCTGAAGGCCGTCGTGTGCGGCACGCGCGCAAAGGTCGAGGAGAAGATGGAGCAGCTGAGGGTCGCTGACGCCATTACCGAAGTATTCGGACTGTTCCGGCGGTGCAACAAATATATCGACGAGACGACGCCATGGAGCCTGGCAAAAGACGAAGCAAAGCGCGGACGCCTCTCGGAGGTGCTCTACAACCTGACCGAATCCATCACGATCGGCGCTAGCCTGCTGCTGCCATTTCTGCCCCAGACGGCGGAAAAAATCGCCGCACAGCTGAACACGCCGATCCGCGACTACGATGATTTGGACAGGTTCGGACTGTATCCGGACGGCAGCAAGGTGACTCCCGCCCCTGAGATATTGTTCGCGCGGCTCGACGTTGACGACGTGATGTCCAAGGTAAAGACCATCCAGGAAAAACAGAAGGCCGAATACGAGGAGGAGCAAAGGCGGCTGGGACAAGACCCGGAGGTGGACGGCTGATGATATACGAGACACATGCCCACTATGACGACGGGCGTTTTGACGGAGACAGGAGGGAGCTGCTATCACAGCTCCCTTCTCTGGGCATAGGGCGGGTCATAAACGTTGCCGCCTCTATACCTTCCATAGACAGCTGCGTGACCCTATCGAAAGATTATGATTATATCTACGCGGCTCTCGGCGTGCATCCAGGCGAGCTCTGCCCTGACGGCGGGGAAGAAGGTCAGGGCGATGCCGGCCGTTCCATGGACGACATTATAATAGAAAGAATCCGCTCCCTGGCAAATCCCGGAAACAAGGTCGTCGCCATTGGAGAGATCGGCCTGGATTATAACTGGGACAAAGATCCCGCGCGGCGGGAGAATCAGCGATACTGGTTCCGCAGGCAGCTAAGGCTCGCCCATGAACTTAATCTGCCGGTCATCATCCACTCAAGGGACGCGGCGGAGGACACGATGGAGATCATGAAGGAAGTAATGCCGCTGCACATTCCCGGAGTGATACACTGTTATTCTTACTCTCCGGAGATGGCGCGGGAATATGTGAAGATGGGCTACCATATCGGGGTGGGCGGCATCGTGACGTTCAAAAACGCGAAAAAACTCGTTCAGACCGTGGAGGAGATTCCCCTGGAGAGGCTCCTGTTGGAGACCGACAGCCCCTATCTCGCGCCAGAGCCGAAAAGGGGGACGCGCAACGATTCGAGGAATCTCTGCTACATAGCAGATAGGATTGCGGAGCTCAAGAATATCACGCGTGAAGAAGTAGAAAATGCCACTTGGAATAATGCCGAGCGGCTGTTTAATGCATAAATCGCGATAATCGCGAAAATCCGCTCTCTGGAGTACAAAAGTCGATGCAATATCCCTCAGAACCCGCACAAACAATAGCTTTATTGCAGAAATATAATCTTCGTTTGCAAAAAAAATTCGGCCAGAATTTTCTGGTGGATTCTCACGTCATTGAACGCATCATCAAGGCTTCAAAAGTGACGCGTGACGACTTCGTCCTTGAAATCGGGCCCGGCATAGGCACGATGACCAGATATCTTTGCGATGCAGCCCGATTTGTGACCGCGATCGAGATTGACGGACAAATGATACCTGTATTAAAGGATGTTTTATCAAATTACGGCAACATTGAGATAGTTAATGCAGATATATTAAAAGTAGATATAAAAAGTATCGTAGATGAGAAAAATGACGGACGGCCGATCAAGGTCGTCGCCAATCTGCCATATTATATCACGACGCCAATCATCATGAGCCTGTTCGAGACCCATATACCCATTGAATCAATGACTGTCATGGTGCAAAGGGAAGTGGCCGACCGCATGATCAGCATCCCCGGCAGCAAGGACTACGGCGCGCTGTCGCTGGCAGTGCAATATTACGCGGCCCCTGAGATCGTAGCGAACGTCCCGCCAAACTGCTTCCTGCCCCGACCTAAAGTCGGCAGCGCGGTAATCCGCCTTGAAAAATACGCGTATCCGCCGGTATCCGTCTCGGACGAGAGCCTCATGTTCGCCGTAATTCGCGCCGCTTTCAACCAGCGCCGCAAGACTCTGGCGAATGCGCTGGGTAACGCGGCGGGCATTGCCTGCACGAAAGAACAGGCCCGGGCGGCCATAGCCGCCGCAGGCCTGCCTTGCAATGTCCGCGGGGAATCACTTACGCTGGAGCAATTCGCGAAGCTAACGGATGCTATTGCGCGCACGGCGGATAACGGCAATTCACAGTAAACCCCCATGCCCCGCAAGCTGGGCATACCATGAATGAAAGCGCGCGGAGTGCGGCCCTATTCTATCGGAACCGGATCCCAGCCGTAATCCTTATAATACTCGATGTCCAGAGAGTTGTCCTGAACATACATGCGGACCAGCTCAGTGCGGATTTCCTCCCAATCATACAACTCGTCAAAATAACGTTCCTCCATGCCGGGATATCCCTCGCAAAATTCCTTTATGCCTTCGGAATAGTGCTCGCCTTCTCCGGTACGCAGATCCTCCACTACCTCGTAACCGCCAGGCGCTCCCTCCTTGGGACGCAGCCGCAGCCTGGCGGGATTCTCGCCGCCGCTGACAAGTCGAGGGTATTTCCATTCCGATAATACACAAAATCCCATAAATTGACGAAAACAAGCAGGTCGTCGCCATCCTCCGCCGTTCCCAATATTATCGGCGCGGGGATGAAGACGTATCCCGGATCATCCGGGTCGGTATAGTATTGTCCCCTTCTCCCCGCCGTCTCATAATAGGCACAGACAGTCGCCATGACGTCGTCGTCGCCGCTGTATACGAACGGCGGCAGCAGTTCCTGGCCGGATCCATCGGCATCCCCGGCGACATTATTGCCCGAATTCGCGCCAACAGTGCCGTCATCTCCGGCAGAACCAGCACTGCCGTCATTCACCGTCTCTTCCACATACTGCAGATCTTCCGGCAGAGCCATGTCGAGATGCTCGCTGTCTATCGAGCCGTCCGTACCCTCGGTATAGATATAATATCCATCGTCGCTATCCATGACAAGGCAGCTAACGAACAGCCCCCCGCCTTCATCCGACCAGCCTATGGAATATTCACTATAGCGTATTCCGTCCTCATTCAAAAAATCCCGGTCATAGAATCTATCAAAGGTATCTAAATACGAGCCTTCCGCAGAATCCCAGAGGCCGCATATCTCATCTATCTCAGAGGAATCCTCCGTCCTCACTAACAGCCCGGCGTCCTCTCCGCCCGATCCCGGGTGAAGCCCGTCCAGGTCATAGATATATGCAAACTCCGGCGATTCCGAACCCTCCCTGTCTTCATTAAATAAATAGAGCTTCCCGTCAGACAAAAAAATGCGCGTATCGATGCTGTTGGCATTAAGATAATTGCAACCCATGGCCTGCAGATCCAGCGCCGCGGCTATCGCGCCGCCCTTCCGGTCATATATGAGCAGGCCGCGCTCGTTAGCTATAGCTGCATAACTTTCATTTATCGCCACCAGATCCGGCGCATATATCATAGACAGGGAGTCCTGCCGCATTGTTTCATCGGCGAGTTTTTTCTGCTGCGAGGGGACGAGCCGTGTGACGGCCTCCTCTATTCTCGCGACCGCGCGGCCTCCCGTCGCTGCATCGATGCTCAATGCGCCGAAGCCTAATATGAGTACCAGACAGAGAGCTAGAACAACACCCTTTGACGCAGATAATTGGCTCTTCATTCGCTTACGAGCGGCAAATAACTGCGACTGAACCGTGCTTTCCTTGCGATCCAGCAGCTTCGCTATCTCTTTGACTGAATAATCCTCAAAATAATAGAGATACACAGCCTCGCGCTGTTTTTTCGGTAATGTGCGGAATATCTCGAATAATAGGTCGCTGCGCTTGTCCAGAGGAGATACATACTGCTCCGGCAGGCGGTACTCCTCCGAATCCAGATCGACGTCGGCCCTCTTCCTGCGCCAGAAGCTGCGCTGCATATCGCGGCAGTGATTGCGCGTGACGGTGATCAGCCAGGCCTTGGCATGCTCCCTGTCGGCAAACTGCGGTTTTTTTTCCATGAGCTTTAGAAAGACCGACTGCGCCGCGTCCTCCGCGTCCGCGTCGTTTTTGAGCAGCAGCAGGGCCAGGCGGTAAATGGATGAATAGTATTTTTCATAAAGTTCGCGATTATTCATGGCAAGTCTTGCGGCGTCCGGCAGGATTGCAAAAAATACGCGCCGTCAGATTAGGCGCGCGCCGCCGCGTTCCCCCTTTGCCTATAACACGATTGTGCCAGCAGAAATATCCATTTCAGATTACAAATTTATAAGCCGCCATCCCCGGCGCTCACCGCGGATTTGAGTAAAATCTACATTTAATCTATAAGACCAAGCTTCTTTTTCTCGCGCATTTCCTTGAAGAAACCGCTGAGAATTGCCGCGCATTCATCTTGCAATATGCCGGTTTCTATATCTACCTGGTGGTTGAACCCGGGGTATTGCAATATATTCAACAGCGATCCGGCACATCCCGCCTTGGGGTTCATAGTGCCTATGTACAGCTTCGGAATACGAGCCTGGACTATCGCGCCCGCGCACATCTGGCACGGCTCCAGCGTCACGTACATGGTACACTGCTCCAGCCTCCAGTCGCCGGTCTTTTTGCCGGCCTTGGCGATAGCGATAGTCTCCGCGTGCGCTATGGTGTTGTGGTCGGTCTTTCGCCGGTTATAGGCCCTCGCGACAATCTTGC
This sequence comes from uncultured Eubacterium sp., assembly GCA_964450965.1. GTDB lineage: Bacteria > Bacillota > Clostridia > Lachnospirales > Lachnospiraceae > W0P33-017. The sequence continues at coordinate 15,019 of CAYVFF010000027.1, read as the reverse complement.
CGTCCGCTACCAGCACGCAGCCGATAGGGACCTCGCCCAGGGCGTAAGCCTTTTGCGCCTCGCGCAATGCTGCGCGCATATATTTTTCCTCAGGGGGGATTTTCTTCATTATTATAGAGACCGGTTCCTTTCAACGTAGTTGGCAAAATGTTACTATTCACAGCCAGTTCAGATAAATGAACTGGCTATCCGAGCTTGCTCGGAAGAGACAGGGCCTTTATCTGAAATGCCTGCGAAGCAGGAACATCATTAATTATATCATACATCAGTTACTATTGACAGCATAATACCCTGAGTCTATAATATCGGTTGTTAGATAAAGCTAACTCATTTTTCTATTAGCTAAGGGGGAATATACGAAATGATGATTGACAAACGGCTCATCGGGATAGTGCCCGGGAGCAAAAAGTACATCGCGCTTAACGTGGCGCTGCAATGGATATCGCTGGTTGCCAATATCGCGCTGATGTCGGCCCTTGCATGGCTGTTTGAAGGGCTTTACAGGAAAACTGCGGGGCAGTCCTTATTATTAGGGACGATTATAGTAGCGGCAGTGTCAATCTTGATACGCTTTCTATGCACCACCGGCGTCTCCCGGATGAGCTACCTCTCCTCCAAAGAGGTAAAGCGCACGCTCCGGGAAAAGATTTATGGCAAGTTATTGCGGCTGGGTTCGTCATATGACGAACAGGTAAAGACAAGCGAAGTGGTACAGGTGTCGGTAGAGGGCGTAGACCAGCTGGAGACATATTTCGGCTCATATCTGCCGCAATTTTTCTATGCTATGCTGGCCCCGCTGACGCTCTTTATATATCTGTGCTTCGTCAACGTACCATCGGCAGCCGTCCTTTTGATCTGCGTTCCGCTGATCCCCATATCGATCGCGGCGGTGCAGACCTGGGCGAAAAAACTTCTCGGAAAATACTGGGGGCAGTATACCGCTCTTGGCGACACGTTTCTTGAGAACCTGCAAGGTCTGACGACTTTGAAAATCTATCAGTCCGATGCCTATAAAAACAACGAGATGAACCGTGAAGCGGAAAATTTCCGCAAGATTACCATGAAAGTGCTCACCATGCAGCTAAACTCCATCACCTTGATGGACCTGGTAGCCTATGGGGGCGCGGCTGCCGGCGTTATAATGGCGGCGACGCAATATTCGAAGGGCCATGTCACTATATCCGGCGCGCTGCTTATCATCCTGCTGGCGGCAGACTTCTTCCTTCCTATGCGCCAGCTGGGTTCCTTTTTCCATGTCGCGATGAACGGCATGGCCGCCAGCGACAAGATATTCGCCCTGCTGGATCTGCCGGAGCCGGAACAAAAAAATGGCGTTTTTCCAGACGACTGCACCATAACCTGCCGGGATCTTCGCTTCTCCTACGACGGAGAGCGCGAGGTACTCCGCGGCGCGGACCTTTCTTTTCCCAAGGGCGGCTTTACAGCCATCGCGGGGGAATCCGGCTGTGGAAAATCCACCCTGGCGAATATTCTGATGGGTCGAAACAAGGGATACTCCGGTTCTGTAACCATCGGCGGCACGGAGCTGTCTGAAATCTCCGAGGCGGGCCTGATGCAGAACATCACCTATGTCGGCAGCCAGTCTTACCTATTTAAAGGCACCGTGCGGGACAATCTGCTTATGGCCCGCCCGGATGCCGACGACGCGCAGCTCTGGGCAGTACTGGAACGTGCGAAACTGGCGGATTTCCTGCGTGGAGAAAAAGGGCTTGATACAGTCCTGGACGAACAGGGCGGCAACATGTCCGGCGGACAGCGGCAGCGTCTAGCCCTCGCCCGGGCGCTGCTGCATGACAGCCCCGTGTATATATTCGACGAGGCCACCAGCAATATAGACCTGGAGAGCGAGAATGACATTATGGAGGGAATACGCGACCTTGCGAGATCGAAGACGATAATCCTTATCTCCCACAGGCTGGCAAACATCGCGACTGCGGACAATATATATGTGATGGACAATGGCCGCGTGGCAGAGAGCGGAACGCATGAAGAGCTTCTTTTAAAAGATGGCAGCTACGCCGGATTGTGGAACGCCCAGCAGGCTCTTGAAAACTATAAGAAAGAAGGTGCGGGAAAATGAAAAAACGGAGCGGGTTTGTGGTAATGACGCGGCTGATCGTGCTGGTGAAGCCACTGATAGGATTCATGGCGCTAGCGATTCTCATGGGGCTTGCCGGAAATCTTTGCGCCTCGTTCATCACTATTTTCGGCGGATATGCCGTGCTGGACCTTTTAGACTTTGATACGCCGCTGTCGCTTGGCTGGATCTTTGCCGGAGTCTGCGTGATGGCCGTCCTGCGGGCAATACTGCGATATGCCGAACAGGGATGCAACCATTTCATAGCATTCAAGCTGCTGGCAATCATACGCGACAAGGTATTCCAGGCGCTGCGAAAGCTCTGCCCCGCGAAACTGGAAGGGCGCGACCGCGGCGATCTGATCTCGGTCATCACATCGGATATCGAGCTGCTGGAAGTCTTTTACGCCCACACCATCTCGCCCATCGCCATAGCGTCAATTTTTACAGTGATAATGTGCCTTTTCATCGGCTCATACCATTGGAGCCTGGGAGTGCTGGCATTGTGCGCCTATGCGGTCGTAGGGCTCGTCGTCCCCCTCATCGTTTCTAAATGCAGCGGCGACGCCGGGGAGAGGTTCCGAGCCGGAGCCGGAGCGCTGTCAGGCTTCGTTCTGGAATCATTGCGCGGCCTGTCCGAGACGCTGCAATACTCCCAGGGGCAGAAACGCCTTTCAGAGATCAGCAGCCGCTCGGACGAGCTGTCGAAAGACGAGTGGAGAATGAAAAAGGCCTCCGGCCTGGACTCTGCGGCAAGTAACACGGTCATACTGCTCTTCGATCTCGCCATGTTATTTGCCTCCGTCCGGCTCTACTTGGGCGGCCAGGTGGATTTTGCCGGGGTGCTGATTCCGACAATCGCGCTGTTCTCCTCCTTCGGCCCGGCCGTCGCGCTGGCTTCGCTTGGCAGCACCCTGCAGAACACTTTCGCCGCGGGTAACAGGGTCCTGGATATCCTAGACGACGCGCCGGCCGTTTCGGAGGTCTCCGGCAAGCCGGAAATCAAGTTTGCCGGCGCCGCCGCGGATAACGTGACATTCTCATATGGCGGCGAAGCCGTACTCCATGACGTTACTGTCCATATCCCGGAGGGCGCCGTCGTCGGTATCACCGGCCGCAGCGGCAGCGGCAAATCCACGCTGCTAAGGCTTCTGATGCGTTTCTGGGATACCGATAAGGGCACGGTCAGCGTTTCGGGCAGGCCGGTTCGCGAGATAAATACTTCCAATCTGCGCGAGATGGAAAGCTATGTGACGCAGGATACGCACCTTTTCCACGACAGTATCAAAAACAACCTGCGCATAGCGAAGCTGGACGCTACGGATGAGGAGATCGTCGCCGCCTGCAAAAAAGCATCCGTTCATGACTTTATCATGACGCTGCCGAAGGGATATGATACCCCGGTGGGCGAGCTGGGCGACACTCTTTCCGGAGGGGAGCGCCAACGCATCGGCCTTGCCCGCGCTTTCTTGCATAACGCTCCGATGATGCTCCTAGACGAGCCGACCAGCAACCTGGACAGCCTGAATGAGGCGGTAATCTTAAAATCCCTTAACGAGGAGCGGGAGAATAAGACCGTGGTGCTGGTGTCCCACCGCGCCTCCACGATGCGCATCGCCGATACCGTCTATTCCGTGGAGAGCGGGAGGCTGTCCTGACGTAAAAAACCTTCCGGGCATCGACCGCGTTTAACGCTTAAATAGTGCTTTTCAACCGCCGCCTGGTGTGCTAGAATCAATTTATCACACATCCAGGAAGCCATCGACATGAATTTTACTTATGAGACGCGGCGGCTGCAGATCCGCATCCTTAACGGAACCTACGCGGACAAATCCCTGCGATTTTATCTTGACGACAGGGAACTCTTCGAACAATATGAGGCGGCGCGCCCGCAGAACTTTTATACGGAACATTACCACAAGTATCTAATGGACTATGAATACAACCAGATACTGAATGGCGTGATGCTCCGATATTGGCTGTTTCCGAAAGAGGATCCCGCCCGCATCATAGGAACCGTGAGCCTGCGCAATATCCAGCGCGGCGCACACAATAAATGCGAGATCGGCTACAAGCTCTCCAGCGCCTGGCAGGGACGCGGCCTTGCCAGGGAGGGGATCGCGAGGATTATACAGATTGCTTTCGCGGAGCTGGACATGCACCGCATCGAGGCATATTGCATGCCTTGCAACGAGCCGTCGATAAACCTGCTGGAATCACTGGACTTCACGCTGGAGGGCAGGCTTCGCAAATTCGCGATGATCCGCGGAGTGTACGAAGATCATCTCCTGTTTTCGCTGCTGAGGGACTCCGCATTCATGAATGGGGCGTGACACGCCCGAAAACAGGCGTGATCCGCTGCCGATAACCGGGTGCAAGCTAAAAATGTCAAGGAGTACGACGAGATGAAGATATATGACGAACTGATAGCTCGCGGGCTTATAGCGCAAGTGACCGATGAAACAGAAATCAGGGAACTGGTAGATAACGGAAAGGCCACGTTCTACATCGGCTTCGATCCCACCGCCGACAGCCTCCATGTAGGGCATTTCATGGCCCTGTGCCTTATGAAACGCCTGCAGATGGCCGGGAACAAGCCTATCGCGCTCATTGGAGGCGGCACCGCCATGGTCGGCGACCCGTCCGGACGCAGCGACATGCGCCAGATGATGACGCCAGAGGCAATCGAACACAACGCGGAGCGCTTCAAAAAGCAGATGAGCCGCTTTATCGACTTTTCCGACGGAAAGGCGCTGCTGGTCAACAATGCCGACTGGCTGTTGGACTTGAACTATATCGAAGTGCTGCGCGAGATCGGCGTCCATTTCAGCGTCAACCGCATGCTCTCGCACGAATGCTACAAACAGCGCATGGAGCGCGGCCTGACCTTCCTGGAATTCAATTATATGATCATGCAAAGCTACGACTTCCTGGAACTGTACAAGAATTACGGCTGCAATATGCAATTCGGGGGAGACGACCAATGGGCGAACATGCTTGGCGGCACGGAACTTATACGCCGCAAGCTGGGAGAGGACGCCTATGCTATGACCATCACGCTGCTACTGAATTCCGAGGGCAAAAAAATGGGAAAGACGCAGTCCGGCGCGGTATGGCTCGACCCGGACAAGACTTCCCCTTATGATTTTTATCAATACTGGAGAAACGTGGCGGACGCGGACGTATTAAAATGCATCCGCATGCTGACTTTCCTGCCGCTGGAACAAATCGACGAGATGGACCATTGGGAAGGCGCGCAGCTCAACCAGGCGAAGGAAATCCTCGCGTTCGAGCTGACAAAACTAGTCCACGGCGAGGACGAGGCAAAGAAAGCGCGTGACGGCGCGAGGGCGTTGTTTTCCGGCGCGGGCAGTACGGAGAATATGCCGACCGTTACCGTCACGGAGGACGATTTCGCCACGCGACCCATGGACATAATGGCAGCGCTCGTAAAGGCCGGGCTATGCGACAGCCGTTCTGACGCCCGCCGCGCCGTCACCCAGGGCGGCGTGACCGTAGACGGCGAGAAAATAACCGACATCGCCGCGTCGTTCACGCTGGAGGATTTTTCCGGGGATGGCAAAGTGATAAGGCGCGGAAAGAAAAAATACGCGAAGCTGGTCGCGGAATAAAGCCGTAGGACGTCGCTTTATAGCGTGCCGCGTCATAAACCGAAGCGCCCCATCCGGCATTTTGCCTGATGGGGCGGTTCGATAAACAGGCGTTTTACGAAAATTGCCGCATGCCGTCAATCAAAATCAAATTTCGTGAAGCGCTTGTGCATATCCTTGTAACGCTCCCTCACTTTCTCGTTCCACGCGAGAACCTCCTCCTCCGTGCCGCGAAACTGGCAGCGGATGCAGGAATAGATCCCCGTGTCCTTGTTATAGAACATATCGATATCCAAATCGCGCATGAAGCACGACGGGCATCTGTAATTTAATTTGCCTTTGCCAAGCTGAGCCATGTCGCAAATACCTCCCCATTTGATATTTTTTTCTTGAATCCGAGCTTAAACATCGGCGAGAAAGCGTAGCCCTCCTCGATATAGCCCGCGGCCCCGCCCGCCGAACGCAGCGCGACCCTTGTCTCGATAGCCGGTATGGTCGCGGAGGCCTCCGATGCGTCGTCCAGCTGCTCGCTGCGGCATTTATATTCGTAGCTTATCGTCTTTTTCTCCGCTCCGTCCAAGGCCAAGGTGATGCCGGTCATGTCCTCCGGATATTCCGTGGTTCCATAGCATGCCGTCATATATTCGTCAAGGTAGATCTCCGCGTCCGGGTTGCTGACGCTCTTGATGTTACGCTCGATTTTTATCTCCGATGAACCCTCCGCAAAATATTCCTTAGTGACGATCTCGACCGAAGCGTGCCTGAATTCGACCGTCACCGGGTCGAGCGTCAGGATGCGCGTCTTGACCCCTTCTATGGTTTCTTCAGAAAAATGCGAGTGCGTCGGACACAGGCACAGGTCGACCTCCTCGCCATCGCATGAGAGCTTCGCCGAGCGGACGGTGCCGGCGCCGGCGTAGTGGGTGAAATAGCCCGCGCGATATTTTTCTTGAATGAGGAAAGGATACGACGCGTCCTGCACGTGCTTCGTGCCGATGCCGACCGGCCAGTATAGCTTCGCGGCATAAGGGCGCAGGTCCACGATCGCGCCGCCCTGATCCATATTAACGCAGACGCGCATATAGGGATCGCAATACCAGAACAGCTGTTTGTCAGATCCGTATAGTATGTCGCGCCATGGAGCGCACTCAGGCTCGTTGTAGTTGCCGGCATTTACTCCCTTTTTCTCGCGGTAATAATCGGCAAACTCGGACATCGTCATATCGACGAGCTTTCCCTCTTTTTTCAAATCGCCATAATATTTGCAGCCATCGCTGTATGACTTGTACAAAAGCTCATACGGCTGCTCCCAGCGGCCCATCTTGTTCATCCAGCCGGGACCGACAAACATCATGTTGTAGGCATAGCCGTTGTTGTAGCGGGCCAGATCCCTGTATTGGTCGACCAGGTTGTAAAAATAAGGAAACTCCCACGTCTTCGTGTCATAGATCATGCCGCGCAATACGTTCTGCGGATGCGTACCGAAGTTCGATCCGTTGCCGTCATAGCAGGCGATCAGATCCCTTGACAGATGCGGAATCGCGACTATGCCAGAATCCTCATCCGCGTTTGCCGCCGGGGCATGCGTATTCTGCCTGGACGGAATCCACGGAGCCCAGGGGCCGCCGTCGAATAGGGTATACCAGGAGTTGTTGCACGTATGATAAGCCTTGGGGCCCTCCTCCCAGCAGGTCGCGACCGCGCATTTTACAGAAGGATACGTCTCCTTGATGTAATTGACTAGATCCGCGTCCAGATAATATGAACTGGTCGACTCGGGATAAAATCCGAAGATATCATGGAATTTCTCGAAAACGTCAACGACAATCGCCTTCTTGTCCTCCATAGAAAACATCCATATGCAGAAATCTTTGGTCTTGTATTTTTCCCGGAATTGCTCGCAGGGAAGCCCCAGCAGCGAGAGGCCGATTTCATCGCCATATTGCTCATGGTCATGCTTTGCCAGCTCGACCGCCTCCTCGTTGAAGAGGGAGGCATAAGTCATCTGAATCGTGCATTTGAGCCCGTTTTCGTGCGCTAGCCGCTGCTGCGTCTTGAAGATATCCAGAGATTCCGTGAGGAGCGCCTTATCGCCTATGTCCTCCTCCTTTCCCTGCCCGGTCACCGTCGCAGAATATTCCGGCACCATCTCGGGCCGGTGGATCACGTTCAGTATCAGCTTGTCCATCATCTTTTCCTTTCTGATTATTCTAATGATTATTGATATTCACGGCCCTCCAACCGTTTCTACCAGTATAAAGCCTGGAAACTTTCTATGTCAATGTTTAGTTTCGTGATGCGGCATTCGCAATCATCATTGAAATTTTTGCTCCATAATGATTGCAATCATCTAAAATTTTTGCTACAATATACACGTCTTTTCGATTACGCGTTCTTTTTTTGTGCAGATTGTACAAAAGATGCGTGCCAAAAGCAAGGTAAAACTTATCAGAAAGGGAGGATTACGATGAAAAAGAAAGTTTTATCACTGTTTCTCGCCGCAACGATGGCCGTGACGCTGGCCGGATGCGGCGGAGGAGGGGACAACGGAGATAGCGCCGCCAGTGACAGCGGCAGCGAAACCGCCGGAGATACCGGAGACCAGAACACAGATACCGGGGATACCGCCGAGGAATCCGGCGGGGATAGCTCGGGAGATTCCGGAGATGCGTCAGAAGGCGGCCACAGCCTCACCGCGTGGGCATGGGATGCCGGATTTAACATCCCCGCGCTCCAGGCCGCGGCGGATGATTACAAGGCCAACGTCGATCCTGACTTCGAACTCGTGATAGAGGAGCAGTCCCAGTCATCCGACATCGAGAACGCCATAACGACCGGCGGCCAGGCGCACGATTTCAGCGCGCTGCCCGATATCGTCCTGTTCCAGGATCACTGGTTCCAGCAATATCAGAGGAATTATCCCGATGCTTTCGTCGACGTAAATGACGCCGAAGTGAACTGGGACGATTTCAGCGCCGAAAAGCTCTCCTACTCGATGGTAGACGGGGTTCACTATGGCTTCCCCGTTGATAACGGTACCGTTATCTTCGCTTACAGGACCGACCTTCTGGAGCAGGCTGGCCATTCGATTGACGAGATGACCGGCATCTCCTGGGACGACTTCATCAAGGTCGGAGAGGATGTCTACAATGCCACAGGCAAATATCTCCTTTCCATGGACGGAGATGGAAACGACTTATTCTATATGATGCTCCAGTGCGAGGGCGAATCGCTGTTCAAGGACGGCGTTCCGAACTTCGTAGGCAATGAAAAGCTCAAACAGATCATGGTCCTCTGCAAGGACATGATCGACAAGAATGTGCTGTATCTCGCCAATGACTGGTCAGACTACACCGACCAGACCATCCAGGGCGACATGGTAGCCGGCGTTATGAACGGCAACTGGATTATCCCTACCATTAAAAAGGTAGAGGCGAACTCCGGCAAGTGGGAGATTACGTCCTGCCCGACGCTCGAGGGCGGCGAGGGGTATGCTTCTAACGGCGGTTCATCCCTCTATGTGACGAGCAACTGCGATAACGTGGATCTGGCGAAAAAGTTCCTCGCGTATACTTTCGGCGGCAGCACGGTCACATATGACGGTGCTCTGAAGAATGGCGGCGTCATCACCACCTGCATCTCCGCGGGGCAGTCCGACGTCTACAACGAGCCGGACGCATACTTCAACGACCAGCCGATTTACGCGAAGATCGTCGAAATGGGATCGCATGTCCAGATTGTGGAGCAGAGCGATTACCATTATGACGCCCGCAGGCAGCTCGCTAACGCGCTGGTCAATATCAAGAACGGATCGACCGACATCGACGGAGAGATAAAGGCTGCCGAAGATAACCTTAAATTTACGATGGGCCTGTAATCTTTCCGCATCCGGATTGAGCAGCCGGGCAGATGAGATTTTATCCTGCCCGCAGTACGGCCCGCGCGCAGCAGAGCAGCAATTTTTCTTTCGCGGGCCTATGCATTAGAAACGGGGAATCGGCTTGCCGACTCCCCGTTTTTCAAGAAACCGTGTAAAGGGGGTTTTATTGGTGGAAAAAAAGAAAAAAGGGCTGTCCGTCACGTCTAAGCAGAAAGCCGCCGGCTGGATCTATCTTGCCCCGGCTACGATTTTGCTCCTGGTCATGAGCTTTTATCCGATTATCCAGGCTGTCATCACGTCGCTGAAAACCGGCCAGGGAACCGCCATGACATGGGCGAAGCCTATCACCTACAACTATGCAAGGATGTTCCAGGACAACATATTCAAGACATCCATTGTGAACACTTTCCTGTATCTTATTGTAGAAGTTCCGATTATGCTGGTACTCGCTATCCTTTTGGCGCAGCTGCTCAACAATAAGAATTTGAAGTTCAGGGGATTTTTCCGAACCTGCGTGTTCCTGCCCTGCGCGACGTCGCTCGTGTCTTATGCCTTGATCTTCAAATCCCTATTTGCTACGCAGGGATTGCTGAACACCATCCTGGTAAAGCTCGGCATATTGCAGGAGAACTTCAACTTTCTGGGAACTACCTGGAGCGCGAGGCTGGTCATCATCATCGCGCTTATCTGGAGATGGACCGGCTACAACATGGTATTCTTCCTGGCCGGCCTGCAGAACATCGAATATTCGGTATACGAGGCGGCAAAGATAGACGGAGCATCCGGCTGGCAGACTTTCTGGAGAATTACGGTCCCCCTGCTCAAGCCTACCATAGTCATGACCGTCATCATGTCCATCAACGGAACGCTGCAGCTCTTCGATGAGTCGGTCAACCTGACTAACGGCGGCCCCGCGAATACGACGATTACCATGTCGCATTACATCTACAACAATTCGTTCGGACAGGGCGTCGGCAACTTCGGCTACGCTTCGGCGATGTCGTTCCTTGTATTTATACTGGTGGCTATCCTGGCATTGATCAACATGAAAGTAGGTGATAAACGTGACTAATAAGGCGATTAAGAAGCCTTCCCATATCCAGAGGAAGCTTATCCCCTCGTATATATTCCTCGCCATCTTCTCATTCATATCGGTTTTTCCGTTTTTATGGATGATTTCGGCGGCTACGAATAAGTCAATCGACGTCGCGACCGGCAGGATACTCCCCGGCTCTTATGCGGCAGAGAACTTTAAAAACCTTCTCGCGGCGCAAAACCTTGGCCTTGCCATGAAAAATTCGTTCGTCAATTCAACCGTGCAGACCGTGATTGCCTTGCTGATCTGCTCGCTAGCAGGATACGGCTTCGAGCTCTACCATGATAAATATAAAGACAAGCTGTTTTCCTTCCTGCTGCTGGCCATGATGGTCCCGCAGGTAGCGACCATGATACCGCTGTTCAAGATGATGTCCTCCATGCATCTGACTAACACGGTGTGGGGCTTCATTCTGCCGGCCATCTCGACGCCGTTCCTCATCATGATGTTCCGGCAGAATTCGAGGAATTTCCCGGTAGACATCATGGAGGCTGCCCGTATCGATGGACTCTCAGAGATAGGCATTTTCTTTAGGATGTATATTCCGGTTCAGAAGTCCACCTACGCCGCGGCGGCGGTCATTACGTTTATGAATGCGTGGAACTCATATCTCTGGCCGAAGGTTATCCTGAACAAGCCGGAGGCTCTCACGATGCCGATGCTGATCGCGAACCTTGCGGCCGGCTATACCGTTGATTATGGCATGCTGATGATGGGCGTCCTGTTCTGCTCCATTCCGACTATGATTATCTTCTTCGTGTTGCAGAAGCAGTTCGCGGAGGGTATCACCGGCTCGGTCAAATAATTAGATATATTCGACTTCAAAACGCCTGCCGCATATGGCGGCAGGCATTTTTATTACCTTTAGACGTAATGGGAGGATAAAATGGATCGATTTGACTATAAGATATTAAAAAACCCCGAGATCTTCCAGCAAAACCGCCTGGATGCACATTCCGACCATATAGCCTACGCCTCGCCCGAGGAGGCGGACACCGGAAGGACCAGCCTGCGCGAGAGCCTGGACGGCATCTGGAAATTTGCCTATGCGAAAAATATGTCGCTGGCAATCCCCGATTTTGAGAGAGACGATGTTGACTGCCATTCCTGGGATGAGATTCGCGTTCCCTCGCATATCCAGATGGAGGGCTACGGCGTTCCGCACTATACGAATACGGCGTATCCATGGGAGGGCACGGAATATATAAGGCCGGGGGAAATCCCCGAGGAATTCAACCCGGTCGCAAGCTATGTAAAATATTTCCAAGTTCCGGAAAGGATGAGGGACAAGCGCGTCATTATCTCATTTCAGGGTGTGGAAAGCGCCTTTGCCGTGTGGCTGAATGGGGAATACGTCGGATATAGCGAGGATTCGTTCGATGCCTCTGAATTCGAATTGACGCCATATCTCAGAGACGGCGAAAACAAGCTGGCTGTCCGCGTCTGGAAGTGGTGTTCCGGCTCATGGTGCGAAGATCAGGATTTCTACCGTTTTTCCGGCATTTTCCGCAGCGTATACCTCTATTGCCTGCCGTCCCTCCACGTCCGCGACCTCTCCATCGTACCAACGCTCTCGGATGATTTTTCCGAGGGAACGCTTGGCATACAGGCTGAAATCATCGGAAGCGGATTCCTGACTTTTACATTAAGGGACGCCCATGTCCGCGCCATCGGAATGAGCATGTTAGATGAAAGACTGGAAGTCATACTTGAGGATACCATCTATATCGACGATAATTTTGCAAAATATAACTTTTTCCTCTCGTCGCCAAAACTATGGAGCGCGGAGAAGCCGAATCTGTATGACCTGACGATAACCGCCCGCGACGATGACGGGAAGATAACGGAGGTGATATGCGAACCGGTAGGATTTCGCAGATTTGAGATGTCGGACGGCATCATGCTGCTCAACGGCAGGCGAATAGTATTCAAAGGAGTAAACCGCCACGAATTCAGCTCACTGAGAGGCCGCGTGCCCGATATGGCCGAACTCTTAGAGGACATTGCCACGATGAAGCAGAATAACATAAACGCCATCCGCACATGCCATTATCCTGATGATTCGCCGATATACCGCCTGTGCGACATCTACGGGCTGTACATGATAGCCGAGTGCAACCTGGAAACGCACGGCACCTGGGATGCTTACTGGAAAGGCGCCGCAAATGAGGACTACATCGTGCCAAAAGATAAAGAGGAGTGGCTGCCTATGCTTCTCGACAGGGTCAGGTCAAATTACGAGAAAAATAAAAACCACCCCTCGATATTAATCTGGTCCTGCGGCAATGAATCTTTCGGCGGAAAAGATATTTTTGAGATGTCGCAGCTTTTCAGAAAATTGGATCCGCATAGGCTCGTGCACTATGAGGGCGTATTCAACGACAGAAGCTATAACGATACGAGCGATATGGAGAGCCAGATGTATCCGAGCGTGGAGCGCATCAAAAAATACCTTGCCGAAAACCCTGACAAGCCGTTTATATGCTGTGAATATACGCATGCCATGGGCAATTCCTGTGGCGGGATGTACAAATATACCGACCTTGCCGATACGGAGCCGAGATATCAGGGCGGGTTCATATGGGACTATATCGATCAGTCGCTTTATGCGAAAGACCGCTATGGCAGGCCATACATGGCATACGGCGGAGATCTGGGCGACCGTCCGGACAATGGCGATTTCAGCGGAAACGGCATCGTCTATGGAGACAGGCAGCCCTCGCCTAAGATGCAGGAGGTAAAATACAACTACCAAAATATTTCCGTGGGATTTGACGGCGACAGCTTCACCGTTACGAATAAAAACTTATTTATACGCACATCGGAATTTAACGCATATCTCGTCCTGCAGGCGGACGGTATCGAAAGAATCCGTATCAGGACGGATATTGACGTCGTCCCGCAAGAGAGCCGCACTTTTCCGATTCCATCGCGCATACTGGACTTTATGCGCCGCGATGCCTCCGGGGCAGAATTTGCCATCACTGTATCTTTCTGCCTGCGCGGCGATACGATCTGGGCAAAAGCCGGCCATGAAGTCGCCTTCGGCCAGCATGTATATAAAAGGGCAGTAAAGCCGTATAGCTGCAACGAAAAATCACGCCTTATTTACGGCAATGATTACTACGGAGTCTGTGGCAAACACTTCCAGGCTATTTTTTCCAGGAGGGGAGAGGGCCTGGTATCATACCGCTATGCCGGATTGGAAATGCTCCCGGATAAGTCTCCGATGCCTAACTTCTGGCGTGCCGTTACCTGTAACGACAGGGGCAATATGATGCCGCAGCGCTACGCTCAGTGGAAGATTGCAAGCATGTATGCAGTCCAAAAAAGCCGGGATGGTTCATGGGATGTCTCTCCCGCTATCGAAGAAAACGATGGCGTCGTCAGGCTGACATATACCTATGGGCTGCCGACCAAGCCGGAGGCAGAATGCCAGGTCTCATATCTCGTGTTCGGAGACGGCACGATTGAAACGACTTTATCCTATGACCCGATTCCGGAACTCGGCGATATGCCGGAATTCGGCATGATATTCAAACTTCCCGCCGACTATGACCGTATTGAATGGTATGGACTTGGCAGGGAGGAGACATACTCCGACCGTCAAAGGGGTGGCAGGCTGGGCATATTTTCGAATAAAGTATCGGAAAATATGGCTGAATACCTTGTTCCTCAGGAATGCGGCGCGAAATGCGGCGTGCGCTACGCTAAAGTGACAGATTTTAAAGGGCGCGGAATGATATTCTTTGGCGACAATCTCACTTTCAGCGCCCTGCCGTATACTCCTCATGAATTGGAGAACGCGGCTCATGTTTTCGAACTTCCGGAAGTACATTATACGGTCGTGCGCGTTGCGAAGGAGCAGATGGGCGTCGGAGGTGACGACAGCTGGGGCGCCAAGGTTCATCCTGAACATCTTATAGACATATCCAAAAGTTTGGAATTCACGTTCTGTTTTAGAGGAATCTAAAATCCAATAAAGTAAAGAAAGAACGAGACTGTAAAAAAGAAGAAACCCGGCGAATTCAGCCGGGTTTCTTCTTGCTCTATCATTAGAGGCGACTATCGGATTTGAACCGGTGATCAGGGAGTTGCAGTCCCACGCCTTACCACTTGGCTAAGTCGCCTTATGCGCGAAACACGTCAAGCCGATTCTTGGCTTAACAAGAAAAGATTATACAAGAAGCATTAGATTTTATGACCCCAACGGGACTTGAACCCGTGTTACCGCCGTGAAAGGGCGATGTCTTAACCGCTTGACCATGGGGCCTTTGTCAAAAAGCTCCCCGAGTTGGGCTCGAACCAACAACCCTTCGGTTAACAGCCGAATG
>CAYVFF010000026.1:0-37386 GCA_964450965.1 uncultured Eubacterium sp. | reverse complement strand
TCATAGCAAAAAGTTTGAAAAAAGGGTGGAAAAGTGAAATAAGGTCTGCTACAATTTAGTATGTATGGTTATGCGCACCCGGAGGAAAATATGAACAGGATGATAGGCGGCTACCAGCTGAGGGAGGCCGCGGGCGTCTATTGGCTGATAGACATGGAGCAGTCCGGTCGGGAATGGATCCGCCCGATCCGCCTGAACGAGACTGGCGCGAAGCTCGTCATCGGGCTGGGAGAGGGGCGATTGCCCGCAGAACTGGCCAGGGACTTGGCGGCGGAGTACGGCTGCGGGGAGGAAGAGGCGCTTAGGGACACGGACGAATTTTGCGCGATGCTTGCCGCGCACGGGATACGCATCGCCAGGAAAGCAGATCTGTAGCGAAGGGGCGGCTGGCAATGGAGATATTATTGATTGGCGGGCCCGGCAGTTTCATGGATACCCTGGTCGGGAAGATTAAAAAAGAGGGCCACAGGATCTATATACTGACTGGCAGCAAGGATACGCAGGTGCGGTATCCCTCCGTTTTCGAAAAATATAGCTTTACTTATGACAGCGTGTCGGTCAAGGAGATTTGCGAGAGCGTGAACCCGGACGTCGTGCTGTTCATGGGGGCCTATGACACTAATTTTACCTATGGCGCGCGGAAAAAGGACGCCGTCGAATATACCGCCGGCCTGGTGAACGTGCTCAGCGCGGTGGCATCCATCGGCCGGGCGCGGTTCGTCTATCTCTCGAGCGAGCAGGTCTACCAGGTATCGCAGTCGACGGACATCTGCGAGACCGATCCGGTAACCGCGGCTGACGACTGGTCTATCGCTATCGCGCAGGGCGAGGAACTTTGCCTCAATTATCATTATAATACCGGCCTCGACGTTATGGTCCTGCGCCTTGACCACGTCTATGAGATTCCTAAACAACTGTCGGACATCCATGAAATGTGCTGCCTGATGTGCCTGGACGCATTGCGTTCCGGAACGATAAAAGCCAGCGGGGGCATGCGGTTTTCCATGCTCTACGTGGATGACGCCGCGGACTTCATATATCAGGCGATGCATCAGGCATCCCATCGCTGGCCGCTCTATAACGTATCCTCCGGGGAGGTCGTCAGCGGCATGGCGCTCGCGGAGAAGATTCAGAAGCTGTTCCCGCCGGGCCAGATCCAGGTAGAGGAGGACGAGGGGCAGGCAGAAAACAGCATCGTCTTGAACAGCCGCTCGTTTTCGGACGAATTCAGATTAAATATTTTCCATCCGATCGACGAGGTGCTGCCGCACATCGTAAAATACATGCAGAAGCACAAGGTCGACTTTGAACTGGAGCGGACGCGCAAGGAGACTTTTTTGGCGAGGCTCGGGAATACTCTGGGGCGCGTCGTAGAGGTATTCCTCCCGTTCATCGAGAACCTGATCTGCTTCGTTCCCTTTTTCATGCTTAACAACCGCACAGTCGGCAGCGAATATTTCGCGAAGCTGGACTTTTATCTATTGTACGTGCTGCTGTTCGCGGTAGTCTACGGCCAGCAGCAGGCCACGTTTTCCGCCCTGCTATCGGTCGCCGGATATTGTTTCCGGCAGATGTATGACCGCTCGGGATTCGAGGTCCTGCTGGATTATAATACCTACGTCTGGATCGCGCAGCTGTTTATCATAGGGCTGGTCGTCGGATATATGAGGGACCATATCCATACATTGGAGCAGGACAGCAAGCACGAGATTGGATTCTTATCGGACCAGCTGGTCGACATCCAGGACATAAACCAGAGCAACGTGCGCATGAAAAACGTGCTGGAGACGCAGATTATAAACCAGAACGACAGTTTCGGCAAGATTTACGAGATTACGTCCTCCCTGGAGCGCTATGCGCCCGAGGAGGTGCTCTTCTATGCGGCGGAGGTCGTATCGCGCCTGGTAGACAGCAAGGACGTCGCGATCTATACGGTGGCGAACCGCTCGTATGCTAGGCTTTTTTCGGCGACGAGCGCCCAGGCCAGGTCTCTGGGCAACTCGATTGAGTATGTCAAATATGAGAAAATGAACGAATGCCTGCAGAGCCGCAAGGTCTTCATCAACCGCGAGATGGATGAGGCGTACCCCTTGATGGCGAATGCCATCTATTCCGAGGATGAGATGCAGCTGATCCTGATGGTATGGGGCATCCCCTGGGAGCGCATGACGCTGGGGCAGGCGAATATGCTGGTCATCATAGGTTACCTTATACAGAACGCGGTGGTCCGCGCGAACCGCTACCTGGCGGCCCTTGAGCAGCAGCGCTATCTCGCGGGCACCCATATACTGGGAGCGGACGCGTTCACTTCCCTGGCCAGCGCGTATCTGGTCGCTTTCCGTAAGGGCCTGACGGAGTGCGCCTTTGTCAAGATAGACGTGGAGCCGGATCAGGTCGAGGCCGCGGGAGAGACGCTGGGCAAATTGATGCGCCAGAGCGACTTCCTGGGGCAGCTCGCGGACGGCGGATTGTATGCGCTGCTCTCCAACACGAGCAACACGGACGCGTCGTTTGTGCTGAAGCGTTTCAAGGAAGCGGGCTACGAGAGCCGCGTCGTGGAGGAGATCGATCTATGAGGCCGATGCTGGGCATAAAAGGCTTTATCATCATGCTGGTCATAAACACGCTCGCGGCAATCATCTATCTCGTCTACGGGCTTTTGCGCTACCGCTTGAAAAAAGGCGGCGCGAAGGAACATCGCGTGAGTTCGCCGTGGTGTGTCGCCATAAAGGCGTTCGCCATCGTCGTATGCCCGGTGCTGATGCCTCTATATCTCCTGCTGGGCAAGCTGTTCCATGTCGTCTTTTTCCGCAAGGAAGTGGATCTGGCGGACGTCATCTTCAGCAAGGAACGCGTGCGTACTTTTGCCTATGCGGACGAGGAGCGCGACCTCAACATGGCCCCGCTCGAGGAATCCATCGCGGTCAGCGACAATGACTCGCTGCGCACGCTCATGCTCAACATCGTGCGGGGAGACGTCGGGAAGTCGCTGCGGACGATCTCGCTGGCGCTCGACGGGGACGACCCCGAGGCGGCGCATTATGCCGCGTCGGTGCTGACCGATGAATTAAATAATTTCCGCGCCACGGTACAGAAATTTTACGTGGAGATAAAAAAAGAAGACGAGAAGTTTTTCTCTTATGTCGATACGATCCTGCCGTATATGAACGATGTCCTGGAGCAGCGCGTGTTCATGGATATCGAGCAGGAAAAGTTCGTGCTCCAGATGGAGGAGATCTGCGAGATGCTCTATCAGAAGGACAAGGAGCTGATGGCCGGGGAGCGCTACGAGTGGATCGCGTCCCGCCTGCTGGAGGTCAAAAAATACGACTTGTGCGAAAAATGGGCCGAGCGCAGCGCGGTGGAGCATCCCCAGCTGCTCGGCTCGTATACGAGCCGGCTGAAGCTATATTTTACGATTCACGACCGGGATAAATTCTTCAAGGCGCTGGACGAGCTGAAGGCATCGGAGGTGGTGATCGACCAGGAGACGCTCGAGCTTATCAGGGTGTTCGCCTAGTATTATTGTGCGAGGAGGTGGGCCACATGTCTATGGAAGCGCTGACGGTGCTGCAGTGCCTTGCTGTTTTCTTGATCTATACCGGCTTGACGTTGGCCCTTCCAGCCATCGTCATATATCCTAAGGTACGCCATTGCCGGGCCGTCACCCGGTTTTTCTTCTATTTTTCCATCGGAAATTTTTATCTGATGAACCTGGTCTACTTCCTGCAGATTCTGCATATATCATACTGGCCGACGCTGGTAGCCGGAGTCGTCATCCCCTCCGCGGCGGCTTATGGGAAGTTTCACGACATGTCGATTCCTGCAAGATTTTCCGAATTCAGGATTCGCATAAACCGTGTGGCGAGCGGCAGCTTCGGATTAAAAAACTGGCTGAGGCGCGGCATTAAAAACCTGGGATTGTTCCTGCGACGGGAGATACGCTATTTCGCGATCCTTATCTGGAAGCACCTTCCAGACTGCCTGTTCCTGGCCCTGACGCTGGCCGCCATACTTGGATTCTACGGCGTCATGCTGGTGGATTGCTTCGGATATGGCATGTCGGACGTCACGACGCACAATTACTGGATTAACGCGATGGGCAAGAACAATATATTCGCGGGAGGCGTCTATCCGTTCGGATTCCACAATATCATATATTTCATCCATGCCGTATTCGGTATAGACACGTTCGTCCTGATGCGCGTGTTCTGGCTGGTACAGACGGTCTGGATACATCTCGTGCTGCTCATGCTGCTGAAGGGCATATGCAAGAGCCGTTTTCTGCCATATGCCGGGACGATAATATATGCGATAGGGGATTTTTCCTACGAGACATACAGGAGGTATTACGCGTCGCTGCCGCAGGAGTTCGGGATGGTATTCATCCTGCCGGCGGTGTACTTCGCGTTCGAATATTTCCGCATACAGAACGAGGAATTCAAGGACAAGAGGCGCATCGGCGTATCGAAATGGTATCTTATGGGATTCGCGATGAATTTCGCCATGTCGTTCTCGGCGCACTTTTATGACACGATAATACTCGGGGTATTCTGCGTAGGGATCGCCATCGGTTATATATGGCGGTTCGCCCAGCCCAGGTATTTCTCGCGTGTCGTGCGCACGTGCATTATCGCGCTGGCCGCCGCGGTGCTGCCGCTGGCCGCCGCTGCGGTGACCGGCACGCCCCTGGAGGGCTCGCTGCGCTGGGGGATCAGCATCATGAAGGGGGCGGAGCTGTCCCAGGACGACGGCGCCGATGACGGAGGAGGGACGGACATTGGCCAGGATGGATCCGCAGGAGGACAGCCGGAATCCGGCGGGGACGGCGGGACCGCCGGGGACGCTTCTGGCGGCGTCGCGGAATCCGGCGGGGACGGATCCGGCAGCGGGGGCGTGGCGGC
Source organism: uncultured Eubacterium sp. (assembly GCA_964450965.1). Classification (GTDB taxonomy): domain Bacteria; phylum Bacillota; class Clostridia; order Lachnospirales; family Lachnospiraceae; genus W0P33-017. Next base: position 32,482 of record CAYVFF010000026.1, on the reverse strand, counting down.
AGCCGTCAGGCCGGACTGGCGGGACCGCCTGCAGGCGCTCCGCGCAAAGCTGGGCCAGGTGCTGTATCAGACAGACTGGTCGCTTAGGCTGTATATCTTCGGGGCAACGTCGGATTATTCCACAAAGGCATTATATGCGGCGCTGCTGATTGCCCCGGTTCTCTGCGTCCTTTTTCTGATTGCCAGAAAGAACGACGAGGCATTCGCGCTGATGAGCGTGGAGGCGGCCGTCCTGCTCATGATTTTCCTGCTGATAATGCCGGACATAGGCCTGCCCATGCTCATGCAGCAGAACCGTTCGGCGATTTTCCTGGCTTATTTCATACCGATTATACTGACGATGGCAGCAGACGGGGTATTGTATTTCCTGTTAGGCATGTGGCGCGCCAGGCTCATGCGCCATGTGATGAACGCCGGATCGCTCGCGGCTCTCGCGGCCTGCCTCGTGCTGCTCGCACGCCTTGGCATGGTAAAGCCATACCGAGATACCGAGCATTTCCAGACGAACGGGGCCATTACCTGCCTGACCAATATCATCCGTGACGAGAAGGACCTCTCGTGGACGATAGTGTCCGCGTTCGACGAGATGCGGCTTGGCGAGGATCATGGCTTCCATACGGAACTTACGGAGCTTTTGAACGAGATGGAGCATGCGGGCGCCGCGAGCCGGTATACCATACCGACGAAATACATATTCTTTTTTATCGAGAAAAACCCTATTCCCTACGCGCTGCATTATTCGGACGAGGGCCAGCCGATCTCCGAGGAGGGCGCGAAATATATTCTGCCCCACAGCGGAGGGCTGGGCGACTACCAGGGCATGAACCGGTGGATTATCATGTCGCGTTTTAATGAATGGGCGAAAACGTTCCAGTCAATGTATCCGAATGACATGTCGGTCTACTATGAAGACGACGAATTGATCTGTTACCGTCTGGAGCAGAACCCATATCATCTGTACAACCTGTGCATTGATTATGGGTATAATAACTGACAGACAGTCAGGGCGCCTGGCTGAAAGGAGGTGGAAATTCCATGATGATTTCGCGGCGTAATTTCGCGATGCTCACAATGATCATGCTGGTCATGCTGTTCATGTTTCAGTCGACCGGCATTGCCAAAAACCGGATGAACGACGCGCAGACGAACGAATATGCGCAGGCAAACCGGACGGAGCAGACGGAGTCAGGCAGTTTTTCAGTCGGGGTAAAAGCGGTCGAGATTCTTCGGTCGGGAGATGACGCCGCAGCGGAGGAGGAGGCGTATGTCCGGTCTAGGCTGGTCCTCTTCATCGGCGACAAGGAGATGAGCCGGGTGTTCAATACGGTACAGGAGTGGTGCACGTATAGCAAGCGCGGCCTTTTGACATTTCCGGACGTGTCGTCCTGCGGTCCTTATATCGACAAGGCGCAGGCCATCCTGGTGGACTCCGCCTCGCTCGATCTGTCGACCGACGTTGACGTCATCCAATCCTACGTAGACGGCGGTCATTCGGTCGTATTCTGCAACCTGCCCGATGTCGAGGAGATAAAAAGCCATAAGGATTTCCAGGAACTGCTCGGGATCACTACCGTCTATGAGAACGAGACGCATCTGACGGGGGCTCAGCTTTTTGACGGATTTCTGCTCGGCGGGACGCGGATCTACAAGCCGGTGCGGCCCGAGGAGGAGGTCCAGCAGGATCTGGATCTCGACGTGCCATGGTATATGACGCTCGCGGGCGATAAGACGTATATGATCGGGCTTAAGGACGAGCTGAAATCCCAGGAGGGCGATATGGACAATGAGCGCGCGCCAGGCCTCATCTGGCGCCAGAGCGCGCCTGGGGGAGGATTCGTATTCGCCGTAAATGGCGATTTCATCGAGGAATCTGCCGGCATCGGCATATTGCAGGCGATGATGTTCGATTTATCGGACTACGACATCTATCCGGTCGTAAACGCGCAGAATTTTTCCGTGGTAAATTATCCGTCGTTCGCGGAGGAGAATTCCGAAGTCATACAGGAACGCTACAGCCGCGAGCTGCCGTCCCTGTACCGCGACGTAGTCTGGCAGGGCATCACCTCCGTGACCGAGCGCAGCAAGAGCAGCACGACCGCGCTCGTGACTCCGCAGTATGACTATTCGGACGAAAACGAGCCGCTGGCGGATTCGTTTACGTATTATGCAAGGCTCCTCCGGGAGAAGCACATGGAGATCGGGCTCGCGCTGCAGCCGGATCCTCGCATCGCGCTCCGGGAAAAGATAGAGCGCGACCTCTCCTTTTTGAATGAAAACCTGGAAGGCTACGTGTACCGCTCGGTCTACGTGCCCAAGCCGGGACCCGGGACCGCCAGCCTGCTGCAGTCGGAACCCGGCCTGTCCGAGGTAACGACGGTGCTGGCTGATTATGACCCGGACGAGCATCTGCTCTACTATGACGAGGATTATTGCGTGCAGCGCGCCACGAACGACGCGTTCAGCCATACGTATTCCGAGGATCTGCGCATGCAATCCCTGGAGAGCGCCCTGGGATATACGTCCGTCATCCTGAATATGCGGCGCGTGGCATATCCCAATGACGAGGATGACAATTGGGAAAAGCTCCATGAGCGGTTTTCTTCATATTTCCTGACATATTGGAAGAATTATGATGATTTCGCCAAGACGACGCTCTCGGAGAGCGACGTGCGCGTCCGCAGGTTTTTGAACCTGGATTATTCGTATAGCCGCTCGGGCGACGAGATTGCGGTAGATATCGACGGCTTCGAGCATGAGGCATATTTTATATTGCGCACGCATGGAGAGAAGATAGCCGGCGCGGAGGGCGCGACGTATCAGAAATTGGAAAAAGACGCCTACCTTATCACTGCAAATGAGGAAAAAATCGTGATAAGGGTGGAAAACGAGCAGAAATTGAGTTATTATTAAATATATAAAAGGAATCGTGCGAAATGAAGGTTTGCGTTATCGCTGAGGGCTGTTATCCTTACGTGGTGGGAGGCGTTTCCAGCTGGGTACACAGCCTGATTAATTCATTCTCCAATATGGAGGTCATATTGCTGACCATCGTCGCGGGCCGCGAGCAGCGGGGAAAGTTCGCGTATGAGCTGCCGGAGAACGTCACGCAGGTCTACGAGGTCTATCTCAATGACAAGGAATGGAAGCGAGCCGGCAAGGGGATATCGCTGAATAAAAAGGAAAACGCGGCGCTGCGGTCGCTGATACTCAACGAGGACGAGGACTACTGGCCTACGCTGTTCTCCCTCTTCGAGAAGCACTTCTCGATCGACCGTTTCCTGATGGGGCCGGATTTCCTGCACGCGGCGCAGGATTGTTATGAAAAGAAATACAACCAGCTGGTTTTTTCGGACTTTTTGTGGACTCTGCGGTCCATCTACCTACCGCTGTTCCTCGCGATGAAGACCAAGGTGCCCAAAGCCGACGTATACCACTGCGTCGCCACCGGATATGCCGGCGTGCTGGGCAGCATGGGAAAGATAAAGAACGGCGGAAGGCTCATCATCTCCGAGCATGGCATATATACACGCGAGCGCGAGGAGGAGATCATCAAGGCAAAATGGGTGGCGAACATATATAAGAACCTTTGGATCGAGCAGTTCCGCAAGATGTCGGTGCTGGCGTATCGCGAGGCTGATATTGTGACGAGCCTTTATGAACAGGCCAGGCAGTTCCAGCTTGAGCTGGGATGTGCGCCGGAAAAGACGCGCGTGACGCCGAACGGCATTGACGCGGAGAGGTTTGCCGACATACCCGGCAAGCAGCCCGAGGACGAGGCGTTCGTGTGCGTCGGGGCGGTGCTTCGCGTGACTCCCATAAAAGATGTCAAGACGATGATTCAGGCCTTCGATTTCGCCAAGGAGCGCCAGCCCAGGCTCAAGCTATGGATCATGGGCCCGTGGGACGAGGATGAGGACTATGCGAATGAATGCTTCGAGCTGGTGGAGATGCTGGGGCTCAAGGACGTGGAATTCACCGGGCGCGTAAATGTCCGGGAATATTTGGGGCGTATGGATATGACGATACTCACCAGCATCAGCGAGGGGCAGCCGCTCACTATACTGGAGAGTTACGCGGCGAAAAAGCCGGTGATAGCGACCGATGTGGGCAACTGCCGCGGGCTTATATATGGCGAGGATGATGATTTTGGCGAGGCGGGGATAGTCACGCACATAATGAACGTGAAGGAGCTGGCGAAGGCGATGGTGGACCTGGCCGCGAGTCCCGCGATGCGAGCCCGTATGGGCGAGGCGGGTTACAAGCGCCTGATGAATAAATATACCATCGGCCGCATGAGGGAGACATACGATGGGATATACCGGGAGTGCGCGGCCAGCATGGGAATCGAGTATCCGTCCGCGCCGTTTGCGACCTGACGGCGGCGATGAAATGATCGGAGGTATAGGCAGTGGCACGCGAGGGAGGTTTCGGTAAAAAATTAACGCGTATTTTCGACCACCGCAGCATCATCAGCAGCCTCTATGGCTATCTGTACAGCGCGGTCGTGACGATCGCGCCGATGGTGCTGATTATCGTCAATATCGTGGCCATGGGTTTCGTGCTGGGATATTCCAGGCAGGGATATGCCGCCAGGGAATTGCTCACGTCTACCATGCTCTATCAGTTTATTTTCAGCCTGATGTCAGCGGCTCCGTTCAACGCGGTTCTCTTCAAATACACGTCTGACATCATCTATATGGAGCAGTATGAGGAGATTTGGACGTGTTATTACGCCGGATTTTTCTGTCAGACGCTCTTCTCCGGGATTCTCGGAATACCGTTCTGCCTGCTCGAATATTTCGTCGGGCATATCGACATTTTGTATATCCTGGTCGGGTTTTGCGGATATATGGCTTTGAGCCTCATATTTTACAATATGATCTACCTGTCAGTCGTCAAGGATTACAGCAAGATGTCGCTGTTTTATTTCGAGGGGATGGCATGCGCGTTTTTGCTGTCGCTTCTCTTTGCGAAGATATTCCATTGGGAAGTGACTTTTTCGATGCTCTGCGCCATGACGTGCGGCTATCTCATAATCGCGGTCCTGGAATACGCGCAGATGAAGCAATATTTCAAGGAGCAGGGGCGCGATTACAAGCGCGTCTTTTTATACATGCTGCATAATTGGAAGCTGATAGCGGCGAACGCGTTGTATATCATCGGGCTGTACGCCCACAATTTCGTTTTCTGGACGACTGACCTGAAAAAGGTAGTGCGGAACGTGTTCGTCTCTGCCGACCCTTACGATATGGCCAGCTTCCTGGCGTTGCTGACGTGCATCACCACGAGCATCATTTTCATAGTGCGCATCGAGATGTATTTTCATGACAGGTACAGGGATTATTCCGAGGCGGTCATCGGCGGGCGCGGCAGGGATATCCGCAAGGCGCAGGTGCGCATGTTCCGCCAGCTCTCGGGGGAGCTCGTCGAGCTTGTGCGCGTGCAGTTTATAATATCGGTGTCGGTATTTCTGGTCTTTATAGTATTTTTGCCACAATTCGGATACTCGGGCCTGATCATGCAGATATACCCATGCCTGGCGGCGGGCTATTTCGTGATGTTTATGATGTACGCGCTGCTCATTTTTATCTATTATTATAATGACATGAACGGCGCGTTAATGACTTCCCTGCTCTTTAGCGTGGCGACGCTGCTCCTGGCTATCCTCTCGACGCGCCTTGAGCCGATATGGTATGGCCTGGGGCTGACGGGGGGTGCAATGGCCGCATGGACGTTCGGCTATTTCAGGCTGAGGTGGATCGAGCGCCATCTGGACGAGCATATTTTCTGCAACGGGAGGCTCATCGAGCCCGCGAAGGGGCGTATGCCGGACGCCAAGGTGTACGACAGGTACGATAATGATAACGGCGGCGAAAAGAAAAAAAGGGGGAAGAAGCGATGAATTCATCCTTGTTTTTCCGCGTCATAGTGATCGTGGCGGGAATCTGCCTGATGATGCTGACGTTTTATATGTATTCCAAGCGCAAGCTCACGGACAGCATCGCGCTGGGATGGGGGCTGTTCGCCGCGGTCATGATCATGGCGGGCGCGATTCGCGCCTGGAGCGGCTGGAGCAGGGCCCTGGCCCTGCAGTCATATCCGATGGTATTCGCCATGGGAGGGCTTATAATCATCATCATCTTCCGCCACAGCATCCATCTGTCGCTGCTGCTGATGAAAAACCAGGAACTGGCCATGCACGTCTCTCTCCTCAATCAGGAGAACGAGGAGATCATAGGGGAGCTGCATAATCTGGAGCAAAGGCTCGCGGCATTGGAGAGAGATGATGGCAATGGGCAAAAAAAAGATTCTGTTCGTGATTAACACGCTTAGCGCCGCCGGGGCGGAAATGTCGTTTCTGGAGCTTTTGCGCCGCCTGGATCCGCTGCTGTGCGATATAGACGTATACGTGCTGACCGCGCAGGGGGAGCTGAAGAAAGACCTGCCTGATTACGTGAATCTATTAAACGGGGATTTCTGCGAGATCTCGGTCCTCGAACCCGGGGGAAGGCGGCATCTAATCCGGGCAGTGGCGCATGCGGCCATGCATCGCCTCACGGCTCTGCGACTGCTCCCTTATTTGCTGCGCACGTTTTTATCAATGATAAAAAAAAGGCGTATCCAGCCGGACAAGCTGCTATGGCAGGTCTTGGCGCAAGGCTCCGATTCGCCGCCCGGAGAGTACGACCTGGCTGCGGCATATCTGGAGGGCGGCAGCGCATATTATGTCGCGGACCGCGTGAAGGCGGCAAAAAAGGTGGCATATGTCCATATCGATTATGCCAGGGCAGGATACACGAGGGATATCGACAGGTCATGCTATCTGGCATATGATCATGTGTTTGCCGTGTCGGATGAGGCGGAGCGGTCATTTCTGGACGCATATCCTGAGCTTGCCGGCCGCGTTTCGCTGTTTCACAATCCGCTGGATCGCGCCAGGATCCGGCATCTTGCGGGAGAGCCTATCCGGGACGCGCGTTGGAACGGCCATGGGGGCGCACGGCTGCTCTCGGTCGGCAGGCTGGATCCGCAGAAATCTTACGGGAACGCCATAGAGGCGATGCGCCTTGTAAAATCCCGCCGGCGGGATATCAGATGGTACGTGTTGGGAGAGGGCGGAGAGCGCGGCAGGCTGGAGCAGTTGATAAGGCGGGCGGGGCTGGAGGAGGACTTTTTGCTGATGGGGCAGGTAGCGAACCCGTATCCGTATTTCGCCGGCTGCGACCTGTACGTCCAGCTCTCGTCTTACGAGGGCCGCAGCGTGGCAATCCAGGAGGCTATGGCGCTCGGGCGGCCGGTATTGGCTTCTGACTGCAGCGGCAACCGCGAGCAGATCAGGGACGGGTATGACGGCGTCCTGACCAATCCGGATCCCGGGGCGGCGGCGGATGAGATACTGCGGATGCTGGACGACGTCGAATTGCTGGACGCTTTAGGCGCGCGCGCCGCCGAAAAGGAGGACGTCCATCCGGAGGAGATAACGGAACTGCTGTCATATGCGGGCATCGCCTGACGGAGGGTTCAAGGATGAATCTATTCAAAAGCGAAAAAGAGGTGCTGGTCATCATCCCGGCTTATAACGAAGGGCGCACGATCGAACAGCTTCTGGAGGCGCTGGAGGGTCCGGAGTATGCCTTTCTGGACGTGCTGGTCATAAATGACGCTTCATACGATGATACGCGCGAACACGTAAAGCGCCACAGGCATATAATGATAACCCACGTTTTCAACCTTGGATACGGCAGCGCGATCCAGGTCGGCTACAAATATGCGATTAGGCGCGGCTACCGCTATATTATCCAGATGGACGCGGACGGCCAGCATGATCCGTGCAATATCCCAAAGATATATGAGCGGCTGAAAGAGCCGGACGCTCCCGATATCGTGCTGGGTTCGCGCTATATGGAGGGCAGCGGCCCTTATCCGGTCTCGTTTGCCAAAAAAATCGCATATGCTATGTTCCGGGGCGTGATCCGCCTGTTCACCGGGCGAAGTTTCGCGGATCCTACGACCGGGCTGCAGGGCTTGAGCCGGCGTGCCGCGCTATATTATTCGAAATACAACCAATTCGATTTTACCTATCCGGACGCGAATATGATCATGCAGATGCTGCTGCTGGGATACCGCGTGGTGGAGATCCCGGCGCTCATGCACCCGCGCAAGACCGGGCATAGCATGCATTCCGGGCTGAAGCCGGTCATATATATGTTCCAGATGACGCTGAGCATCCTGGCAGTCGTGTTCCGCATACGGGTGCTGAAGGAGGGGCTGCCGATTGGGGAAGACCTGGACGTTTCGAATGTTTGAGCGGGCCGCGGATATGGCGGGATCCGGAGGGAGGACTGACGAGAACCCGTCGAGGGGGTTTTATCATGTCTATACGTTCGACATAACATCGGAGGAGAAAGAGGAGGACTGGGTATGGTCGCTCGTAGAGGGAGAGCGGCTCGCGCTGGTACTGCTCGATATAGGAAAATGCGCCTGCCGGCGGATATCTTCCAAGGAATTATCGAAGGCCGGGCGTATTTTTTCTTTTTTCAAGTCGCATGGCAGGCAGATGATCCTAAGGGTCGTATATGACGCGCAAGGCCATGGGCCGGAGAGCGAGCCTGACGATATCGGGCGGATCGTATGCCATATGCGCCAGCTCGGGCCGGTAATAGGGGCTTTCGATTCGCATATTTTCACGCTGCAGGGCCTGTGGGTCGGCAGCTGGGGCGAGATGCACTCGTCGCGTTTCCTGGAAAAAGGGCATCTTGAGCTTCTCTATGATACGCTGCGCCGCGAGACCGGCGGGGGAATCGTCATATCCGTGCGCAAGCCGCAATACCAGCGGATGCTTGCAGGTCCGGAGGGGAAGATTGCCGCCGGATTATATGACGACGCGATCCTCGCGTCGGATACGGACATGGGGACTTTCGGATGGCTGGATGATACAAATGACCGCGATTCGATGTGGACGCCCGGACTGGAATTGGAATTTATCGAAAGATGTACGAGGCATCTGCCATGCGGGGGAGAGATGCTTTCCGGAGCGCTGCGCCTGCCATGGAACGATGCCGTCGAGCGGATGCGGCAGATGCATCTTACGTATCTCAACCGCGTTCACGAGCCCGCCCTGTGGAATGCCTGGGAGAGTATGCAGGCCGGCTCCGGGCAGTCCGGCCCTACCAGGCTGGATTTTGTCAGGCAGCATCTGGGATACCGTTACGAGCTGCTGGACCTGCAGGTTCGGGGCGGGCCTGACGCGGCATATGTCCTGATTCAGAACTCGGGATTCGCATGCTGTTATGATGAAATGACGTTGGAGCTGGCGATAGGCGGGCTCGTGTACCGGCAAAAATTCCCGGTGCAGGACGTCGCGCCAGGGGAACGGGCGGTGGTCCGCGTCCCGGTATGCCTTGCATCCGATCCGGACTCCGGTTTTGCGGAGCCGCTGCTCGTGCAGGTAGGCCTCAGGCATGATAAGACCGGGCTTGTGGTCTATTTCGCGAACGAATATCCGGACGAGCGGACATGGGCCAGATACAGCTCGAGCAGCTCCCTGTCAGATGGCATCGCCGCGGGAGTCCTCTCGACCGAAAACGCGGCGATTTGAGATCCATACGCGCCTGCAGGCAGGTTATCCGCGAAGGGAACAGTCTCGCCAGTCGCGGAGTCGGCGCAGGAAAGATATATCTCGTAGGAGCCGCTGGCGCATTTTCCCAGCTCCACCGGGAATGAAAAATCACAGCTGCCGCCGTCCGCTATGGAGGATAGCGCGTCGGCCGGAATCGTCGTCCGCGAAAAGACCGCTCCGTCATTCGTGACGGTCGCCGTCAGGGCGAGCGGGCGAAGCGAGCTGCAGAACCCGGCATTCTCCATCGTAAAGCCTATCTCTACCTCCCCCGCAGAGCCGTCGGCATCCTCCGACCAGCAGTCATATTCGGGAGCGGAGCTGCCCGCGCAGCGGTAGCGGCAATGCAAGTGCCTTTCGATATAGGTATAGCCGTCCATCCCGTTCCAGGCGTCGCCCGTGCTGACAGATGACATGCGCCATTTGTCCAGAACCGCGCCGTCATATCCGGCATTCAGATAGGATACGTGCATCTTGCCAAGGTCGCGGATGGCATTCTCGAGGTCGTTATATTCGTTGTCGATGACGGCCTCGCCGCCGTTTGGCACGGAAAGGCAGGCCGCGTCCTGATAGGAGAGTTCCTTTTCGCGCTGCCAATGGCCTGCATCATCTTCAGCTCCAGCATTCTCCTCCGCATAAGTGCCCAGGTCGCTTGCCGATCCCATCATGCCGTCATTGTATAGGCCCAGCCTGGCGGCCAGGCCGCCGCCTTCCGGCATAGGCTCATCGGATGACAGGATCGCGCGCCGCTGGGCCGGCGTGCGCACCGCCAGGAATATGCCGGGGTCTATAATCTCGCCGAGATGCCGGATGAGCCGGCGCATCGAATCGGCATTCAGCAGCCTGCCGCCGTGCATTTCCGCATAATCCCCTAAAAATACCCCCTGCATAGTATAGATCTGCCCGGCATGGGCGTTTACCGCCGGCGCTAGCTGGTCCATGTGGGCCTCGACGGTCTTTATATCATCGGGTTCCGTGCTGGCGGAGTTCCCGTCCCAGTCATACAGAAAGCGCAATATAATCTGCTTGTCCGCCTCCGCCCAGGCATCCAGTATGCTCCGTGCCATGTCGAGCGCGTCGTCGCTCAGAGGGCGGTCGCGAAACCTGGCGAGGTTAATCTCGACTAGTACGAGCGGCGAATCGGCACATTCTTTTATGTGGCGGCCGATCTGCCAGCCGAATTCCTTTTCCGGCACGTCGTCCGCCAGCATGTAGCCGAACATGCGGTAGAAGCCGCCCGGAGTGGAGAGCCGCTCGGCTGATTCGCCGTAATCGGCCATCGGCTCGAATGAAAACTCCAGGTAGCGCGAGCGGTAATATTCGCGGGCATTGTCCAGCGCCCTGCCGTAAAGGGCGCATCCCCCTGCAATGATCGCGAGGACAGCCAGGACGGTGCATATCGGGATTATAATCCGGCGGGAACTGTTTTTCTTCATGGAAATTCTCCTGGTTTGCTTATAATGTGCAGCGATAGAAATTATTGTACCATTATACTCAAAAAAATGCTATTATACTATGAAAGCCCGGTCAGGCGACGCTAACCCGTATGAGCAAAAAGCGGCGCGACCGGAGGGAGCGACGCGATTTGCGAATACGGGCAGGATTGCGGGAGCTGCGCAGCAGCTATTCACACGAAAGGAACCCATAATGGATAAGAATGCGCTGGCGCGCAGCCTGGCCGCGCTGCTTTCAGCGTCATTGAAGCCCGGGACCGGGCAGGACGCACAATTAGATACAATGGCGGATGACGATGCGAAGCTCCTTTCGATGGCCAAGGCGCACGCGGTCGCGCCGCTGATTTGCGAGAAATGGTGCGAATGCGCCCGCATAAACGCAGAGGTCAGGGACGAGCTGCGCCATTTTACCGACCAGAGCGTATGCCGGTCATACAGGCTGCTTTTTTATACCAAATATATCGTGGGGCTGCTGGAGTCCGAGCGGATCAAGGTGGCGGTGCTAAAGGGCGTGAGCACGGCGGAATATTATCCTCAGCCGGAACTGCGCAAGTCGGGCGACGTCGACCTGATATTTTTTAGCGCGGGGGATCGTGCCCGCGCAGTCCAATGCCTTAAGGATCACGGCTTCCGCGAGAGCGCGGGGCCGATGCACGTCCACCATGTAGGCATGGAAGGGGACGAGGGCATCGAGATAGAATTGCACAGCATGATGGTAGAGCCGTTCGAAGACCAGGCGGCGAACCGGGCGATGGAGGAATGCCTTGCGGATGCCGGAAAGCATGTAGAGCGCAGATCCTGCATGGGCGTCTCCCTGCCGGTGCTCGTCGGGGCGTACCATGGTTTTTCGCTGCTGATGCATCTCCTGCAGCATTTCCTGACGGCGGGGTTCGGCGTCAAATTGTTATGCGACTGGATGGTATTCTGGGAAAATCCGGAGAATCAGGACAAGGAGGTCGTCGACGAGATGCTCCGGATGATCCGGCAGGTCAAGGTCGGGCAATTCGCGGCGGCGGTGACTGGCGTCTGCCGGGCATATCTTGGAATGGATCCCGGCGCTGCAGAGCCGTTCCTCGCTTTGGGCGGTTCGCAGGTGCTGGATAGGGAGTATCTGGAGAGGTTTTTCATGGACATAATAGATGCGGAGGAGTTTGGAAAATCTGAAAAGGGAAGGATGGTCGCGGTTCAGGAGGCGGGGCTGCGGGGGTATGTAAGGACTTTCCACCATCAGATGCAGCTGAATTTCCCAAGGGCGGGCAGATGCCCGCTGCTGTGGCCGTTCCTGTGGATTTTCACCCTGGCGCGCTTCCTGAACAATAACCGCAAGCTACGCGGGACCACCGTATCCGAGATTCTGAAAAGCGCCGGGGAACGCGGCAGGATAGCAAAGGAGATGCATTTATTCGAATAGCTCCGGACGATGTTTATTCCTTGTCCTGCGGCCCGGCGAGCTTTTCCAGAAGCTCATACAGGATTCCATAAAGGAACTTTGCCTTTTCAGGCTCCAAATCCACGCAGGCGGCGAGGCGCGGCGGCACGGAAAGCGCTTTTTCCCGCAGCGCCTCGCCCTCCTTTGTGATGGAGACGATCAGATCCCGCTCATCCTCTTTTGAACGCCGCCTCGAGACGAACCCTTTTTCCTCCAGCCTCTTGAGAAGGGGGGTCAGCGTGCTAGAATCCAGATAAAGGAATTTCCCTACTTCTTTCACCAGCAGTTCCTTATGCTCCCACATCACCATCATCGTGATATATTGCGTGTAAGTCAGATTCAGCTCGTCCAGAAACGGCTTGTACGCCTTCACGATCTCTTTGGCACAGGCATAGAGGGGAAAACATAATTGATTCTCGAGTTTCAGCGGGTCGAACCGTTCAGCCATGCCTTATTCTCCCTGTTTTATTATTTTCCGCGCAAAGGCCGCCGCCGACCGGCAGTCCTCATCATTCGGCCTGCCCTTGTGGAGCATCATGAATTCGCCGGGGCAGAAAAATTCCTCGCTTTCAAGTGGGATATTTTTCTCCGCGAACAGTTTTGCGAGATATTTCCCGATTGGCTTGACGGTCGCGGACGTGCTGAATAGGACGGCTTTTCCGACCTTGACGCCGATGCCGCTGATGAAGTCCTTCACAGCGGGATCTATGTTGAATTTATAAGGCGCCGCGCAGAGGAGCAGGACGTCTATGTCGCCTTCCAGCGGCTCGGAAACCGGCTTTGCCTTGATGCCCGCCGCCTTGGATACGGCTTCGGCTATTTTTTTAGTGTTCCCGCCCTTGGAATAGTAGCGTATCGCGATTTTCAAATCAGCCACCCCTTTTTATACAGCTTTTTGTTCTGCCTCGTAAGCCTCCCGGACGGCCCTCGCGAGCTGGTCCGCGCAGGAAGTCGGCCTGCGGCCGCATATTACTCCGGACAGCTTTCCCGCAATCTGTTCTACCGTCCATCCCTCGATCAGCAGCGGGATGGCCTTCAGGTTGCCGTTGCAGCCGCCCATAAAAGTGACGTTATGCACCACGTCCCCGTCCAGGTCCAGGCTGATGAGCTGGGAACAGGTGTTCTCGGTTTTATAATCATAGTGGAACATTTACAATACCTCCTCAACTTTTTCCTTCACTTTGTCCAGGGATTCGGTGGGTTCGAAGCGGGCGGCAATCTCGCCGTTCCGGTCTATCAGGAATTTCGTGAAGTTCCATTTTATTTTTCCGTTGTTCTTGTAGTCCTTGTCCATCTTCTTGGCGACCCCCTTCATCATCAGGCCCATAGGGCCGCTGAATCCGGCGAAAGTGGTATTTTCAGTCAGATACTTATACAGCGGGATGGCATTATCGCCGTTGACGTCGATCTTGGCGAACTGGGGGAATGTGATCCCATAGCGCCCGGTGCAGAAACTGTGGATCTCCTCGTCGCTGCCCGGAGCCTGCTCGCCGAACTGGTTGCAGGGGAAGTCGAGGATCTCGAAACCATCCTTCTGATGCAGTTCGTACAGATCCTGCAGCTCGTCATACTGCGGCGTGAAACCGCACCCGGTGGCGGTGTTGACGATCAGCACGACCTTTCCCTTGTAATCGGACAGGGATACGTCGTCGCCCTCCTGCGTCTTGACAGTGAAATCATAGATGCCCATAGATATAACCTCCTATTATTCTTGCAAGATTCAATCTTGCACTATTGATAATTCAACTATAACCTCGCGATTTCGCGTTGTCAAGACATTTTTGAAAATAAAGCGTGCAATGGGTGCTTCACCTTGTCTTTGAACGAGCGGAAGAGCCGCTGCTCGTTTTGCAAGGTCTCCCGGAGGCCGGCTATCTCTTTTTTCAGCGCCGCAGCCTCCCTTTTCAGGCTTTCGATCTCGGCGGACGCTTCTTCGTCCCTGCGCCGAAGGTCGGTCACCGCGGATGCGTACAGTCTGATAATGTCATCTTGCATGAACCGATTGTCTGGCTCCCATTTCGGCAGGTCTTTTATCTCGTCGGAAAACAGCGGATGCCCGTCGCCTATGTATTCCGCAGCGGTCCTGGCATTTTCTTCCGAATATTTCTCCAGCATCGCCCTTCGTTCCTGCACGGACATCATGCAGGATGGATATCTCGCTGATGATTCCTCTGAGAGGCTTCTGGCCAGGCTTGAAAAATAATAGTTCTCATATTCGGAAAACGTCTTGTCGTGATTGATGACGCGCTTTATCTCCGCCATGTTCGCGGACAGCCCGGTGTTGGCCTCCCTGGGCAGATCCTCGAATTCATCCGTGCGTTCTATGCCTATGCAGTCCAGAAAATCATCCGCGAGGGAGCCGTTCTTCCAGAAATTCCGATCGAACCTGCGCACGATGATGTTTTCTTTTCCAAAGCACTCCGCTATTCCGTCCAGCGTCGACGCGTAACTCAGGACGTGGGGGGCATTCTTCTGGAATTTTTCCAGGTATTCGTCGAATGGGAGCATTTCCTGGCTGCGCGGATGTTTTACGTACTGGTTCCACAGGGACATGACATAGTCGTCCTGGCGTCTGAGGTATACGACGATCTTTATCGTGTAATCGTGATTCCTCGCGTGTTTTGCCAGGTAGGGGAAGAGTTTTTTATGATTTCCGTGGCCGCGCCAGAGCCCCTCCTCCGACAGGACGATATTGTCATATTTCTCGAATTGCGCGTATATCTCGGCCATGCCGCCGACGAGGCATTCCCTTTCGCGGTTCCTGTCGCGCGCGCCATCCTCATTATACTGATGCCCCAGCATGAAATGCGCGTTGCGGCAGGAATCTACGAGAGGATAGGTGTATGGCGAATTGGGGAACTGGTATCCTTTTTCGTTCAGCACGCGCCGGTTGTGCAGCATGAAGTGCTGGATTGATTTCGTGCCGGTCTTTGCCATCCCTAGGTGGAGGTATAGTGTTTTCATGTCGGATCCTTTCTGTTTTTGCAGATATCGACCGGGTTACGGGTTACAGCAGCGGCTCAAGGGCCTGCAGCAGCAGATCTGTGCATTCCTCTATGCCATGTGCCGACGTGTCCACCGTGATATCGGGATTTTTCGGCACCTCGTACGGGCTGCTCACGCCGGTAAACTGCTCGATTTTGCCGGATCTTGCGGCGGCATATAAGCCTTTTACGTCGCGCCTCTCGCATTCCTCGATAGGAGTGCTGACGTACACCTCGGTGAATGCCTCGCCTATGATCTCTTTCGCGCGACGCCTGTCGTTCGCGAATGGGGATATGAACGAGGTCAGCACGATGATGCCGGCGTCGTTCAGCAGCTTGGACACCTCCGCTATGCGCCGGATGTTCTCTATGCGGTCCGTCTCGGAGAAGCCCAGGTTGCGGTTTAAGCCCATGCGGATATTGTCTCCGTCTAGGAGCATCGTATGCTTGCCCAGCATCGCCAGCCTCTTCTCCAGCGCGTTCGCGAGAGTGGACTTTCCCGCTCCTGACAGGCCTGTGAACCATATAGTGCGGGCCTTCTGGTTCAGCTGGGTCTCGCGGAAGCTCCTCGTTATGTCCGTGGTCTGCCAGGTCAGGTTCCTGCCGCGGTCCAGGGAGCGCGTGATCGTTCCGCAGGCGGACGTCATGTGGCTGACGCGGTCTATCAATATCAGCGAGCCCAACGCCTTGTTCTGCGCGAACGTGTCAAATGGGAAATCCGTCAGGGCGGAAAAATCGCACTCGGCAATCTCGTTTTTATATATAGCGTCCGCCGGGATCTCCTGGCCGGTGTTTACGTCTACCTTGTGCCGGATGCGGATGACGGTCACCGGCAGCTTGGTCGTGCCGGTCTTCATCAGGTAACTTTTTCCCTCCACCAGCTTCGCGTCGTCCATCCACAGGATGGATGCCTGGAACATGTTGTTGACCTTTGCCGTGCTATTGCTTTCCAGCACGCAGCCCCTGGAGACGTCTATCTCCGTGTCCAGCTGGATCGTCACAGCCTGCCCTTCTGACGCGGACTCGGCCTCCCTGCCACAGTTTAAAATCGACTTGACGCGGGAGGATTCGCCGCTTGGCAGCGCCCGCAGGGAATCGCCCACGTGGATCTCGCCGGTCTCTATCTGACCCTGGAAGCCCCGGAAGGTATGGTCGGGGCGGCAGACGCGCTGCACCGGCATCGTGAAGCCCTGCTGCTCCGTATGGGAGGAGATGTCGATATTTTCCAGATAGGCCAGCAGCGGCGCTCCGGTATACCAGGGCATGTTGGTGGACGGGCGCGTGATGTTGTCGCCGCACGTTGCAGAGACCGGAATCACCACATCGGAGTCGAATTCGAATTCCGCCAGGAGGATGCGGATTTCCTTGCGTATTTTCTTGAATTTTTCTTGAGAAAAGTCGATAAGGTCCATCTTATTGACCGCGAAGACGAAATGGCGTATGCCCATGAGGGCGCAGATGCGGGTGTGCCGCCTGGTCTGGGTCAGCACGCCCTGGCTGCCGTCTACCAGGATGACCGCCAGATCCGCGAAGGACGCGCCGACCGCCATGTTGCGAGTATATTCCTCATGGCCCGGAGTGTCCGCTACGATAAACGAGCGCTTCTCGGTCGTAAAATACCGGTACGCCACGTCTATCGTAATGCCCTGCTCGCGCTCGGCCATCAACCCGTCTAACAGGAGGCTGTAGTCTATGTCCGTTCCGTTGCTGCCCACCTGGGAATCGAGTTCGAGGGCCTGCTTCTGGTCGGCGAAGATGAGCTTGGCGTCATACAGCATATGGCCGATCAGCGTCGATTTTCCATCGTCCACGCTGCCGCAGGTGATAAATTTTAACAGCGAATTCATTAAAAATAGCCCTCCCTCTTCCTTTTTTCCATGCTCGCGGAGCCGCCGTCCTTATCGATGACCCGGCTCGTGCGCTCGGAGGACACCGCGCTGAGCGTCTCCTCGATGATCGCGTCCAGCGTGTCGGCATCCGACTCGATGCCGCCCGAGAGCGGATAGCAGCCCAGAGTGCGGAAGCGCACCTTTTTCATCATCGGCTTCTCGCCTGGCAGCAGCCTCATGCGGTCGTCGTCCACCATGATAAGGTTGCCGTCGCGCTCTACGACCGGTCGGATTGCCGCGAAGTACAGCGGCACTATCTCGATGTCCTCGCGCTTGATGTATTGCCACACGTCGGCCTCGGTCCAGTTCGAAATCGGGAAGACGCGGATGCTCTCGCCCCGGTTTATCTCGGTGTTGTAGAGCTTCCACATCTCGGGCCTCTGGTTCTTGGGATCCCATGCCTGGTCCTGGTTGCGGAATGAGAAGATGCGTTCCTTTGCGCGGCTTTTCTCCTCATCGCGCCGGCCGCCGCCGAACGCGGCGGTAAATCCGTACTTGGCCAGGGCCTGCTTTAGCGCCTGGGTCTTCATAATGTCGGTATAGGCCGAGCCGTGGTCGAAAGGGTTGATGCCCTGCTTTAGTCCCTCTTCATTTATGTATTCGATCATCCGGATGCCGTATTTTTCCGCGACATGGTCGCGGAACTCGATCATCTCCTTGAACTTCCATGTAGTATTCACATGCAGGAACGGGAAAGGTGGCTTTTCGGGATAAAAAGCTTTTAATGCCAGATGCAGCATGACCGAGGAATCCTTGCCGATAGAGTAGAGCATGACCGGATTCTCGCATTCGGCCGCCACCTCGCGCATGATATAGATTGCCTCGGCTTCCAGTTTGTCCAAATGATCCATTGCCTTCTCCTTTGATGTCGATATGTAATCGCGTCGCATTACATGATTATAAATGTTTCATAGGCGCATTTCAAGCGGATAATTCATTTCCGCGCTTGAATATCTTTGAAAAAAGCGCCCGAAGGGGATGCTTGATTTTGTATTTGAACATTCTAAATAGCCGCTGTTCGCTTTTGACCGTTTCCCCGAGGCCATCCAGGTCGTGCTGCAGGCGGCGCATCTTGTCATCCGCGCTATGGCGCATGGCCTCCAGCTCTTTGCGCAGTTTCTCGTTCTCGCGGCGCAGGTCGGTTACGGCGGAGGCAAACACCCGGATGGTATCCTCCAGCATATATGGATTGTCCGGCTGCCATTTCGGCAGATCCCTGACGTCGTCCGAAAAGAGCGGGCGTCCGTCGCGGATATATTCGTCGGCCGTCCTCCTGTTCTCCTCGGCGAAGCGGTCGAGAAGGGCGCGGATCTCATCGGCGGACATAAGGCTCGCGGGATACAGCCTGGCCGAGTCCGGAGCGAGGCGGCGCATGATGGACGAAAAATAGCTCAGTTCGTCCGGCGTGAGTTCTTCGTCCTTGTTGATTATCCGCTTGATCTCGGTCTGGTTTTCTGACAGGCTGGGGTTGGACTCTTTTTCCGGCATTTCGAAATCCGGCGTGCGTTCAAGCCCGATGCAGTCCAAAAAGTCGTCTATTATCGATCCGTTTTTCCAATCCGCCAGGCCGGAGCGGTCGAACCTGCGGACGATGATGTTTTCCTTCCCGAAATAAGCCGCGATTTCGTCCAGCCTCGAGGCATATTCAAATATAAAAGGCTCCTCCGCCAGGACGCGCTTTAGCCATAGGTCGTAGGGGATGGTCTGGGAGATCGCGGGATGCTTGACCTTCTGCTTCCACAGCGACATCTCGTATTCGTCCTGACGGCGCAGGTAGACTATGATCTTCGTCCGGTAGCCATGGTTTGCGGCATGCTTTTTCAGATATGGAAACAGGTGCGGACGCGTCTTCGAGGAGCGCCAGAGGGCCTCGTCGGTCAATATCACGTTGTCAAATTGGTCGAAGAGTTCCATTATGGCCGCCATCCCGTTTATCAGGCATTCTTTTTCTAGCCCCTTGTCACGGCTGCCGTCCTCGCGGTATTGCTGGCCGATCATGAAATGCGCGTTGCGCTCGTCGGTGCGCCCCTCGTATTTGTAAGGCATGCGCGGATAGCAATAGCCATATTTTTCCAGGACGTCCCTGTTGGCCTGCAGGAACCTCTGGATCGAGGTGGTCGCGGTCTTGGGCATCCCGATATGCAGGTAGAGCGTCTTCCCGGCATTTCCCCCGGGGGTTTTAGTAGTTTCTTTTGCAGTTTCCATAGCGATTTCCTTTCTGATTTCCTGATTAGCAGATTTCCAGCGGCTTGCGCCGGAGCGCGGTATTGTCTATCATACGGAATAATCCTTGAAAAAAGATTGAAAAAAGCTGAAAAACGAAAAAATGTTGCATTTGCGCCGCGCTTGGTAGTATGATAGCTTACAAGCGGCCATTGCCGCGAATAGCCGCGCGAGGCGGATATAATGGAGGAGAGGGCGGATGCGGATCTTGGTCGTGGAGGATTCGCCGCGGCTGGCGAATACGCTGCGCGACGCGCTGGAAACGGAAAATTACATGGCGGACGTCGCGCTTGATGGAAAGGCCGGATACGAATCCGCCATGAGCGGGATCTACGACCTTGTCATACTGGATCTGATGCTGCCGTCGATGAACGGATATGAAGTGCTGCGGGCCATGAGGGACGGGCGCAACGAGGTGCCGGTGCTGATCCTCAGCGCGAAGTCCGAGCTGGACGACAAGGTGTCGGGATTCATGTCTGGCGCGGACGATTACGTGACGAAGCCATTTGAGATAAAGGAGCTTTTGATGCGGATCCGCGCCATATTGCGCCGCCGGGGTACGATGGAGTCCGCCATGCTGCGCGCGGGGGATCTCGAGCTTGACGCCGGCGCGTGCATGATCAAGAACACGGAGAGCGGCAGAACCATGAAGATTGCCGGGAAGGAAATGCAGCTGCTGGAGCTGTTTCTCATGAATAAGAACCAGGTGCTGCGGAAGGAGCAGATCGCGACCAGGGTCTGGGGCTACGATTCGGACGCGGAATATAATAACGTCGAGGTATACGTCTCTTTCCTCCGCCGCAAATTCAACCATCTCAAGGTCCATGCCGGCATACGCGCCGTGCGCGGCGTCGGATATATATTGGAGGAATATTGTGATTAGCAGGCTGAAAAGGGAGCTTAGCATATTGCTGGCCGCCCTGTTCTGGCTTCTGCTGTTCGCGGGGCTGGCATATTTCAATTGGGACAATTACCGCGATCATCTCGTCGAGCTCCGCAAGACCGCGCGGCAGGAGATAAACGGCGTCCGGCTCTCGGATATATTGGAGAATCCTTCTGACGCGCTCGATTCGGATATAGATTATTGCATCTTTCGCGTCGTGGACGGCGGAGACGTGGCGTTGGCTTGCAACAATCTGCCATATATCGGCGAGGAGGAATTATACGAGGATGCCCGGCTGATAGCTGCCAGCTGGGGAAAGCCGGTCGAATTGCGCCGGGTGAAATATATCACGAAGCAGAGGAAGAAGGCAGGCCGCGCCATATTTTTGATCGGGAACAGGCAGGCCCTGGAGGAATGCCTGCCCGCCATCATAGGCAGCTGCATCCTGTCGGCGGCCGGGGCGGCGCTGCTCATACTGCTGACGAGGCTGATATCCCGCAGGATGGTGCGCCCGGTGGAGCAGATGCTGGCGGCGGAAAAGGCCTTCATATCAGATGCGGGCCATGAGCTGAAGACTCCTCTCACAATCATCAGCGCGAATGCCCAATTATTGTCGGAGGAGATAGGCGGGAATAAAAAGCTGGAATACATACGGCTGGAGACCGACCGCATGATCGCCATGGTGGGGAAGATGCTCGCGCTGACGCGCCTGGATTCGCCTTTAGGCCGCCCCGCACACCGGAGATTCCTCGCGGACGAGGCAATCGGCAGCGTGGCATATCCGATGGAGGGCGCGGCATTCGAGAAAAAGCTGCGGATGGACATAAATCTGCAGGATGGCATGGAGATATTCGGGGATGAGGATCAGATTAAAAACCTGGTTTCCATATTGCTGGACAACGCGATAGCCTATACGCCGGAGGGCGGGATGATCTCTCTCAAGGCGTATATCCATTCCAAACATTTTTACCTGGTCGTGGAAAATACCGGGGAGCCGATTCCCGCCGAGAGAAGGGAGAGGCTGTTCGAGCGGTTTTACCGCGGGGACGACGCGCGTGTTTCAGAGGCCCACTTCGGCCTTGGCCTGTCGATAGCGGCGGGCATCGTGGCGAACCATCATGGAAAGATATGGGCAGACAGCCGCGATGGGAAAAACATATTCAGCGTCCGTCTGCCCGCCGGAGGAAAATGAGCCTGCGCCCGTGAAGGTTCGGAGGTATGGGGCAATGCGTAAAAAAAATCTGATGCGCAATAGTTTCTACAGCCTGCTGTGCCAGGTCGTGACCATTTTGTTCGGCTTTGCCAGCCAGCGGGCGCTCTGCCTGCGGCTGGGAGAGGCATTGGTCGGGCTGAACGGCGTGATCTCCAACGTCATCTCCATCCTGTCGGTTTCCGAGATGGGCATCTCCTCCGCCATAGTCTATCACCTCTACCGGGCGATCGCCTCGGAGGACAGGCGGGAAATCGCCTGCCTTATGAACCTGTACCGCAGGGCGTATTGTATATTCGCGGCCGTCATCACGGGGCTGGGGCTGCTGGCGATGCCGTTTCTGCCATATTTTCTGAAAGACAGCCCCTTTTCTATCGGATATGTCCGGCTCATATATCTGCTGTGGCTGGCCAGGACCGTGTTCTCATACCTGCTGTCATACCGCCGCTCCATGCTGATAGCGGATCAAAAAGAATATATCGCGACCATAGCGACGCTCGCGGCGAACGTTTTGAATTATTCCTCGGTCATCCTCATAGTCGGCGCCACTGGAAGGTACGCGGCGGCGCTCCTTGCAAACATCGCCATAGAGGCGGCGGCGAACCTTTGGCTGTCGCACTATGTGGGAATAAAATATCCGTTCTTAAAAAAATACCGGAACGAATCGCTGGGGAAGGGCACGCGGTCGGCGATTTTTGCGAATATCAAAAATATATTTATAGTGCGGGTAGCAGGGAAGATGCTGACCGCCACGGACAACGTGATAATCTCCGGATTTATCAGCGTGGCTTTTAGCGGCAGATATAGCAATTACGCACTCATAGTGAACGCGCTCCTGGGTTTCGCGGTGGCGCTCTCCGGCGCGATCCAGCCCAGCGTAGGCACGCTTTTTGCCAGAAATGAGCAGAATCGCGGGGAGAGGATGTTGCGGGAGACGACGTATATTTTTTTCCTGTTCGCGGCATCCGCCGGGTGCGGCATCTTCGCGTGCGCTAACCCGATGGTCGGCGATTTCTGGCTGGGCCGGGAATATGTGATGGATAATGCCACGGTCGGAGCCTGCGTGGTGAACTTCGTCCTGACGGTCCTGAGCCTGCCGATCGGCATGGTGATGAACGTGACCGGACTCTTCGAGCAGGAGAGGAACATGGCTATATTGTCCGCCCTGGCCAATCTCGTGCTGTCTCTTGGCCTGGTGAAGCCGCTTGGCATATACGGCGTGCTGCTGGGCACGTTCGCCGCATACCTGATCCAGATGTGCTATAGGATATACGTGTTCTACAGGGTCTATATGCATGGCTCTCCCTTCAGGTACGTCATGGATCTAGCGGGATACGCCCTGCTGGGGATAGCGGAGCTGTGGCTGACGCGCCTCGTCGCGGGGGCGGCGTATGGCTCCGGGGGATTTCTTAGGCTTTTGCTGCTCGGCGTCGTCTCCGCGGGCATGCCGCTGTTCATAAACCTGGCCGTGTTCTGCAGGAGCGGGAGGATGAAGGGCCTGCTCGCGTTTCTCAAGGGCGGGCTATGAAAACCGTTCAAGCCAGGCCTCGTAGCTATACTGTTGCAGCACTTCCTGAGGATATGGCACGAACGGCCGGTCCAGGAAGGCAAGCAGCTCTCTATCGGATAATCGCGAGACGTCCGCCGGCAGGACGAATATATTGTTCTCGTCATAAAACTCGAAAGACCGCACGGCCTCATTGCCGGTGATGAGCTTTTTAGACAGAAAGACCGCCTCCAGGACGCGCATGGTCAGCGCCTGCTGGCCGTCCTGGCTTATATCGAGCAGGATATCGCATCCGTCGAGCTCGCGCAGATACTCCGGATAGGAGAGGGAATGCTCCGTATATAGATGCCTTAACGCCTCATCCCTGGTATCTCCGACGATGCGGATGTCGCAGGATACGCCGCAGCGCGTCAGTATTTTTTCAAGTTCGAGCAGGCGCGCGGCCCGCCCTTTGTCCCTGCCAATGAAGAACAGACGCCTGTTTTTATCCTGCCAGGGCTTTCGGTATTGTATCGCGTAAAACATTGAATTATAATGGAAATGCAGGCGTTCGCAATCCTGCGGATCCGTGCAGTAGACGGAGTCGCGGTCGGAAAACTGTTTCCAGGCCGTATGCCTGGCGTCCGCCTTGTTCCAGACGAATAGATAGACCTTGCAGCCGGGATTGACGGAATGCACGTAGCGCTCCATGCCGCGCTGGTAGCCATAGTCGAAGATGACCACGCGCCGCGCGTCCGCGATATGCTCGGTCCAGCTGCCCCAGAAATGATGGGCAAAGGGGAGGCGCAGGATCTGCATCAGCCTGTATATAACGTACCGGAGGCTTCGCTTCGGCACGCCGAAGGGCTGATAGACAGGGTCGGGCAGGTCGGGGAAGAAATATGCGTTCGGGTGTTCGTAGATCAGTATCGTGCCGGTATTTTTTTCATTGGACATGGCGGGGGCTCCTTGGTTTTTTTATAGGATAGCAGAGATTGAATAATAAAAAAAGAGGTAAATTAAATGGGCCGGTTAGATTTGACGGGCAAGACGATACTCATCACTGGCGCGGCCGGATTCATCGGATCGAATCTGGCGAAGGCGCTGCTCGCGTCGGAAAAAGATGCATTGGTCGTCGGCATCGACAACATGAACGACTATTACGACGTGTCGCTCAAGGAGAGCAGGCTGCGCGGCCTTTATGCCGGGGGACGGTTCACATTTATCAGGGGGGACATATCGGATGCAGATACCGTGCGGCGCGCCTTCTCGGAATATCGCCCGCAGCTTGTCGTCAATATGGCGGCGCAGGCGGGAGTGCGCTATTCTATCGACCATCCGGACGCGTATATCGGTTCTAACATCATAGGCTTTTATAACATTCTGGAGGCATGCCGTCACTCCCGGGATGACGGCGCGGGCGTCGAGCATTTAGTCTACGCGTCCAGTTCAAGCGTCTACGGCGGGAACAAAAAAATACCTTTTTCCACGGACGACATGACGGACCGGCCGGTATCGCTATACGCCGCGACGAAGAAATCAGATGAACTGCTGGCGTATGCTTATTCCAAGCTCTACGGGATAGCGGCCACGGGGCTGCGGTTTTTCACCGTATACGGGCCGGCGGGGCGGCCGGATATGGCATATTTCGGATTTACGGACAAGCTGCGGGCCGGCGGCACGATACGCATTTTTAATTATGGCAACTGCAGCCGGGATTTTACATATATCGACGATATCGTCGAGGGCGTATGCCGGGTGATGCGGCGCGCCCCGGATCCGGACGAAAACGGCGCGAGGCACAAGGTGTACAATATAGGCAACAGCCAGCCGCAGAATCTGCTGGAATTCGTGGACATACTCCAACAGGAATTGTTGGCGGCGCGGGTCCTGCCGGCGGATTATGATTTCGAGCGGCACAAGGAGCTGGTACCGATGCAGCCTGGAGACGTGGAGGCGACATACGCGGATGTTTCGGAACTGGAGCGGGACTTCGGCTTTCGCCCTTCGACCGGGCTTAGGGAGGGACTGCGGCGTTTCGCCCGCTGGTATCGCGATTATTATTGTTCAGAGGAGTAGACATGGAGCGTTTTTTGGTGAGCGTCATAGTGCCGGTATACAAAGCCGGGCGGTTTCTGCCGCGCTGCATGGAGAGCATCTTCGCGCAGTCTTATGAGCCGCTGGAGATCATCCTGGTGGACGACGGCTCGCCCGACGAATGTCCAAAGATTTGCGATGATTATGCCGCCGGGCATGAGAACGTGCGGGTAATCCATCAGGAAAACGCGGGGCTTGGCATGGCGAGGAACGCCGGGATACGCGATGCCCGCGGGGAATACCTGTGTTTCGTTGACGCCGACGACGAGCTGGGAGGCCCGGAGAGCATAGCGCGGCTGGCGCGGCGCGCGGGACACGCCGACATCGTGCAGGGCAGCTATTGCAGGCTCTATCCGGATGGGTCCAGGAGCGGAGCCGACCTGCATAGATTAAAATCCGGCAGCTACACCGCGACGGCGGACTTCCGTTTCAAGGGATTTTATTATTACGGGCATCTGTCATATAACTGGGGCAAGCTATACCGCAAGAGATTCCTGACGGATAACGGGATATATTGCAAGGCATATCCTTTCTCGCAGGACAAGGCGCACAACCTCGAGTGCCTGTCATACGGGGCCAGGTATGCGTTCGTCGACGACTGCGTATACTGCTACCGCGTGAACGAGGATTCGGTCACGTTCCGCTACAAAGAAAACCTGATACCGGTCTGGCTCGCAATAGCGGAGGATTATCTGGATTTCTGCGGCGTGCGCGGCCTGCCGGCCTATGAGGACCTGGTGGCATACCATATTTTTTTTGGCAGCTTTTTCGTGGCGCAGCAGGAATTGCTCGCCGGACACGGGATCGGGGCGGCGCGGCGGGAGCTGAAGCGGTATGGCTCTGATCCTTTCGTGAGGCGGTATATGAGATGCTCGGCAATGGCGGGATATATGCGCGCTGTCCATGGCGGCGTCTGGAACGCGCTTATACCTATGGCATCCGCTCTGTTTTCCGCGCATGCCTACGGACTGTACGCCCTGGGCATAGATATTTTGCTGCATCTGCATATCGATAAAAAGATCACCAGTTCGCGCCATGGCGGTAAACGAAAGGTGTAAGCCAATGAAAAGGATAGCTTTTTTTTCCGGGGATATCACGCGCACGGGCGGGACCGAGCGCGTGGGATCGCTGATTGCGAACGCGCTGTCGAGGCGCGGGGGTTATGAGGTATATATGGTCAGCCTGACGCATGGATGCCCTGCTCCCGGATTTGAGCTGGATCCGCAGATCCGCCGCGAGGCGCTTTCGGATCATTGGGTGCGGCCAGGCCCAGGATATGTGCCGTTGATATTTCGCTTGAAAAAATATGTGAATGAGAACGGCATCGCGTTGATTATCGATATAGACGGCGTGCTGGACGTCCTCTCTATCCCGGTAAAATGGATGACCGGGCTGCGCGTCGTCTCCTGGGAACATTTTAATTTTTACGAAAACGCGGGGACATTTTATCGCCCTATAATCCGCAGGCTGGCGGCGCGGCACGCTGACGCCATAGTGACGCTCACGCGCCAGGACGCGGGTTTTTATAAGGAAAACCTGAATATACGCCATGAGATCCGGGCGATTCATAATCCGGCGGACTATATGGCGGGCCATGCCGATGCCGCCGGGAGGGCCATGCAAAATGCCGATAGAAAAATATTGCTCAGCGTCGGTGGGCTGGTCCGTCCGAAGCGTTTCGACCGCGTTCCGCGCATAGCGAAAAAAATAAAAGAAAAGCATCCCGGCATTGATTTCGTCTGGGAGATCGCGGGGGAGGGACCCGAGCGGGAGAACATAGAGCGGGAGATTGACGCATCCAATGTGCGGGGAAATGTTCGGCTATTGGGATATGTCGCCGATGTGGAGGCCCTTTACGCGTCGGCATATATATATGTGATGACGTCCGAGCGCGAAGGCCTGCCGATGGTATTGCTCGAGGCAAAACAATACGGACTGCCCAGCGTGAGTTTCGACATCCGGACCGGCCCGTCCGAGATTATCGCTGACAACGTGAACGGCTGCCTTATTCCCATGACAAATGACGAGGAGGATGACGCGGACGCGATGGCGACGGCTATCGGGCGGCTTCTGGCAGATGAGGGGATGTGGCGGTCATTTTCCGACCGCGCGAAGCTGGGCATGGAGGAATTTTCGATGGAGCGCGTGGCAGGGCAGTGGGAGGAATTGATCGGGGAGCTGCTGGACGGCGGGCGGCGCTAGGAATTCAGTCCCGGGCCGGTTCGCCGTCCGCCGCAATCCCCCGCGCGGCTATCGCTTCATCTATGGCGGCCTTGCAGGCCGCGGCAGCGGCCCTCTCCTTGTTGCAGTATAGCAGGAAGCAGGGAACTGCCGACGCGGCGCGTTTTGCGAAGTCCAGGCATGTAAACAGCATGTCGCCGGTCCAGGCTGGCGATATCATTCTATGTACCATCATGAGCGCGCGCCGGTCCGCGGAGAGATGCTCGACGCGGTTTTCGGGCGACTGCCTCAGGAAGACGATGC
This sequence comes from uncultured Eubacterium sp., assembly GCA_964450965.1. Taxonomy (GTDB): domain Bacteria; phylum Bacillota; class Clostridia; order Lachnospirales; family Lachnospiraceae; genus W0P33-017. The sequence continues at coordinate 4,727 of CAYVFF010000026.1, read as the reverse complement.
CGCCTAGCGGCGTCGCGCCGCGCGTGCTGATTCCTGACGTGCCGCACCATGGCAGGCCGTAGCAGATTGGCGTTCCATCCTCGATTCCGATAAGGTTCAAGTCTCCGTTTAGCATCGAGACGCCGTAGCATTCCTGCCACAGGCCGGCATGGGTGCTTTTTCCAGTGCCCGCGGGCGCGGAGAAAAGCCAGGCCTTTCCGCGATAGGATATGGACGCGGAGTGTACGGCGAACAGCCCGTGCGACATGGCGTTCAGTAGGTACGCGAAGCGTATGCCGTGGAACAATTCTTCGCGGAACCTGCCGCCAGAGGTCTCCCTGGCATAAAACAGCGCGTTCTCAGCGCGCTTGTCGATGCTGCATTCCCTGACGCATTCCCAGCCGGGAAACAGCAGGCAATATCCGTGCGGGTGTTCTATGATGGCGACCTCGTCGTTTCGCACCAGCAGCCTGCCTGTCGGGCGGGACTTAGGTTGTCCATTGGAGGCGCTGACGGTAAGTCCGGACGGCCGGCGAAGTCCGCGCGGGCCGTCTGAATCTCGCGCGGCGTCCTGGCTTAGTGACGGGACATTCTGCGCGTCGCGGCATTCGTCAGCCGAAAATGGCAGGAATTCCTCGGGAATCGAGGCCTCCGGCAGGCATATCCTCAATGGAATCGTCCCGATTAAAAACGTGCCGCAAGGCCCGGAGGGCGGTGGATAATTTGGCGCGGGCCGGTCTATGATGCCGTTCAGGCGCAGGTTTGCGAGGAACGAGGCGACATCCGTCCTCAGCATGGGCAGCTCGTCTGGAGAGGCATGATAATGTGCGGCGAGCAGCATGGGCAGCTCCTCCTCGGACTTTCCTGAGATAAGAGCGTTCCAGATGAACGCGCCGGATTCGTTCAGGCGGATGCCGGGCCGGAACTCGGCTATGTTCTGGCCGTATGGCAGTAAATACCGCTGTCCGCCCAGCTCGGCGAGTACATATTCGCTTTCGATGTTCATGGCGTGTCCCCCATCTATGCCTTATTCGTATAGAGCTTTTCTCCGGATAAACTAAATCCCTACCATTATAGCTTATGGATTGCCCGGGTATCAAGCTTGTTTTGCAAATAAAACCCCAATGCCATGCCATGAATGAAAGCCTGCGGATTGCTCCGCTGCTGCGCAGCTTGCGAGCAGTCCGTCTGCATGGCCGCTTGACGGGGCTTTCATAGTAGACTTTATTGACATCGTGCAATGCTTGAAGTATATTTATCGTACCGGTTCGGCGTCGAAATATATCGGTCGTTCAATAGCGTCTTTATGCCGGGATTATATCGAGATCTGGCGCGAGCTGCCGGAATGGAACGGGGCATATTATGGGCGAATCAGAAAGAGACGAGGAATATTCCGCCGGTATTGGCGGGCAATATCCGTTTGACCTGGAGAGACTCCTGGCGGAGGGGCGGACTATCTGCATAAGGCCGCGCGGGACCAGCATGTATCCGATGTTCGCCTCGGAGGATGACGAGGCGGTCATCGCGCCGGCGGATGCCGCGAGGCTGCGGCCGGGCGATGTGGCCCTGTACCGCAGGGATCCGCAGGCAGGGGGGATTCTGGTCCTGCACCGGATCTACAGGCGCGACGGGGACAAGTTCTACATGGCCGGGGACAACCAGAGCATCGTGGAGGGCCCGTTGCGGGCTGACCAGATGCGCGGCGTGCTCGTTGCCTGGACCAGGAAAGGGCGAAGCCATTCCGTGAAAAACATCTTCTACCGTTTCTTTTTCGGGTTGTGGAGATTGATGCTGCCGCTGCGAGATCCTATTCATCGGGCGATAGCGTTTGTGAGAAAAATGTCGGCATGTCTTCCATGGCACAGATGAAAAGCAATTTCAACGTGTACAAAATTGCGGCAAGAATTGTGGGAATTTTTGAAAATCGCTTGATACTGCCTCCCATTATGGGGTATGATGATTTATGCGAAACACATCTCATATAGTCATAACTAATGGGAGGGCGGCAGTATGGGAGAGAAAAAGATGCTCCCGATCGGGATTGAAGATTTTGAGGAAATCAGAACGCAGGGTTATTACTACTCCGATAAGACCGGGCTGATTCGGGATCTGCTGAAAAACAGGAGTAAAGTCACCCTGTTCACCCGTCCGAGGCGTTTCGGCAAGTCTCTGAACATGAGCATGCTTTCACACTTTTTCTCGCCGGATGGGGACAAATCAATCTTTGACGGGCTTGCGATTTTAAAAGAAAAAGAAATTTGCGAGAGATACATGGGCAAGTATCCCGTGATTTTTCTTTCCTTAAAGGAGATTGATGGGCTGACATATGAAGAAGCTTTCCAAAAGGCGGCAGATGTGGTTATTGATACTGCAGAAAATTTTCAGTTTCTTCTCGACAGCGAGAATCTTAGCGAACACGAAAAAGCAAGATATAAGAAGCTTCTTGATGAAGACATGTCCGAGCGCACCCTTGCCGGAAGCCTGAAGTTGCTTTCCAAATTGCTGGAAAAACACTACGGCAAAAAGGCCGTCCTGCTTATCGATGAGTATGACGTGCCACTTGCGAGAGCCCATGCCGAGAGCCGAGGCGACGGGAACTACTACGACAAGATGGTATCCCTGATACGTTCAATGCTCGGTGCGGCGCTCAAGACGAACGACAGCCTTGAATTTGCCGTGCTGACCGGATGCCTTCGCATCTCCAAGGAGAGCATCTTTACCGGAATGAACAACTTAAGGGTATTGTCGATCACCGATGACCGCTGCGACAAATATTACGGATTTTCAGACGGCGAAGTAAAAGATCTGCTCGCGCATTATGGCTTGTCGGATCATTATGGCGAAATTAAGAGATGGTATGATGGCTATCGGTTCGGCAGCGCGGAAGTATACTGCCCATGGGACGTGTTAAACTACTGCGACCTGCTCCGTGCCAATCCCAGGCGGGCACCGGAAAACTACTGGATCAACACCAGCGGCAACGACGTTATAAAGCGTTTCGTCTCACAGGCATCCGATAAAACAAGGGACGAAATTGAGATCCTGATGGATGGCGGAACAATCGAGAAGGAAATCCGCGAGGACCTCACCTACTCCGAGATATACGACAGCATCGGCAACCTGTGGAGTCTGCTCTATACGACCGGATATCTGACGCAGGATGGCAGGACGGATGGGGGAGCATTGAAGCTGAAGATTCCTAACTTGGAAGTCCGGGACGTGTTCGCAAAGCAGATCAGGGAGTACTTCAAGGAGAGCGTCAAAAAAGACACGGAGACGCTGGATGCATTCTGCCTGGCACTGCAAGGAGGGGACGCGGATACGGTAGAACGGCTCTTTGCACAGTATCTGGAGAGATCCATCAGCATCCGCGGCAACGCCGTGCCGGACGAGAGGAAGGAGAGCTTTTACCATGGCGTCCTGCTCGGTGTCCTGATGGCGAACAGCCGCATGAGCGTCGTCTCCAACCGGGAGGCGGGCGAGGGTTATGCGGATATCCTGGCGAAGTCGGAGGATGGGGAGACGGGCATCGTCATCGAGATGAAATACGCGGGCGATGGAGACCTGGAAGCGGCGTGCCGGGATGCCGTCGGGCAGATTGATGAGCGGCGGTATACGGATGCCTTCAAGTACACGAGAGTCAAGAAGATATTGAAATATGGAGTTGGGTGTTACAAGAAAAGCTGCAAGGTCGAGCCCGGCAGGTGATTTCCTAACTGTTCCCGCCGACAATGTTAAAAATGATGGCGTCAGGGCTAATTCTATAACCGGGCATCCCGTCTTTTTGATAATCCTCTTAGCGAGAGCAACAGAGCCGCTAATATAAAAGTTGCTGCTTTCACCGTATTTTGCCGCAAGTTGCGAACAAGCTGCCTGACCGCCGCAATCCTTCATCCGTTTCATACTATTACTCCGTTTCCCGCATCATCATCTCGTTGAGCCGGATGGGATTGGAAAACCAGTCGTCAAACAGCGCAAAACTTTGCGCTGGTGATTTTGACTGATTTCATTATAGCAGATAAGGAACGCTTATACTATTTTTATTTTTAAAAATACCTTAATCCTCACCAAAAAGACTAAGGTCAACTGGGGCGAGATTCCGCAATACTATGTCGAGGGAGACCATGAGGCGATCATTGATCCGGCGGTATTCGACCGCGTGCAGATAGAACTTGAAAGGCGCTGCTCCGGGAAGAACAGGCACAGCACCGATAAATACCGGAAAGTCATCTGGCAGTGCAAGCACAAGTACGGAGGCGAGAGATGTTCCACGCCTCATCTGACCGAGGAAGAGATAAAGGCTGCGTTCGTGTCCGCGGCGAATAAAGCACTTGCCGACAAGGACACGGTCATCGAGACTTTCCGCCTTATCATGGACACGGTCTTTGACACCTCCGCCCTGGAGCGGGAGCGGGAAGAACTTACCGACGAGCTGAATGTCGTCGCCGGGCTGATCCAGTACGGCATCCGGCAGAACGCCCATGTGGCGCGGGACCAGAGCGATTACAACAGGGAATACGAATCTCTCACCGCGCGGTACGAAAAGGCAAAGAGCCGCCTTGACGAGGCGGAGGCGGAAATCCACGACAAGAATTCCCGCCGCAAGTCCATCGAGCATTACCTTGAAATTCTGGAAAGGCAGGAAGATGTCATTACTGAATATGACCCCCTTCTCTGGCACGGAATGGTGGAATTCGCGACCGTCTATGGCAAGGACGACATCCGCTTCACCATGAAAGACGGGACGG
>CAYVFF010000025.1:0-37773 GCA_964450965.1 uncultured Eubacterium sp. | reverse complement strand
GCGGAGCAATCCGCGGGCTTTCATTCATGGCACGAGGCATTATTTAAGATTGATTTATCATGGCGAGTGGTATATAATCCACAAGTGTGAATGCCGCGCTCATCGGCAGAAGAAAAACCGGCTTGAAAGGAAATGCTTCATGGAACATATCGGGGAAGAATGCGGGGTATTCGGCGTATACGACTTTAGCGGGGGAGACGTGGCCCCGTCCATCTATTACGGGCTGCTGGCGCTGCAACACCGCGGGCAGGAGAGCTGCGGCATCGCGGTCAGCGACACCTCCGGCCCCAAGGGAAAAGTATCCAGCGTCAAGAACATGGGGCTCGTAAACGAATCCTTCACTCCCGAATCGCTGGGAAAGCTGAAGGGGGATATCGGCGTCGGCCACGTCCGCTACTCCACCGCCGGCAGCTCCACCCGCGAAAACGCCCAGCCTCTCGTGCTGAATTATGTCAAGGGCACGCTCGCGCTCGCGCACAACGGCAACCTCATTAACGCGCCGCAGCTGCGCGAAGAGCTCGCTTATACCGGCGCGATTTTCCAGACCACCATAGACTCGGAGGTCATCGCCTACTATATCGCCAGGGAACGGCTGAACTCAAAGACCGTCGAGGAGGCCGTGGGCAGGGCGATGAAGCGGATAAAGGGAGCTTATTCCCTGATTGTCATGTCCCCCCGTAAGCTGATAGGCGCGAGAGATCCTTACGGATTCCGCCCATTATGCATCGGCAGGCGGGACGACGCCTACATCCTGGCATCGGAGACCTGTGCGCTCGATACCGTGGGCGCAAGTTTCGTGCGGGATGTGGAGCCGGGCGAGATTGTCACGATTTCCCCGGAAAAAGGGCTGGAATCGGACAGGAGCATGTGCATTCCCGAGAAAGAACACGCCGGATGCGTGTTCGAATATATATATTTCGCGCGGCCCGACAGCTACATCGACGGTATGAGCGTCTACGATTCGCGCATACAGGCCGGCAGATTCCTCGCCATGGACTCGCCCGTTGACGCGGACCTGGTAGTGGGCGTGCCGGAGTCCGGCAACTGCGCGGCGCTGGGCTATTCATTGCAATCGGGCATCCCCTACGGCCAGGCATTCGTAAAAAACAGCTATGTCGGCAGGACCTTTATCAAGCCCGGGCAGAAGAGCCGCGAGAACGGCGTCCAGGTAAAGCTGAACGCCCTGCGGGAGGCTGTCGCAGGCAAGCGGGTAATAATGATTGACGACTCCATAGTTCGCGGCACGACCTCCGACAGGATCGTGCATATGCTGCGGACTGCCGGCGCGAAAGAAGTGCACATGCGCGTCAGCTCGCCCCCGTTCTTGTGGCCCTGCTACTTTGGGACTGACGTGCCCGCCAGAGAGCAGCTTATTGCCTACAACAGGAGCGTCGACGAGATCTGCGCGGTAATAGGCGCCGATTCGCTGGCATACCTAGGCCTAGAACGCCTGCCGCAGATCGTGTGCGGCAGAAAAATCTGTATGGGATGCTTCACCGGCAGCTACCCTATGGAGCCCCCGGCGGAGGATATCAGGGGGGATTACGAAAATTAAAAGCCCGTTGTACGGCCGCCTATGCCGGCTCCCCCGCCAGCGTAGGAATCTCGCGGTGCTCTATTACCGTGGAAAATACGATTTGCGTCCGCGTCTTCCCGAACTTGCGGGCCTCGGATACGAACGCCTCCAATTCCCTTGTACTCGCGTATGCCACTTCCAGCAGCATCGCGTCCTCTCCGGTAATGCAGCTGCACTCAATCACGTTGTCGCACGCCTTGGCCATCGCCAGGAAAGCATCCCTCTTTCCCGGCATCACCTCGACGTTTATGAACGCGCGAATGCTATGTCCCATTTTCTCCTTGTTCACGCACATATGGTATCCAAGGATAAACCCCTCCCGCTCCAGCCTGTCTATGCGGGCAGAAGTCGCGGGAGACGAGAGATATACCTGGGACGCTATATCCTTGAGAGTCGTCCGCGCATTCTCCTGCAATATACGCAGAATCTTCCTGTCGACGTCATCCAACTGTCTTTTCATCTTCCTCACCTCAAAAAAAGACGCTCCAACCCCCGGGTTGAAACGCCTTCGTTTCGTGCTTAATTTTATTAAGTTGTGCTTATCATAACATTAATTTATTAGTTTGTCCAGTCTTTTTTGCCTTGAACCGAATACAAATTTGGGTTATACTGTGTGGCGCGGAGCATAAACGTTCAAGTTTACTATGAAAGCCTGGTCAAGTGGCCATGCAGATGGCAAGCTTGCTTGCAAGGCTGCATGGACATTTGACGGGCAAGGTGGTATGAGCAAAAAAGCGGTGCGACCGCAGGGAGCAACGCGATTTGCGAATACGGGGTCGGATTGCGATAGCTGCGCAGCAGCGGAGCAATCCGCGGGCTTTCATTCATAGCATGCCCCGCTTGCAGGGCATGGGGGTTTAGGAAGGGAGAGCGCCATGCTGATAGATTTTCATACTCACACATTTCCCGAGAAAATAGCCGCAAGCACCGTCAGGGAGCTGGGCGAACGCGCCGGCATCTCCCCGCAGACGGACGGCACTGCCGCGTCGCTGCGCGACGCTATGGTGCGGGACGGAGTCGACGTCTCAGTCGTAATGCCAGTGGCTACCAAGCCGGAGCAGGTCGAGAAAATCAACCGCCGCGCCCTTAATGCCAACGCCTTGTCCGCAGACACCGGAATCATCTCGTTCGGCGCGATGCATCCTGACTATGCGGATTACAAAAAAGAACTGCGCTATCTCAAGGACAACGGCTTCAAGGGCATCAAGCTCCATCCCGACTACCAGGGCCACTACGCGGACGACTCCGCCACGCTGTCCATCATCGCCGAGGCGGAGTCACTTGGATTATACACGACGATACACGCCGGCATCGACATCGGATATCCGTCTCCCGTGCATTGTCCGCCGCGGCGAGCGGCCAATATCGTAGAAGAACTTCATCCCAGGCATCTTATCCTGGCCCATGTCGGCGGCTGGCGGCAGTGGGACGAAGTTATCGCCCTATTAGACGACCCGGATCTCTATTTCGACATCTCCTTCTCGCTCGGCGTCATCACGGAACGTCAGTTCATGCGCATACTGGAACAGCACGGCAGCCGCCGCCTGCTCTTCGCCACGGACAGCCCCTGGGATACCGCGGGCCGCACGCTGTCCGAGCTGAAAAAAATGCCCCTGACGCAGGAAATGCTCGATGACATATGTTACAAAAACGGCTGCCGGATTCTATTCTAATCCGGACAGCCGTCCTTTTTTCCGTATAGGCTATGCCAGCGCGGCGGTGATGATGGCCATCGAATATACCTCGGAAGCGTTGCATCCCCTCGACAGATCGTTAATCGGCGCGTTCAATCCCAGCAGGATCGGGCCGTATGCCTCGAAGTTACCCATGCGCTGCGCGATCTTGTAACCGATATTTCCGGCGTTGATGTCCGGGAAAATAAAGGTATTCGCATGCCCTGCCACCTCCGAATCCGGGCATTTGGTACGCGCCACGCGGGGAGAGACGGCCGCGTCAAACTGCAATTCGCCTTCGACCGGCAGATCCGGCGCTTTCGCCTTGGTCTTCTGTGCGGCGTTGCGCATCTTGTCGACGTCCTCTCCCGCGCCGGAACCCAACGTCGAATAGCTGAGAAATGCCAGCTTGGGGTCAATGCCGAAGATTTTCGCGCATTTCGCCGTCTCAAGCGCAATCTCCACGAGCTCGTCCTCGGTAGGCTTGATATTTATGGCGCAATCGCCCATAGCCAGCACCTCGTTGTCGCCGGTCGCGCTGGGACGGACGAGGATAAAGCACGAGGAAACGATGCTGTTGCCGGGCTTAGTCTTGATCAGCTGCAATGCAGGACGGACCGTGTCGGCGGTGGAGTAGGTCGCGCCGCCAAGGAGCGCGTCCGCCACGCCCATCTTTACGAGCATCGTCCCGAAATAATTCGAATGCGTGAGTATATCCCTGGCCTGCTCGGGCGTCACTCCCTTACTCTTGCGCAGCTCGCAGAACATATCGACCATCTCGTCGATGCGGTCATATTTTGCCGGATCGACGATGTTCGCGCCACGGATGTTGAATCCGCTCTCCTCCGCCGCGCTCTGGATCTCGTCCTCGTTTCCCACCAGGACCGGGCTAAGGAAGCTGCTCGCTAGCAGGCGGGACGCCGCCTCAAGGATGCGCGGGTCGCTGCCCTCCGTAAAGACGATCTTCTTCGGGCTCTTCTTCAAAATCGCAATCAATTGTCCAAAACCAAACATATCTCCTTCTCCTTTTTTATAATTTTTAATACATCCAGTTTAAGCCGTCCGATTAGAAAAAACAACATCGCGGCGGTTTGTATTGAAAAAAAACCAACGCCGTCAGCTGACGGACGCATGCTCTTCGATAAAATCAATCGCCATCTGGTCGAGGAAATACTGCCTCAGCCCCTCCTCGTCATATTCCGCCAGCAATTCGTCGACAGACTCGTAGTCGTTCTCCCCGGCGTAATCCTCCAGGCGTTCCTGCAGCATCTCATCTGTCAGGACTATGCCCTCGCGCTCCCGAATCAGCTCCAGCGCCATTGACCGATATGCCGCGTTCCTGGCATCCTCCTCGACCGTCTGCTCATCCGTGCCCAGCATGTCGTAGACTTCGTCGACGGAACAGCCGAACATATCCGCATAGCCCTGGTACTCCTCCTCGGCCTCGGCTAGCTTCTCCTCATACAAGTCGTCCGGACAGCCTTTTATCTCGGAGCCGTCTATGACCTGCTGGACGAGCTCGTCGCGCATCTCCTCCTCGGCATCCGCCCGATGCGACTCGTACAATTCGTCCTTCAAAGACGCGCGCCAGGCATCCGCGGTCTCCTCGCCAAAATTCTCCCTCACGAATCCGTCCGTCAGCTCCGGATAGACGACGTCATATATCGCCACTACCTTTATATCGAAATCGACGGCCTTGCCGCAGAGGGCGGCATCGACGAAATCCTCGTCATAATCAACCGTCAGGCTGATCTCATCGCCTGCATAATGCCCGGATAGGGCGGCATCGACCTCCGGCCCGTATTCCTCCTCGCCCACAAGTATGTCGTATCCGTCATCGCGAAAATCATAGACGGTCTCGCCGCCGGACTCCGCCAGCAGCTCCGTGGTAACGAGCTGCCCTTCGCTAACGGGCCCTTCCGCGTCAACGTATTCGGTATATTCGTCGAGCTGCTCTAAGACATATCCGTCCAGTTCATCGTCCGTGACATCCTCGACCGTCAGGACGGCGCCAAGGCCCTTATAATCGCCCAGCGTCATGTATTTATCATAACCGCCGCCGGATCCGGACCCGCAGCCCGCGGACAGAACGATGGCCAATGCCAATGCCGCTGCCGGCAGCCCGTATTTTTTTAAATTTATCATTTCATCTGGACTAAGATGTCCTCGAACTCCTTCTCCGGGACCGGGCGGTTGAACAGGAATCCCTGTGCCATGTAGCATTTGTTTTCCTTGAGCAGCTGCACGTGTTCCATGCTCTCCACGCCCTCGGCGATGCACTCCATGCCAAGGTCGTTCGCCATGCTGATGACGTGCTTCATCATCGCCCTCTGACGCTCGTTCGAGCCCTCGTTCTTATCTCCCAGGAAGCTCTTGTCAATCTTCAATACCTTGAATGGCACGTCCCTTATCAGGCTAAGCGACGAATATCCCATGCCGAAATCATCGACCGAGGACTCGACTCCGTTCTCGCGCAGCGAGGACACTATCTTTTTCAACGCTGCGAAATCCGCGTCTATCGTCGTCTCGGTCAGCTCCACCTCGATGTATTCGTGGGGCACGCCGTATTTATCGAGCATCCCCAGTATGTCGTTCACCAGGTTTTTGTTGGAAAGATGCCGCCTGGAAAAATTCACGGACACCTTGACCGGCTCCAGGCCGTGCGCTATCCAGTCGCTGATGCTGCGGCACACATGCTCCAGGACGTAAAAGTCGAGCTTGCAGATGCGGGTCGTCTCTTCCAGGATCGGGATGAACGAATCCGGCGGCACCACCTCGCCGTTCACGATCCAGCGCGAGAGTGCCTCCGCGCCAATCAGGTCATAATCCTTGAGCGACACCTTAGGCTGGAAAAATACCTGGATGTCCTCATTGGCCAGAGCCTTTTCAAACTCCTCCTCATAGAAATGCTTGCGCTCCCTGGCCTCCGCCGTCAGCGGGTCATAGTACGAGAACTGCAGCTGGACGGAATTTTTTGCCACGTTCAGTGCGTTGCTCATCGCCTGTATGATATGGTGGCAGCTCTCCACCTCGGAGGATAGCCGGTAGATGCCCGCCTTCGCCGTCACCGTGACCACATCGCCGTCGCCATCGCCATATCGGATGTCGCTCGAGCGCAGCTTGTCCAGTATCTCCTCCTCGCGATCCTTGTGGATCAGCAACGCGAACTCGTCGCCGCTGACGCGCGAGACGACCTCGTCATCGTCCATCCCTTTCTGCAGCCAGTCCATATACTCTATCAGCACGATGTCGCAATTGCTGCTGCCTATCTGGATATTCAGGTTGGTAAAGCCGGTGAGGTTGACCGCCATCGCCGTATAGTCGCTGATCCTGCCGCCCTTGATGTAGCAGTTGCAGCGCTCGGAATAATAGAGCATGTTGGTATGCATGGTCTGCGGGTCGTGATAGCGGTAATAATTGGCATCCTGCTCCAGGTTCTGCCGCGCGTTCGCCTCGTGCAGGTGCATCAAAAACAGCTCCAGGCGCTTCGTCTCATGCTCGTCCCATTCCGCCTTGTTCTTGGGATATGCCGTATAGACCGCCACAATGCCATCGTTTTCCGGGAAAAAGAACTCCTTCGCCGACGAGTCTTCCGGATTCTCCGGACGCCTGAACCAGACCGACTGAATCTCCAGGTCGCGGTCCGGCTCAAGGCGCTTCATCTCCAGCCCGCCCAGATTCAGCTCGTCTTCCACCGCGCAGACTGCCCTGGTGTTCTCCTCCGAGTCCGCCGTGCTCGCGCTTGCCATAAGATGTGCGCTGCGCAGAGCCGCATCAACATAGTCATCCAACGGGATTTTTTCCATGCCATTCCCCTCCCCCTAGTTTTTCCCTCTATGTTATGAAACGCCCGCTACTCCTCAGTCTTCATCTGAGGAATCGTGACGCGGAATACGGATCCCTTGCCGTACTCGCTCTCGACTTCCACGCTCCCATACACCGCGGCCACCAGCTGGCTGGTCATGCCAAGTCCGAATGCGAGCATATCCTCGTCGATTACCTGCTTGTCGTGCACGCTGTCGAACATCTCCCGGATCGCCGCAACCTGCTCGGGATGCATGCCGATCCCGGTATCCCTTATCTCGAAAATGAGAAGCAGCCCATAAGTGGTCTTCTTTTTTGAAATATGGAGGGTTATCTCCCCCTCCGAGGTATATTGCACGGCATTGTTCAACAGATTAATCAGGATCTGCCTGATGCGCGTCACATCTCCGAACAGGTCTACCGGCACGTCCGGATCTACCTGGATGGAAAATTCGACCGGGCTGTCCATCAGCCTGCCCGTATATGTGAGCTGCAGGCCCTCGCAAAGTTTGTCCAGATCGTAATCGGTCTCCACTATCTCCGAGTCAGTACGCATCATCTCGGAATATGACATGGCATCCGCCAGGGTATTGACGACGTTCTGGTTCATCTTCTCGAGCTTGCGCAACTTTTCCGCCGCCTCCGTGGGAAGCTCCATCCGGTTGATGCTGTTCGCGAGGAAGAGCATCTCCTGCAAAGGCTTGTGGATGTTGAAGTTGATGTTGGAGAGCACCTCCAGCTTCATGCGCGACGCTTCCTCCAGCTCCCTGCTCCTGTTCAGGGCATTATAGCCGTTGTATGCCATTGTCGACAGCACGTTCGCCACCATATATAAAAAGTCGGCGGCATCCTCTATCTTCTCGCGCGGCATGACCGGCACGAGGCGGGCGGCCTCAACATACGCGTCGGGGTCGATGCCAAGCTCCTCCGCCGTGGCGCGGACCTCGGCCTCGTCTTTCTCCTCCATCAATGCCTGCCCGCCGACGAAAGCTCCCAGGAAACGCCCGTCTACAATAATCGGCGCGGCAAAATCGCACAAGCCCGCATGGCACTTGTAGACCTCGACCTTTCCGCTCTTCATCGTCTGCCTGGCGCCCATCCGGTCGCAATTCTCGCAGCGCGTCCTGCCTAGCGGCGACTGCCGTGTCAGCTCGTTGCAAAACCGGGTAAAATGGCTGCCCTCCGTGATCGCGACGCCCTTCTCATCGGTCAGTATGGACGCAAGGCCCGTCACTTTGCTAAATCCCTCCTGGATCACGGTCATGCTCCTCATGTCCAGCAATTCCGCCAAACGCAAGTTTCCCATATCTTCAGTCTCCCATGCCAAACACAAAATCTTTCGTAACTATTCACAATCCCCCAGGGCCATACGGACGAACCGCTCGTGAATAGTTACAATCTTTCAGTACATTATAGCACGATTTTCAACGATTTTACAGATATTTTTAAAAATGTTACAAACAAGACGTTACTATTCACAGCGGATTCAGATAAAGGCACTGGCTCACCGAGCTTGCTCGGAAGAGGCAGCGCCTTTATCTGAATGTCCTGCGAAGCAGGAACTCCACCCACATGAGCAAAACGCGGACCGTTAGGGACGCAAGAGCTGCGAAGCAGCGGGTTTTGCGAATGAGGGCGGAACCGCTGTGAGATTTGCGAACGAGGGCGGAGCCGCTGTGAGATTTGCGCCGGCCTGCCAATCAGGCGGAGGGCTGTGAATAATAGGCCTCAAGAATAGCGCGGCAGACGGACGCGAGATCTCGCCCGCTGCTCCTGGACAGCTCGGCAGCGCTCTCATACTCCGGATAGGCCTTCACTATATCGCCATAGCGGCATACCTTCACCCGCGCGGCGCCGTAGGCGCAGTCCACGGCGCGCGTCTCCCGATCCATCACGGTCCGTTCCATGCGCACTCGCCGTATGCCTATGGTGGTCGTCTCACGAAAGAGGATTCGCTCCATCCTATCCACATCCTCCTGTGCGCAAATCACGTGGATCTCGTATGCCGGACGGTTTTTCTTCATATACAGCGGGACGAAGCTCGCGTCCCTCGCGCCGGCCTCCATCAGCAGTGACATGCAATGCGCGAGCTGCTCGCCCGTAGAATCGTCGATATTCGCCTCCAGCTTCATGACGGTATCGCCATTCTCGCCTGACGCATATGGGCGGATCCACATGGCGCGAAGTATCCCGGCGGCATCATAGTCGCGCTTGCCGGCGCCTATGCCGGTCGATATTATGCTATACCTCCCCGGCAAGGCGAAAGCTCCCGTTCGCGCACCTCCGCCGTATGCCTCGGACAGCGCGGCGGCGATGGCCGCCCCGGTCGGAGTCACCAATTCTCCCTGGACTCCGGCTCTCTCCAGCGGAAGGGCGAAAGCCGCCGCGATGTTCGTAACGGCCGGCACTGGCACCGGCAATATGCCGTGCATGCATCGAACGGTGCCGGTCCCCTCCGCGAGCGGCGATATGGCTACCCTGCGAGGCGAGAGGTCGTCGATACAGACGGCGGCCGCAACGATGTCCACGATGGAGTCCACCGCACCCACCTCATGAAAATGCACCTCGTCGCGCGGCACGCCGTGCGCCTTCGCCTCCGCGTCCGCCAGTATGTCAAAGATGCGGAGCGCGAGGGCCCTCGCGCCCCCGGAGAGGCTGCCCGCCTCGATGATGCGGCGGATCTCGGGCAGGCCGCGATGTGCATGGCTCGTACCGGCATGACAGTCGCGGGAATTGTCATGGCCGCCATCGCCATGATGATTATCATGATGGCCGTCTCGGTCCTCGTGCAGATGATGCCCGTCGCATGCGCTGCCGTGAAGATGTCCGTACAGGTATTCCATGTCATGGTCATGGTTTTCGTGCTCCCCATCCAGTATGACCGCGAAATCGCACGCGTCCAGCCCGGATTTTTTCACGCGGGATATTTCTATGCGATATCCGTCAAGCGGAAGGGACGCAAGCGCCGCCCGCAGCTTTCCCTCGTCCGCGCCAAGGTCCAGCAGCGCGGCCACGGCCATGTCGCCGCTGATGCCGGACGCGCACTCCAGATATAACGTCTTGTCATTTGCCATATTCCCGCACATTATCCTTCCCCCTGTTTATCTGCGCGGCGAGATATCCCGCTCCGTAGCCGTTGTCGATGTTAACCACGCACACCCCGTTCGCGCAGGAATTGATCATCGTAAGCAGCGCCGACAGCCCCCCGAAGCTCGCGCCGTAACCCACGGAGGTCGGGACCGCTATGACCGGCACGTCCACGAGGCCACCCAGCACGCTCGCCAGCGCCCCCTCCATGCCGGCGACGGCTATGACGCAGTTCGCCTGATTTATCCTGTCCAAGTGGGCGAACAGCCTGTGGATACCCGCTACTCCCACATCGTAGACGCGTTCGGCGTTCGCTCCCAGGTATTCGCAGGTCTGCGCCGCCTCCTCTGCCACGGCTATATCGGCGGTGCCGGCGGTGCATACCGCGACCAGCCCCGACCGCTCCTTATCCTTTTTTTCAATTTTAATGATGCGCGACACCGGGTCGTATTCAGCCTCAGGCAATATCTCCCGGATCAGCGCGTATTGCTCCGGCGCGGCCCTCGTGCCGAATACCTCTCCGTCCGATTCATATATTTTCTGGAAAATGGCAGAGAGATGCCCGTCCTCCTTGCCCTCGCAAAATACCACCTCCGGGCAGCCCGAGCGCACCTTGCGGTGCGAGTCGATCTTGGCAAAACCGCCCAGCTCCTCGAATGGCTGCCGCTTTAGACTAAGCTCGGCCTCGTCCAGCGAGATATCCCCGTCGCGCAGCCGCTCCAATATTTCCCGGGTCTGCATATTCCCTCCCAAGCACGCATGCCCCGCTTGCGGGGCATCACGATAAATGAAATCCCGCGGATTGCTCCGCTGCCGTGCAGCTCCCGCAATCCTGCCCTGCCAAAGCCGCCTGCAGATTGCCTCGCGGCGTCACAGTATGTCACCGCCGATTAGGTAGAACAGCATCAGGCAGAACCCGATACAGAACAGTAGCAGCCCGAACGAAACGCTCCCCGCGATAATCTGATTGTTCTGGTCGATCTCGTCGCACTTCAAGGCCAGGAGATGCGCGTAATCGTTTCTGTCCGGGCGGCCCCTGCGCCAGGTGCGGTTCGCCAGGTTACGCCACTTGTTCATGGCCCCGCCTATAAGGCGGGTGGCTATATTGCCCTCCCTCTCATACCTGGGCAGCGGCGTATCCCTGTATACAGTCCTGCGCAGCGCGACCACGGCCAGGTCTACGGCAGTATCCGCGACCCGGCAGACGGCGGTGCATATGAATGGCAGGAACCGCAGCAATATCGGCCGGTAGACGCTATTTTCCAAATCAAGCCACCCCGGCCAGCGGTTATGGAACACGCGTCCGCCATCGCGGGAGTCCATGAGGAATATCCGCGTAAACACAAAATAAACCAATAATCCGATTCCGACCGAGACCAGGGCGCCGGACAGGCTTTCCACGCTGAAATACCTCACGGCTTCGCCAAAATCATCCAATGCGAAAAAGTCCAGCGCAAGCCTCGCCGCGTTATCCATCAAGGCATGAGGGAAAAATCCCCACAGGAGCAGCGCGGCCGCGGGAATGCCAATCGCCGCCATGGTGGCGGGCTCCGCGTAATGCCGGTTCGCGTCATACTCGTTTTGCACGCCTTCATCCAGATTCTTTTCCACGAAAATCGTTATAAACAATTTCAGCATATACGCGACCGTCAGGCCCCCGCTGAAGATAAACAAGGCCTCCAGCAGCCGGAACCAGTCCCCGCCGCCGCATTCCAGTATGCTCTCATGCAGCAGCGTCTTGCTGATATAGCCGCTAAATCCCGGAACGCCTCCGATTGCCAGAGCCCCGATGGCAAAACAAACGGCCAGGAACGGCTTTCGCCTGCCGAATCCCCTTATCTTGTCCAGATCCAGCTCATGCGTATTCAAGAAAATCACGCCTGCAGACAAAAACAGCACGAGCTTGATCAGCGAGTGGTTGACCATGTGCAGGACCGCGCCGCGCGCGGCCAGCGCCCCGCCGGTCTTAGAAAAGGCATACATGCCAAGGCCGGTCACGATGAAGCCTATCTGCGACACCGACGAGCATGCCAGCGTGTGTTTGAGATCCGTGGAAAATACCGCCAGGAGCGCGCCGACAAGCATCGTGCAAGCGCCCAGCGCCGCCAGCAGGGCGCCCCAGCCGCGATCTCCCGCGAACACGCGCACGGTCAGTATTATCACGCCAAATATGCCGGTCTTGGTCAGCACGCCGGACAGCAGCGCCGATGCCGGAGCCGGGGCCACCGGATGCGCCTTCGGCAGCCAGATATGCAGCGGGAATATGCCGGCCTTGGCGCCAAATCCTGCCAGGATGCAGATGCCAGCGGCATAGAGCATGGGACCGCGCCCCGACGCCTCCACCAATGCCTGCAGCCGTTCGAAATCAAGCGTCCCGTACATGTGATATAGCAGAAACAGCCCCATCAATATCGCCAACCCGCCGATCACGCCTATCGCCATATACGTATCGGCCGCCCTCAGGGCATCTTTTTTTTCGGTCTGCGCCACCCACGTATATGACGCGAGGGACATCAGTTCGAAAAAAATGAGCGCCGTGAAAAAGTCCGCCGACAAAAACACGCCGAGCGTCCCGATTAACGTGACGATGGTAAAGAAATAATACCGCCCCGTCCGCTCCTCGCGCCTCATGTACTGCGGCGATAATAATAGTGCCATCGCCCAGGCGAATATCGTCACTGCCGCGAATACCGCCCGGAATCCGTCCATCTGGAAACTAAGCCCGTATCCGCAGATGCCAGGAAGATTAAATCTCATCCGTTTTTCCTCCTTTTTCCCGCCGCGCGCCGCCGGCAGAAAGCAAAAATAAGATCATAGTTCCGCGGCGATCCGCCCGAAAGCTTCCACGAGCGGCCCGCTATGCAGTCCGATAACGAACATCGCAATCACGAATATTGCAAGCGGCAGAATCATCATCCAGCCCGGATCGCGGGCATCGCGGACGCGGCGATAATCGAAATCCCTGCCCGGGAAAAATGCCCTGACGGATATGCCCAGCATATATATGGCCGTCAGCAGCGCGGAAACCATCAGCGCGAAGAGGCAGACTATGGCCAGCGGATTGTCGCTCTGCAGCGCCGCCCTGGCCAGATTCCATTTGCTGATGAATCCGGGCAGTCCCGGCACGCCCATCAGCGCGAGGCCGGACACCGTAAAAATCGAAAATACTATCGGCATGCGCCGGCCCAGCCCGTCCAGTTCATGTACATATTCCTTGCCGGTCTGGTGCATCACGGCCCCCGCGCAGAAGAACGAACATATCTTCATGACGGCATGCCCTACCATATGTACCAGCGCCCCGACCAGCCCCAGCGGGCTCATCAGCGCCACCCCGAAAAGGATATACGACAGGTTGCTCATTGTCGAATAGGCCAGCCGGCGCTTAAAATGCGTCTCCTTCAGCGCGCGGCTGCAGCCGTATACGATGGTGACGGCCACCAGCGCAAGTATAACCGACTGCGCCCACGTACCCCGCACGAAATCCGCGCCGAAGCTGTAATAAGTGACGCGCATCGCTGCGAACGCCCCGGCCTTGACGACGGCGACTGCATGCAATAGCGCTGTCACCGGGGTAGGCGCCACGCCCGCCTTTGGCAGCCATCCGCCAAACGGCCATATGGCGGCCTTTACAGAGAATCCCAGGAAAGTCATAACGTATACGATGAGGAGCATCCCCTCTTTGTCGCGGATTACTGACTCGACGAAGACCCCGCCCGGAACGAAATCTCCGGTTTCCCCATAATAAAGGATGAAAATCATGCCGATGAAGGCAAATGCCGCGCCGCCCAGCGTATATAACAGGTAGGAGCGGGACGCCAGCAGCGCCTCCTTTGTCAATGGATGCATGATCAGCGGCAGCGTAACCATCGTGAGCATCTCGTAAAAGCAATACATCGTCAGTATATTGCTCGAGAAGGCTATGCCCAGCGTCACGCCGAATGTAATAACGTAAAACATGAAGAAAATCTTCTGATGCTCCATATGCTTCATGTACTCGAACGCATACAGCGTCGCGAGCGGCCACAGGCACGATATGAGAGCCGCGAACACCTTTGACAGGCCGTCGGCATGGAATCCGACCTCCAGGTTATTCGCGAACCGGAAGAGGCGGAAGCCCGCATCGCCCGAAAAAATTATTATGTAAAACGCCAGCGCGGACGTCGCCAGTACCAGCGCCTCCGTATAGAGCATCATATGCTCCCGCTTTTTCCATCTGACCAGAAGGATCGGCGCGCTCAAAAAAATCGGCAAAAAAACCGCTGCCGGAAAAAACCATCCGCTCATAGCCCCCTCCTTTCTACAGCCGCAAGGCCGCCAGGCCGCGGCACGCGCCAATCAGGCCGTTTGGAAAAATACCGCCGAGCAACGCGAGAGCCGCCAATATTATAAGCGGGACCAGCATGAGCGCCGGCGGCTCCCTTTTAGGCATGTCCGCGCACCGGTCCGCGTCTCCCGGCAAAAATCCGCGCATCGCTATCGGCAGGAGATAACCCGCCGTCAGCAGCGCCGATATGAGCAGGATGGCCGGGCCGAACCACGCGAAAAAGCCGGCCCCGGAATCCAGCGCGCCGACCGCGAGGTTCCATTTGCTCACGAACCCGCTCGTAGGCGGGATTCCAATCAATGCCAGCGCGAATATCGTATAGCACCATAGCGTCACAGGCATCTTGCGCCCGATCCCGGAGAGTTCATCCACGCGCGTCTTTCCGCAAAACGAGAGGAAGACGCCCGCGCACAGGAAGAGCCCTGATTTGATGACGGCATGGAAGCATACATGGAGGAGCGATCCCGTAAACGCCCGATCCTGCAGCAATGACAGCCCGAACAGGATATACGATACCTGGCTCACTGTCGAATACGCGAACCTTTTTTTCGTCACCGGCTCGCGGAACGCCAGCATCGATCCCATGAATACCGTAAGCAGCGTCAGGCACATCCACGCCGTCTGCACCCACGTTCCCCGGATGAAATCCGCGCCCACGACGTCATAGATCACGCGGATCGTCGCCAACACGCCGCTCTTTACTATGACTCCGGATAAAACGGCCGACGCCGGCGAGGGCGCGGCGGGGTGCGCGGCGGACAGCCACCCGTGCAGCGGGAACATGCCCGCCTTGGCTCCGAATCCGACGATCATCAGAAATATCGCCAGGAGCAGCATCTGCTCATGCCCCGACACCGCCGCCATGTCCAGCTTCGACCCTCCGCCGAAATCCAGGCCTGTGCAATACCTGTTCAGGAAGAAGATCCCGAACAAGCCGAGGTATGCGCCGCACAGCGAATAAAACAGATATTTCAATGCCGCCATGACCGAGGCGTGCGATTCGCTATGCAGCACTAACGGCATCGAAACGAGCGTCATCAGCTCATAGCACAGATACATCGTAGGCAGGTTTCCGGCAAAATCCAACGCGACCAGCACGCCATATAGGATCAGGTAAAATCCGAAAAACCGCCGCTGCTCCCCCTCTTTCTGCATATAGGAAAATGCGAAGCACGCGGACAATATCCATATAAGCGTCGTGACGCACAAAAACAGTATGCTTATCCCGTCCGCCGCGAACACGATCTCCAGTCCCTCTCCGAGAGACAGGATCCGCGCCGGGGCCGCGCCGCCAAGATACGCCCTTATGCCGGTAAACAGCGCAAGCGCCGATGCCGCCGCCAGCACGATGCCGGTATACAGGTGGATCCTCACGCCCTCGGCCGCGCCCTCGCAAATCCTCCCGTTTCCAGGGCGGTCTTTCGGCCGCCTGATATGCCTGGCCAGGGAATCGGCCTCCAGCAATACCCCTCCGCCGATGGATAAAAGGATTGGAATCAAAATGCCTGTCATTTTCGTCAGCTCCTCCCTTCCATTCCACCTAGTCAAACATCGCGAGGCCTCTGGTACACAGCTCCACTATAGGCTGCGACACCAGGCCCAGCACCAGATTCATCAATATAAAGCACGCAAATACGAATGTTTTCTCCGGATAAGCGCCCATCTTCACATTACGGTAGCCGTATTTTTCCACATCGGCGGCATCCCATACGCGTCCTGGCGGCGTATATATTATCAGCACCGCCCGCATAAAGTAGATCACGTTAAGGATCGTGCTGACGGCAAGCGCAATAAGCGTAGGCAGCATCCTGCCGCCCTGGGCGACCGCCGCCTGCGCGAACAGCGTCTTCGAGATGAAGCCGGAAAACAGCGGGAAGCCGACCATGGACAGCGCGCCCACTGAAAACGCGAGACCCGCCGCACGGTTGCGGTATCCGGATCCGAATAGGCGGCCCAGCTCCCTGCTGCCGCCGGAACATTCGCTAAGAGACGATGCAGAGACGAACAGCAGCGACTTCGTGGCCGCGTGCGAGAGAATATGGTAGATGCTCGCCATCACGCCCAGCTCCGTCCCCAGGCCGAATCCCATATATATGTATCCGATCTGCGCTACAGATGAAAAAGCAATCATCCGCCTGATATCCCGCTCCCTGGCGGCGCTGATGGATCCGAAGATCATGCCGGCTATGCCGAACACGAAAAATATGTCAATAATCTTGCTGCCGCATATAACGTCGAAGCCGATCACGCGGTAAAAAATCTTGATCAGCAGGAAAATATATCCTTTCGACACCAGCGAAGACAATATGGCAGAGGACGATACGGTGGAATACCCGTATGCGTCCGGCAGCCATGAATGGAACGGGAACAGGGCGCTCTTGATCGCGAGGCCGACGCACATGAGCCCCACTGCCACCATGAGCGGGGCATGGTACGTCCCGGCGGCTACGATAGCCGCCACCGACTCCTTGATATTGCTCATCAAAAGATGCCCGGTAAGGCCGTAGAGGAAGCAGATGCCCAGGAGCAGCATGCCGGATCCCAGCAGGCTCATAATCATGTAGCGCGTAGCCGCCTCCAGCGTGCGTCCGGTCTGCGTAATCATGATCATCCCGCACGCGGAGATCGTATTGATTTCCACGAACACGTATGCGGTAAAAAGGTCGTTCGTATAAATCAGCGCGATCAGCGAGCTGAGCAGGAGGTTTACCATCACATAATAAAGGTTCTCCTTGCTCTCCTCCATCTCCGCCGTCCGCTCGGCCGCCCCTCCGACCATAGACAGGAACATCACGGCCGAGAAAAACATCGCCATGAACCCTTCCAGCGGGCCCACGCGGATCTCGTTGCCCCACGGGGCCGGGAAATGGCCCATGGTATAGACATAGGAAGCGCCGTCCATGCATACGTCCACAAGCACGCACAGCGACATCGCGAACACCGCGAGAATCACGCCAAGATTCAGGTACTTCGCCTTTTTTGCGGACAGGATCATCGAGCAGGGACCCGAAAACAGGGTCAGAATGATGCAAAACAAGGGGAAGTTATGGACAAAGTGCATTTATAAGCCCCCCTTTTTCACTTCCAGCGTTATCTTATCGATATCGAGCGTGTGATAACGCTGGTAGAGGCGTATCGTAAGCGAGAGCATCAGCGCCGTGACAGACACCGACACTACTATGCCGGTCAGCACGAGGCCGCTCGGTATAGGGTTGATATACGCGTCTACGCTCTGCACGCCATCGACGACGATGGCCGCCTTATGCCCCTCGATATAGCCCTTCAATGCCAGGAACAGATAGACGGACGAATCCATTATATTGAATCCTATGATTTTTTTAATCATATTTTTCTGCAGGAGCAGGTTTGAAAAACCGATGGCAAACATGATCATCGCGATCGCTTCCTGATGATTCGCAAGCAGGTTTCCAAAACTCATGGCTCAATAGCCCCCTTTCCGGAACATGACA
The DNA here is from genome assembly GCA_964450965.1 of uncultured Eubacterium sp. Taxonomy (GTDB): domain Bacteria; phylum Bacillota; class Clostridia; order Lachnospirales; family Lachnospiraceae; genus W0P33-017. The sequence continues at coordinate 19,839 of CAYVFF010000025.1, read as the reverse complement.
TAAAACGTGTACATGGTCCCCGCCACGACGAAGCCGACGCATATATCCAGCACCAGGATAAGCCCGCTGCTAAGGATCGCGCCGGGCGTGCCCAGCGGTATGATGCTCTCGATATGGTTCGCGCCGGTAAAAAAGGAATACGTCTTCGCGAAGGAATAGCATGCCAGGGCGCAGAAGCACATGCATTTATACGTCTTCGCGGTGAAAAAGCGCTCAGTCTTGGCAAATCCGAACGCGTTCAGGTACAGGATAAGTCCGGCCCCGCACACGGCGCCGCCGGAAAAGCCGCCGCCCGGCCCCAGATGCCCGCAGAGAATCACATATATCCCGAAAATCTCGATAAAAGGCACCAGGACGCGCGCCGCCGTCTGCAGGATTACATCATTTTTCGGCTCATATATGCGGTCGTTGTGCTCCGCAGTCTCCTGGTATTTCTTCTTGTCGCGGCGCAGCAGTATGAGGACCGCGCATGTCGCGATGAATAGCACGTGCGACTCTCCCAGGGTATCGAACGCGCGGTAGTCAAGGATCATGCCGGTAACGATATTGACCGCGCCGGTCTCCTGCAGCCCGTTTTCGATATAGCGCTGCGAGACCTCGTTATTGACGGGATTCTCCTCATGGCCGTATTTTGGCATGCTGGAGACTCCCCTGAGCAATATGAACGTCAGGCACAGGCAGAAAATCGCGGAAAAAGCCTTGTAGAGCTTCTCGAAGATCCGCACCATCGCGTTATGCTCCAGGTCATACGCCCGCTCCACGATCTGCTCATGTTCGCGCTCGCGCTCCTGCTTGGCGGCATCCGGTTCACGGTATTCCTCCTGCGGACGCATCTCCACCACGCCGTCGAACGGATCCGCGGCGCCGCGGTACCACTGCCTCAGCCGGTAGGAGAATGTTTTTTCATATTCTTCCTTAGGTACGCGCTTACTCATCCCTATCCGCCTCCTCCCCTTCCTTATCATCCTTTACGATCGCACGGATCTTCTTGAGGGTGATGATAAACAAAATCGACGTCACGCCCGCCCCCACTGCGGCCTCCGTAATCGCCAGGTCCGGCGACTCCAGCAGGATCCAGATCACTGACATTACAAGCGAGAACGACATATAGACCAGAATAGAATTCAGCAAATTTTTAGACAGGCTGACCGCTACGGCGCAGACGAGCAGGAAAATAAGCAAAATATTGAAAAAAGCGTTCATACATCTGCCTCCTCTTTAACATTATCTCCGTCGTCCGCCGGCAGCATCCTGCCGTTTTCATCGGCTTTCAGCATCTTATAATGCTTCTCCCGCTCATTGCCGGTCGCTACCTCCAGCCTCGCTATCAGATGAGACGCCACAGGCGAGGAGAACCACAGGAATATGATGACAAGCAGCAATTTCAGTGAAGTAAACGAAAAGCCGCTCATCACGATAAGGCCCAACAGGCAGCACCCGATGCCGAGCGTGTCGCCCATAGCCGCCGCATGCATGCGGTTCAAAACGTATTTGAAACGGAATACCCCGATCATCTGGACCAGGAAAATCAAAAGCCCCGTCAAAAGCAGCCCCGCCCCGGCCAGGAACTGCAGCCATTCAAGCGCCTCCATGCCCATCCGCCTCCTTTTTCGCATTTTGTCCTTTTTTCTCTTCCTCCTCCAGCTTGCGCTGGCGGTATACGCCCATGTAGACCTTGCAGAGCACGATGACCGCCAGGAAGCTGGTCATCGCGTAGATAATGCAGATATCGACCAGATATCCCTCCTGCTTCATCACCGCCAGTATGGCGATAATGGCCAATGTCTGCGTGCCCATCATGTTTACCGCAACGATGCGATCCGCCACCCTGGGGCCTATTATAGCGCGGATGAGGCTTAATATCAGAAACACCGCCAGCACCAGCAGCGCGGCCACGAAGCATATCCTATAAGCCTGCTCCAGCGCAGGCATCCCTTTTCCCATCATCTATCCCTCCAAGTCGAGCAGCATCCGCTCCAGGCCCGAGTCCGCCAGACCGTCCGCAAGGCTCTCGTCCAGGCAGTGCACGACGTAGCGGTCGTCTTCGAGCGTCACCGTGATAGTCCCCGGGGTCAGCGTAATAGCGTTAGCATACAGCGCGCGCCCCGCGGGCGTCCGCATATGGCCGGTGAATTCGGCCAGGGCGGGCTCTACTTCCTCCTCCTGAGAGATAATCATGTGGCAGACGTTCAGGTTCGCGACCAATATTTCCTTTACCAACGCGCACACATACCGGATCATGCCTGGTAACTTCTTGTAGAGATGCAGCTCCTTCTGCACGCTATAATCCATGAATTTGCACGCGAATGCAAAAAGCGCGGCGGCAATCGCCAGCCCGAACAGCAGGATCTCCAGATCCAGCTTCGCGTTAAAGATGATCCAGATTGCCAAAAAAATCAGAAACATGACATGCGCCTCCCTTTATTTTGAACTACACGCAAAAGCCCGGGCCGCGTTGGCGGTCCGGGCGAGCGCAGGGGATGAGAGAATCGAACTCCCGCCAAAGGTTTTGGAGACCCCTATCATACCATTTGACCAATCCCCTGAATAAACGGGTGAGATATCCCACACCCGTCTATTATACACAGTAACAAATCAAAATGCAACAAAAATTTTTCGTTTCGCCTCAGACGGCCCCGTACTCCCTGTCCAGCGTATCCCATACGCCCCACAGGTACATTATGCCCAGGGCGCGGTCATAGAGGCCGTATCCAGGACGGCATTGCTCGCCCCAGATATGGCGGCCGTGATCCGGCCGGACATACCCCTTGAAGCCGCAATCGTGGTAGGCCTTCATGATTTCCAGGATGCCGGTGTCGCCATCGCAGTCCCTGTGCGACGCCTCGGTAAAGTCGCCGTTCGGATAATGTCGGACGTTGCGGATGTGCGCGAAAGCAATCCTGTCGCAATACGTGCGGACGATATCCGCTACGTCGTTATCCGGATTCGCGCCGAGCGAACCGGAACACAGGCACAGGCAGTTATTCTCATCGTCCACCATGTCGAGAAACCGGCCGATCGACTCCTTGTCGCACAACAATCTCGGGATTCCGAAAATATCCCACGGAGGGTCGTCCGGATGGATCGCCATCTTGATGCCGGTCTCGTGGCACGTCGGCATGATCGCCTCCAGGAAATATTTCAGGTTATCCCACAACCTCTCCTTCGTGACCGGGCGGTATGCCTCGAACAGCTCGTCCAGCTTCGCCATACGCTCCGGCTCCCAACCCGGGAAAGTCATGCCGTGCAGATTGTTCAGGATATAATCCGCCATCGCCTTGTAGTCGCCCTGTATCTTGTCCTTCTCGTAAAACAGCGCGGTCGAGCCATCCTCCAGCGGGTGGAACAGGTCGGTCCTGGTCCAGTCGAAGATCGGCATAAAATTATATGTCACGACCTTTACGCCGAATCCGGCCAGGTTGCGCAGCGTCTCCTTGTAATTCTCGATATATTGGTCGCGGGTGGGCAGGCCGATCTTGATATCGTCGTGCACGTTCACGCTCTCGACCACGTCCATGTTGAATCCCGCGCCCTCGATCCGCGCGCGGACCTTCTCAATCTCATCAGGCTCCCATACCTCGCCCGGCTGCTTGTCATGCAGCGCCCACACCAGGCCGGAGACGCCGGGAATCTGCCGTATCATCTCGGGCGTGATGCTGTCGTTGCCGTCGCCATACCAGCGAAAAGTCATCTGCATAGCTTTGCCCCCTTTCGTTTATTTTTCACAAAATCGCGGATCAGGCCTTGTCAATCTTTATCAGCTGCGCGTTGATGCTCTCCACGAATCCATCCGGAGCCATGGAGCCTGCCATATCCATCATCTTGTCAAGGGACATCGACTTCATCATGTCCCACATGCCCTCGCCCGGGGACAATTTCATGTTCATCGTGAGCTTTATGGCCTTCGAGACGACCTCAAGCGCCTCGGGCGACCTGCCGATCTCCTCCAGCGTATCGTGTATGCTATATTTGCCCTCCGGGAACTCCATCGGCGCCTTCAGGTCCAGATCGCCGGCCAGCTTGAACCAGTTCGCGACGCCCTCCGCCCGCTCGTTGACCTCGGGCAGCACGTAAATCGCGGGTTCTTTTTCCACCTTTTCGAGCGTCATGCTGTCCTTCACGTCCCCCGCGGATGCCACGATACGGTTGAAGCCTTCTTTCAGCGCTACCTCGAATACGAACACCTTGTCCGCGCGCTTCGTCCCCGCCGGCTCGCCGTTCAGGTACAGCGTGACCTCCGGCTGGTTCGAATAGACGCGGATCTGCGTCGTGTCGCCGGCCCGCTGCGCGTAACGCCTGCCGCACAGGTGCACCATCGGCTCATTCGTCCAATACGCCTGATATATATAGTAGCTGTCTTTCTTCGTCCTGCGGTCCATGGTCACCAGGCCCTTGTTGTTCCTGCCCGCGACTCCGCCCTCGTCGCGCGCCGCGCAGCCGAAGTCGAACATGTTCCATACATGGCTAGACCAGATCCAGGGGCGTTCATCTAGAACCTTCGCCATATGCTCGTGGTACAAGGCCTGGTACTCCTCGCTATAATCCTTGCACGCCGGATTGGGACCGTGGTAGGTGATGATGCCCTCGCACCCATATTCGGAGAGGCCCAGGCAGATCTCCGGATGCACCTCGTGGAAATGATCGAGCCAGGGGCCGTTGTCCTCCATCTTGCCGCCATACCAGCCAAAATAATGGTTGTAGCTCTCGACATCCGTGATGCCGTGGAGCGGGCTGTCTATCGGGGTCATAGACACATGAGCTATCGTCGTGAGCCTGGTCGGGTCCAGCTGCTTGCAGAGAGCGTTCAGCTCCTTGTGGTTCTCCACGAGCTTGTCCGAAATGCCGCCAATCAAAATCTCGTTCGATATTCCCCAGAAGCAGATCGAGGGGTGGTTATAATTCTGGATAATCAGCTCGCGCATCTGGCTAAGGCAGTTCTCATGCGCGGCCGGATCCTTATTGAACACGCTGATGAACGGAATCTCGGCCCATACGATAAATCCCAGCGTATCGCACGCGTCGTAAAAATCCTGCGAATGCTGGTAATGCGCCAGCCGGATCGTATTCGCGCCAAGCTCCTTAATGATACACGCGTCCTCAAAATGCTCGCCGCGCGTCAGCGCGTTGCCTTCGTAGAGCCTGTCCTGATGGCGGCTCACGCCGCGCAGCTTGACCGGTTCGCCGTTCAGTATGAACCCCTTTTGCGGGTCGCATGAAAAGCTGCGCACGCCGACGGACGCCCCTACCTCGTCATATGCCTCGTTGCGGCGCTGGAGCGTCGCCGTCACTTCATACAGGTACGGGTCGTCGATGCTCCACAGATGCGCGTCCGGAACGAAGATCTCCGCTCCGGAATCATCCGCCGGACGGACAGCCGCCGCCACCTCCGTCCCGTCCTCGCTATAAATGGAATATAGCACCGTAAAGTTCTCATCGGCGTTCTTCACCCAGGCCGTGATATCGAATACCGCGCCGCCGTCCACCGGGCGCGGCGTAATGCGGATGCCCGGAGTCCCGTAATATTCCAGGTCGAAATGCGCATAAGGCACGCATATGATGTTCGCGCCGCGATACAGGCCGCCATAGAAGGTAAAATCCGCAGACTGCGGGTAGACGCTGTCCTTATATTCGTTGCTGCAGGCCACGACGAGCAGGTTTTCCCCGTCCGGCACGCACTGCTCAGTGATGTCCGCGCGGAACGCTGAATATCCGCCCTCATGGTACGCCACCTTTGTCCCATTCACATAGACCGTCGCCTGCTGGCCGGCCGCCGGGAACTCCACGAACACCCTGCCGTTGCCCAACGGCTGCGACGGCGTGGCGAACTTCCTGGCATACCAGTACCTGCCGCGGTCATAAGCCCCGTTCCCGTCATGCCCGTCTATGGCATTCCACGTATGGGGCAGGTCGACCCTGCCCCAATCCTCGGGGAACTCCGCGGGCAGCCCCGCGTCCTCCTGTATAAACCGCCAATCCTCGTTCAAATTAATGACATAGCGCATGATTTTCTCCTTTCACAGTCAATATGGCTTAACGGCCATGGCGCCGCTTCAGCTCCGCCACGTTCTCCTCTACCTTCTTCTTATTCAGAGGATAGATGAAGAGCAGCGCCAGCGCGACCGCCGCGAGCCCGATTGCCGGGATGATGCATGACAGGTTGAAAATGCCCGACGTCACCTCGGGATCGAACGCGGTCTCCTGCGTATATCCGATCAGGCTGAGCAGCCCGCCGATCATGCCGGACGAGAACGCCTGCCCGAGCTTGCGCGCGAACGAATACACCGAATAGATCGTGCCGTCCTCGCGGACCCCGTTCCTCACTTCCGCGTCGTCTATGACGTCCGTGATCATCGCCCAGATGACCGTATTGAAAAATCCCAGGCCGGTATACGCCAGCGTATAAAACGCGACATACACCCACGGGCTGGACGGCCGCACGATAAGGCAGATCAGATACATCAGCGCGCCAAAAGCGCAGGAAACGACCGACAGCTCTTTTTTGCCGAACTTCGCCGACAGCTTCGACGCGAGCGGGGCGCAGATGACCAGCATCGCGATCGTCCCGGTCATCGCGGATACCGACTGGGCTGCGGCCGAGTTATAATAATTCGGGAATACATATCCAGCCATGCCCTGCATGCCCAGCATGCCCAGCAGCAGAAGGATGGCGGCGGCGATGATGCCCAGCAGGGAGCGGTTCGTGACCAGGCTCTTGAGCAGCTTTACTATGTCCAGCTTCTGGTTATTCGCCGGCACCTCGACGCGCTCGCGCGTAAGGTTGAAGCACAACAGATAGCAGATGATGGCGCAAACGGAAAACACGCCCGCGATAGCCGTCATGCGCGGACCGCTGAGGATCGTATTCCCCTCTACCGTCACATAAGCCACCATCGGCGTGCCCACGCCGATCACAAGGCCCGCGAGAGACGCGCCGATCGACCTCCAGGTCGAGAGCTGCGCACGTTCATCGGGATCCGAAGATATCGCGGACGCCATCGAACCGTAAGGGATATTGATGGACGTATAGAAGATAGAACCCCACAGTATATACGTCACGACCATCCAGCACACCTTGAATATATAGGGCATGCCAGCAAACTCCGATTGATAGATCAAAAACGACGCGATCGCCACCGGCCCGCACATGCGCTTGATCCAAGGACGGAACTTGCCATCCTTGGTAGGCTTGGAGCGGTCGACGATCTGCCCCATCGTCACGTCCGTCACCGCGTCCACGAACCTGGCCGCCATCATCAATACGCCGACGACGCCCGCCTCGATCCCCATCACGTCCGTATAGAACTTCAGCATGAAGCTGGACGAGAGGATGAACGTAAAATCATTTCCAAAATCCCCGAACATGTAGCCCAGCTTGTCTTTCATCCCAAACGGCTCTACATTTTTAGCATTTTTTGCCATACTCGTTTTCCTCCTTATACGTATTACGAATCCCTCGCGCGCCTTCTCCCAAAAACGCGTCCGCACGGCCCTCCTTCCCCCGAATTCTGACTCATAATATGATTCTAATCCATTTTCACCCCTTGCGTGAGTACGGATTCTTGTTATAATCGCACGATTTTTTGTTTTTTCTTGACTTTGTAAAAAAATAGTATGATAATGGCTTGGAAAATCTTGCGGAAAGAGATGGATAAGGCATATGGAAGAAACATCATCATTTGAAGGACTCGCGGACCCTGAAAGCGGAACGCCCGCCTACGCCTTTTTATCCCGGGAAGGGTACGGCGGCAGGACGCCCGAGGAACACATATCGGACATGGCCGATCTGGAGCGGCGCTACGCCGCGGAAAACCGCCTCATGTACGCCGTCACCCACGGACAGGCGGACACGGCCGAGGCGCTGATGGACTCATTCTCCGACGCCCGGCTGGAGCGAAGATCTCCGGACAAGGTCCGCGACCTCAAAAATTATTCCATCATAGCTAACACGCTGATGCGCAAGGCGGCGGAGTCCGGCAAGGTCCACCCGATGCACATAGACAGCATCTCCTCGCGCTTCGCGAAGGAGATCGAGACGGCGCGCACGGCGGAGGAGATCTACCGGCTGGGGCGCGAGATGGCGCGAAAATACTGCCTGCTGGTCAACAACTATTCCATGAAGAACTATTCGCCGCTGGTACAGAAGGTGCTTGCCAGGGTGGACGCGGATCTGACCTCCGACCTCGGCCTGGAGGCGCAGGCCCGGCTGCTCAACGTCAACGCCAGTTATCTTTCCAGCCTGTTCAAAAAGGAGACCGGCTGCACGCTTACCGACTATGTAAACAACAGACGCATCGAATACGCCATATACCTGCTGAACACGACCGACATGCAGATCCAGTCGATAGCGCAGAACTGCGGGTTCATGGACGTCAATTATTTCACGCGCGTATTCAAAAAGATCGTCGGCAGGACTCCGACAGAATACAGGGCTAAGATACGGGAGTAAAGGCTATGCCGGCGCCCCGCCCCCGCCAAGCGCCCACGCGATGCCTTTGGCAAGGCGGTATGCCGCGTCCTTGTAATGGTCCCCGGGATTCAATTCGAATACCGACCGGATCCCCCTGCCCCGGTAGATCGAGCAGAGGTCCCTCATGCACTGCTCCGTTTTCTGCAGATATTTATTCCGCGTGGCGCTCTCCCGGTCCCCTAATGAGAGATAGATGGCATCCGGCTCCCGCCGGAATTCATGCTCACGCACGTATGTCACGAACGAGGGATACCATACCGAGCCCGACGCCGATACCGCCCTCGAAAATGCATCCGTGACAAACGGCGCATACAGCGCGAACAGCCCGCCCATGGAATATCCGGCTATGACGCGGTACGCGGGATTTTTTATCTCCTTTTCAACATACGGGATGATCTCCCCGGCCAATCGGCGGGCGTAGCCGTCCGCCTCCCCGGTAAAATGGTCGCTCTTGTCAACCACCGGTTCGTGCGGCCATGGCGACAGCTCCTCGTCCCAGCAGAGCCCGCTTATGGATACGAGATGGAACGGCGCGCAGCCCAGCCTGCCGCATCCGTCTAAGACATCGCGGCCGGCCTCCATGTACATATTGGCATACACTATCGGCGCGTTCTCATCCCCGCATCCATATATCGCTATCTGCTTTCCGTCTATATGGGCTATAACCGGCTCATTCACGGCATTCACCTCCCCGCAGCTTCATATAATTCTCCATGTCGCGAAATCCTAGGCTCTCATACAGCGGCCTGCCCAGCCCGGTGGATTCCAGGTATATCTTAGATGCTCCCCGCTCCCTCGCCAGGTCCGCCAGGCGGCGTACGACCGCTTTCCCGACGCCCCGCCTCCGGTATTCTTCTCTCGTATAGATATTCATCAGATACCCGCACCGCCCTCCGGGATTGTCGGGCGACGGCATCTCGCGATACAGGCATAGCCCGCCGCATCCCGCGCGCGCCCGCCCTATCTCGGCAAAAACCGCGATATGCCCTCCGCAGGGAATCTCCCTTTTATAATAATCCAGGTTGGAGGCATACATATCCGGATCGTCCTCGGGAATGCCAAAAACATGGTGCAGCACCTCCATGCGCCACGCCATCAATTCGCCTAGATCGTCAAGGCCCGCGCGCCTTACCGTGATATCCATCAGGAGACGCTCCCCTCTTTCAAGACGACCGGCAGCGCGGCGGAGTCCACCTTGCCATTATCGTTCAGCGGCAATTCTCTCATGCTCACGAAAAATTCCGGAATCATATAATCCGGCAAAAAGTCCGACATTTCCTTTTTTATCGAGGAGACCGGCATGCGGTCATCCTTCAGGACGATATACGCAATCATATAATATAATCCCTGCCCGTCCGGATATGCCCTGACGGCGGCGGTCTCTATCCCCGAGCATCCGCAGAGCACGCCCTCCACCTCGGCGGGCTCCACCCTTTTCCCGAGTATCATGACCTGGGTGTCCTTGCGGCGGGAAAAGGCTATGTTCCCGTCCGGCAGAAAATATCCCAGATCGCCGCTGCGGTAGGCAGGCGACCCATCCGCGAGGGCAATGAAAGCCCCGTTTTCCCCCGACGCCCCGCCTACATATCCCGCCGAGACTCCTCCGCCGCTTATGCATATCTCGCCGATCTCCCCGGCAGGCACTGGGCTCATATCTTCATCCAGTATCTCGATTTCCACGCCAAGGACAGGCCTGCCGACCGGATAGGAGCCATCGGGCAGCGGGTCCGTGCCGTTGCAGCGAAAATACGACGCGCACACCGTGGTCTCGGACGGACCATACGTATTGTATATCTCCACCTTGCCGATCAGGTTCGTGACATATCCCGCGCGCAGGACGTCGCCCCCGCTGATAAGCAGCCGCAGGCTCTCCGGGATGCGCGGCAGGTGGTTCATCTCTAGCAGCAGGTATGGGAAGCCGCTGATTATCGTCACGCCTTTGTCCCCGACGAACCGCATGAGGCTCCATATATCTTTCTTTGTCTCCTCGGACGGGATGGCGAGCGACGCGCCCGACAAAAGCGTGGCAAACACCTCTTCCACGAAAATATCGAAAGAACACGTGGAATATTGCAGCATGGTATCCTTCACGCCAATATGGAATTCGTTTTGGAACGCCCGCGCATAATGGCATACGTTCCTGTTATATACCGCGACGCCCTTGGGGCTGCCGGTAGATCCCGAAGTATACAGGATATAAGCGATATCGTCCGGTCCGGCCGCCGAAAGCGCGGATGCGTCGGACTCCGGCTCGATCTTCATGCCGCGATCCACAACGATGGCCGGAATGCCGCCGGCCTTCGCGCTATGGGCGGTATTCGCAATCACGACGTCCGCGCCCGCGTCCCGCAGCATATAGGCGATCCTCTCCCTCGGGAAAAACGGCTCAATCGGGACATAGGCCTTGCCGGCCTTCAGGACGGCAAATATGGCGGCGATCATCTCGACTGTATGCTCCATCAAAATGCCCACGGTTTTCGCGGACTTCGGTATTTTTGCCGCGATCGTTCCAATCAGCCCGTCCAGTTCGCCCCTCGTGAGGCTGCGGAGCTCGTCGGACACTGCCGGCGCGTCCGGCAATCTGTCCGCCTGTACGCGCAACAGATCGTATATTACGTTTTCATTCATTATAAATTCCTCCCGGGCTTTTTGCCGTCTTGACGATATTGATTTTTGGTAGCTGCCTCCCCAGCCGGAGAGAAGTACATCCCTCTGGTTCTTTGATTCTGTTCAGATTATTTCGCGGGCGTCATATGTGGTTCTGAAAGCCATTTTTGAACGGTCTCAACGCTTACTTTGGCTGCCATGGCAATCTTATCACTCGATATTTCCAAAGAATGTAGGCTGATGGCCATCTCCTTTGCCTGCTGTTCTTTACCTTCAACTATTCCTTCCTGTCTGCCTTTGGTTTCACCGCGCAACTCCGCTTCTCTCTGTTTTACCTGATAGATCATATAGGAATCCCTCCATTCCGGACTCAATTTTGCGGCACTGACAGCCTGCTCAATTCTGCGAATCAAATCATTGTCGCTCTGCTCTATGGGATATGACTTTGTCCTATGTCGCCTGTAATTCTATGTTGTAGTTGGTTTTGCCATCATCTACATAAGCATCCAGGCGCACACCTAAAATCCGAAGTATCCGGGCATCGTCCTCTGGATCTCTGTTCTGGTATCACCCGGCACGATCTCGAAGCCGTCTTCGTTGAACTGAATTTATTTCAGTTGTCGGATCCGGCTGTCCGGGAGAAGATATTCCAAAAGCTCCATGCAAAGCAGCGGATCTGGCATGACCGTGGTAAACATATGGTCGTTTGTAATAACTCAAACTTCGCAGACTGAATTATGCCGAAAGTACTGAAATGAAGGCATTTTTAAAAATAAAAATGGTATAAGCTCCCCTTATCTGCTATAATAAATTCAGTCAAATTCATCAGCAAAGGAGAGCTTATACCGATGAAGAGCGTAACAGAAATCCAGATAACAGAACTGGTACGTATTTTTATCAGCAAGCTGCCGTAAAACTGGAAAAATCGTTTTCAAATGCCAAAAATAGCTTGAGACTTGGCAATCCGCGGGCTTTCATTCATGGTGGCACCCCGCTTGCGGGGCATGTGCGTTTAGCGCCGGGATTCTTGTCCTAGGTCAGATACGACAGCGCTTCCTTTTCCGACAGGCCATAGTCCTCCGTCAGCGTCGCCGCGATGTCGTCGTTGCTTGCATGGAAACGACGCAGGCTCTTGATCGCAAGCCGAATCTGGGATTCTCTCGCCTCGCGCTCCACGCGCTCCACGCGTTGCGCGACCTCGCGCTCTACGCGTTGTGCGGCCTCGCGTTCCATGCGCTGCGCGGTCTCGCGCTCCACGCGCTGCGCGGTCTCGCGTTCCACGCGCTGCGCGGTCTCGCGCTCCACGCGCTGCGCGGTCTCGCGTTTTGCCTCTTCGATTTCCGGCTCGAATAAATCTCTCAATATGTCATACATGTCATTTCTCCTTTTCAGCGTCGCCACGACCTCTTTGTTGGCGTTCATCCCCAGGTCCATGATGGAATCCAGCAAGTCCCGCTCTCGCTTGTCCTCCACCTTGCTCGCGTACAGGATCGCGTCCCGCATGGCCTCCTCGGACACCTTGCCGGTGGCCATCCCGTACCACTTGTGCTTTTCGCGGTCAAGCTCCCTCCCCACGATGATCTGCGTCGGGAACGACAGCGCGCCCTTGACATAGTAGACTCCGCCATATTCCTCCGTGACCTGGAAGCCGAACTCCTGCAGCTCCTTGAACAGCCCTACCGGCTTTGACTCCCGGATGAGGGTCATCGTAATCTCATTGTATGGCCGCCTGTCAGATGCCGTCTCGTAGTTTTGGTACAGGCACGCGTAGGCCTCCACTTTCAGGAGCGTGCTCATGTTGAGCGCGTCCTCCTCGGACTTGTACTCCACGATGTTGTGCTGGCGGAAGATCCTGCCGATTTCGTTATCGATGACGACAGGCCTGTCTTTCTTGATAATCAGCATGTCGATTTCCAGCGGCTTCGTGTTCAGCGTGAAATCCCGGGTGAACTTCAGGTACTCCCAGTAATCTTTTAAATCGATCTCCACCACCGACAATGCGCCCATGTGCCATTGCAGCAGCTTGCCGGCATCGCCCTTCCCCATGCGGCTCCTCCCTGACGCTTCTGTTATCAGATATAAGGATTCCAGGGGAATCCTTGCTAATGAAGAGCATAACAGAAATTTTCGATAATGGCAAGGAGTTAATTGACAATTATAGAGGGTCTGTTCTATGGCGTTCAGCGCGAGATTGCCAGCAAGCTGCAGAAAAACTGGAAAAATCGTTTTCAAATGCCAAAGTTAGAATACCGCCATTACACGATGGCAAGAGGGTGGAAATGCCACCCTCTCATTGTACCGCCTGTATACGCAGTCGGCTCACCGCGAACCCATTATAAAAAAATTGTCCTCAAAGAAATAAAACGGCGTTGATTTGTGGTTCGCGTACATTTGCGCCCACACCAGCACGAAGCGCCGGATTCTTTTCCTGCTGGCAAGCGGCACGCGCTTCGCTGGCGACATTTCGGGGCGTCGGACCTTGATCTCGTCGCCGTCAAAGGAAACCGTCACCTCGCGGCTGTCAGGGTTTAGCCCCATGCGGGATACCCAACTTTTGGGCAGAAAGAGCTTGCAAGTGTACGAATTTCTACCCTCGCTGACTGCGGCTTTCCTGAAAATCACCTTCTCGTTCCTTAATTGTTTTCAAATGCCAAAAGTAGATTGCGTTCTGTCAATTCTGCGGTCTTCAGTCTGCGAAGTTTGAGTAACTCTCTTATATGAAGTCTTTAAACAATTTCTTACTTTCCTCGTCTAATTCCGGATAGATATTGATGTAACCATGTAGCCTGAGTTCCCGATCGTTTTTTAGTCTACATCGTTTTTTAGCTGCCAAAAACACCGAAAATCTAGGGGAAGACCAAATACCCGAAACGTCCAGCCCTGGCCGTCTCGTTCGGCGACGTGTTTCTCCTCGACAAATTCCTAAAGAAGAGCGGCTTCTTCAAGGAGTACCTGAAATTCCTAGAAAGGAGGAGGCGCGGGCAATGTGGTGGACGTTGGCACGATAACGCGGACGATAGCGGAACTCAAGGCAAGCGGAGTCAACACACGATTCGCCATACTCGATGCCGGATACTATACCGGAGAGACTGGTACAGTCTGCTCTGCTAGGGAAGGACTTTGTCCTCTGTCGCCTGTAATTCTATGTTGTAGTTGGTTTTGCCATCATCTACATAAGCATCCAGCCGCACACCTAAAATTCGAAGTATCCGGGCATCGTCCTCTGGATTTCTGTTCTGGTATCACCCGGCACGATCTCGAAGCCGTCTTCGTTGAACTGAATGTATTTCAGTTGTCGGATCCGGCTGTCCGGGAGAAGATATTCCAAAATCTCCATGCAAAGCAGCGGATCTGGCATGACCGTGGTAAACATATAGCCGTTTGTAATATCAATTTCGCTAAAGCTCGCATCCAATATCTCGTCTGCCATAGTAGTATCATCTCCGCTTATAATATATCACAAAAAGGGTAAAAGTCAAATAAGGCCGCCGCATGCCCTAAGCTGAACCGGAATGAGCCAAAAAACATGGGCATCCCAATGGGTCAAAGAACAGAAAAACTATAGAATGGGAATCTACACAGATTCCTCTGCAATAGCATGAAGATAAGAGGAGCATCACGTAGTATCACGATGCTCCTGAACAATGCCTCTTCCTGTAGCCTGAACCGCTAATTGTGCTAGTAAACCCCCATGCACCGCAAGCGGGGCACCACCATGAATGAAAGCTAGGCCAAGTGCTACTATCCAATCTTTTTGCCCAGATAAGCAATGCTTTGATATGCCGCTCTAAGCAATTCCGCTAAAGTAGTCGTCACAGCCAGATTTATTGCGAATGTAATCAAAAACTTTATAAGCCAATTTGTAGCGGTGACGCGTGAAACGACATAATAATTTAGCGAGCTGCCTATCCCCTGTGCGAAGTAATAATATATCGCGTTACGCCCGACATGGCACAGCCATTTGTTAGCATGTTTTACACATGGTTCGATTCGCTTTGCCACAAGAATAGCGATAAGCGACACCAATCCATACTTTATCGTCGGCGGGAACTTGGCCGCCTGGATTTCGTAAATCGGCAATTCCTGTAGATAGGATGCAAACACAATCCCGATTGCAACTAGCAAAATGCGGCTGAAGAATTCTCCCTTTCCATCCATGCCCCCCCCTCGATTTCTGCCCATTATCCAGAAAAAACTATAGAAAATAAAGTAGCACCAATCCACTCCTAGCGCGTATCTTCCATAACTTATCCATATAAAGGCGATTGCCAGGAAAAGCATATACATTTTGCAAAAACGCTCTTCCTTATCTTGAGCCAGCGATAGGAAAAACGTGTTTATAAAAACAATCACGAAATAGTACTGCAAAAACCAAATAGAGCCAGCGACCACTGGAAAGCCCGGAAAACTGACGTTCAGCATATAATTATTTACTAAATCACGAACGTTTGACACTCCCTCGAACGGATGAGGAGACCACCTGGAAATAAGGCAAAATAACGCCAAAGCAGAAACAAAATAAATCCATTTAAGCCAGATAGTGCCAAGGCTTTTCGCCGTCTTGCCGATATTGATTTTTTGGTAGCTGCTCCCCCATCCGGAGAGGTAAAAGAAGAAAGGGACATCCAAAAAAAGCGTCATGTTCTTAAACCAGGCCGGAACATATGATTCGCCTCCCCAAAAAGCTGTATGTATCGCTACGATGCCGATGGCGGCAGCTCCTCTCAAAAAATCTATATATGCATATCGCTCACACGGCTTGCTTTCCACGCTCATTGCTTACGAACCTCCTCGCCAGATTTATTCCGATTTTTTCACAACAGTGCTCATTTATGCACGCAAGCACCAGCGTCAAACGTGTCGAACACTACGGAATCCAACACCCCTCCTGTCTTCGTATCAACAAGAACAATATTTATGCCCCTTCCGTTTGCCGCATACTCTATTCCATTTACGCAGATTGACGCCCGGTTCCCACACAAATATCCCGCGCTCATGATGGCGATACTAGTCTGCCCGATATCGAAAGCGTATGAGATCTGCCCGCTAGACGCCTCCTCATGCAAGACATCCCCATTCTCCACGACCGCAAGATAGGATTCTCGATACCGGCCCTTCATGTCAAACTGCAATCCGAGACTTTGCATTGCCTGAATCATCTCATCGGTCAGCCCATTGCTTGCCTCGTCCTTCACGGAGATAAGGAGAGCGACATCATTCATTTCCTGAGCCTGTTCTACATAACTAACGAGATCATCTGCTGCCCACACGCCGTGATCCGGAAGGGTATAATATACCGGGTAATTTGGATAAACTGTACGCATTCCCTCTGAATACTTGCCGACATATTGATAATTCGTTATGCCGTTATCCATCAAATTGAACAGCCGACCAGAAAAGCCATAACCGGATGGCATCGTAAAACTCACGTTCAGAGGCTCGCGCGTCGAGATTGCACGCATCCTGTCCCACTCACATGACGTAATTGTATACCGCTGAAAAGCCTCGACATTTTTAGCAAAATTTGGAACGGTATTCACAAGGCATAACGCAGCAAGGCATCCGCTAGCGTAAGGCGCAAACGCCCTTTTACCCTGGTTAGACACATAGAACAATACAACCACCGCGCTGGCAGGAATGTAAAGCGGGGCGACAAAGTATCTTGCCCACCAGAGGCCAGGGACGGCAATAGCCGCTGCCAGACCTAACAGCGCGAATACCTCCATGACCCTGCAAAGCAACTGCCTTTTTTTCAAATTCAGAAGCCAGACGATTGCCATGACCAAAATTCCAATAACCAGCAAATCGCTGAAAAGAATGCCCCACCCTCCTAATCGCTGGTCAATTGCACTGGCGTTTACAGAAGCCGTACTAAACAGCAGGGGAACTTTGTAGCCAAAAATCCCATTTGCCCCATAATCCGAAAAAAGCGAAACCAGGACACGCCTCCACTCAGGATCTACTCCCTTCAATTCGACTGGCATATTGGCAAAAATAATCTCGTTCGCTCCCTCGCCAAAGATGGTATATAACGGGTTATGATGCCGGATCGTGTTTACAACATATGACGTGGAGCCGCAGATTACAAATCCGGAGATAACTGCCACGGAAAAAAAGCAAGTGCCTTGCACTACCATCCGGAATTCCTTTTTCGTCCGATTCTTCCACAGCAGCCGGATTGCCCACAGAGCAAACAATCCGGCACACGGCAGGGCGAAGAAAATCACACCGGAAAACTTAATGTTGAATCCGATGCTGATTGCCGCAAAAACCAGAAAGAGACTAATGCGCCGATACCTCCCCTCCTCAAAAAACAAAAGGTACAGGCAGCCTGCCGTGCAGAGCAATACCATCTGCCAAAGGAAACCATCATTGTAATAGCAAAACGCCTGTGACACTGATACCGGATGTATGGTGAAAATAGCGGCGCATATCCATGACTGCCAACCCCTAAGGCGTACGGCATCCATCAAATACGCGGCACAGATGCACATCGCGCCAGCAATCGAGAGCAGATTGAAAATCTTGCCAATCTCTATGCTCCCCGTGAAAATATAAAAGCAGGCAGCAATCGTTTCGCTTCCCTTGGGGTAAGCATCTAAAACATTATAACTGCTGGAAAAGAAGGGGAAAGCATGGCTCTCAAAATCATAGAACGTCTCGCGCAGCGGATTCCACCCATAGCGCAGGTAGCCGGTCATGTACTTATGATAGCTATTTCCATCCCATGTATTGTCCGGTATATAGCAATTCACAAATCCCGATGCGCACATGATAAGCAAACCCGCGCCGACCGCAATCAATGTCCGCTTTATTGATTTTCCGGACAGGAAATAACAGGCTGCCGCGGCGAGCAAAACTGCGACGGGCAGATGAAGCACGGTGACTGGGATTCCAAAAGCAAATAGAACCGGGGTAATAAATACCAAAAAAAATAAGACGCTTAGCAAAAAAATGCCGACAAGCATCGGAGACGCGACATTTTCTTTTGAATTCTTCGCGATTTTTTCTTTCATAGCTAATCTCCTCTCGCATCAAGTAACAATATCCAACCGCAATTCTAAAAGCGGAATCATTCCCTGGCCGGGCGATCCCACTCCCTCGCCATGCCGCGCCTGACCCTGTAGGCATGTTCTGCCATGGCGGCCAGCGGCGCGTCCGATTCGGAATCCGAATAAAAACATCCCACTACATCCGCAGGGTAATTTTCCGACAGCATCCGCGCCTTCTCCTCTCCCCGGCAATTCGCGCCCAGCAACATCCCGGTCTTTGCATCCACGCGGGACGCGATGCAGCGAACGCCAATCCGCTCGCACGCGGCGGATACCAGGAAGTCCGGCGATGCCGATACGATCAGGTCGTCCGGCTTTTTCTGTCTCTCGTACCACGGCATGATTTTGCGCATGTGCGTGTCCCAGAACCCGCGCACCTCCGCCTCCGCGTCCGGCACGTGCCGAAGGAAGCCATAGAAGGCCTCCTTGAAAGCCTCGCGGGTGCATTTCCCCAGGCGGAAACTTACAGCCGCCGCGAGCGAGCGCGGCAGCGCACGGAGAGCGGCCGGATGCCTGCGGATGCAGTAGCTCCAGAAATCCAGCGTGCAGTCGCCATTGTATATCGTGTGGTCAAAGTCATAAACGTTCATAGGCGTTCCTCAAATACCCGGCGCGTAAATCAACAGCAGCATAATCGCCCCATAAGCGAGCGCCAGCAGCATCAGGAACTTGTCATGCGTGATGACGTCGACCGGATCCCCATGGGAATCCGACTCGATATCCGCGCTGTACTTCATCATCAGCAGAATCACTAGCGGGACGGTCCATACCAGCTTGTCGGTATGGAACTTTTCAACAATCTCCGCGTCCGCGCTCCAGAGCGCGTAAAATACTATCGCGATGGAGAGGCACAGGTACATAAACTTGTCCAAAAACTGAAAAGAATAGTATTTCAGCACTGGCCTGGCGTCTGTCTGCCCGCCGCTCTTCTTTATCTCATTCCTGCGCTTCCCCAGGCTAAGATAGAACGACAGCGCGATGACCGTCAGCGCCACCCAGTGCGACACCCCCTCGCCGATAATTGCCGCCCCATAAAGTACCCGGAGCAGGAACCCGCCTACCAGCAGCGACACGTCGACGAACGGTACATGCTTAAGGCCCATGCTGTAGCACACGTTAATGGCAAGGTACGCGAGCAGCAAGGCGAGGCATTTCCAGTCAAATCCGCATACGCATAAGTCCAACAGGATTGCGGCGGCGGCAAGGGCCAGGAGCAGAGCATACGCGCCGGCAATGCTGACCTTTCCCGAGGCGATTGGCCGGTCTTTCTTCACTTCGTGCGCCCGGTCGGCATCCACGTCCCGGATATCGTTAAGGACGTAAACCGCAGATGACAGGAAGGAAAATGCGAAAAAGCCGCCCATGGCCCTGGCTAGCGCTTCTGGTTCAAACAACCTTTTTGAAAAAACGATTGGGATAAAAATCAGCACGTTCTTCAGCCAATGTTTCGGCCGCATCAGCTTAATACCATATTTTATGTATTGCGCAATATTCTTCATGACGCCGCCGCCTTACCTTTTCCCGGCAGCCCATATGGATAGGCGCCCACTAATCCACGCACAAAAATAGGCGCACGCCCTCCTCCCAGAGTGCGTGCGCCGTCGTCCATGCGTTTGGATATTATTCTCTTCTGATTAGACGCTAAATAGACAGACCTGCCCTGTCTGTCTGTCTGTCTGTCTGTCTGTCTGTCTGTCTGTCTGTCTGTCTGTC
>CAYVFF010000024.1:0-37943 GCA_964450965.1 uncultured Eubacterium sp. | reverse complement strand
GAACCCCCGACCCACGGCTTAGAAGGCCGTTGCTCTATCCAGCTGAGCTACAGACACCTATCGCTTAGCCCGGTCTAGCAAAATCAAAGCGGGTGATGGGAATCGAACCCACGTGTCCAGCTTGGAAGGCTGGTGTTCTACCATTGAACTACACCCGCGAGCCTTGCATACCGCGAACAAGCAACGCAAGGGATATTATAATGCAGACATTTTTGCTTGTCAACTATTTTTTACTATGAAAGCCCGGTCGCAATGGACATGCGGACGGACTGCTTGCAGGCAGGTCCGCATGGACATTAGCGACGCTAACCAGTATGAGCAAGAAGGGCGATAGCCCGGATTGCGAATACTGGTCGGATTGCGAGAGCTGCGCAGCAGCGGAGCAATCCGCGGGCTTTCATTCATGTTACGCCCCGCTTGCGGGACATGCGGACGGACTGCTTGCAGGCCCTGCCCGGATTGCGAATACCGCCGGCGATTGCGAGAGTGCCGTAGGCACGGAGCAATCGGCTTTCATTCATGGCATGGGACGCCATTCACAGGTACCTTATCTCCACCCGCGGCACGCCGTCCGCAATCCGCAGTATGCCATAGCTAGGCACGCGGTCCGGCTGCCTGGGGAAAGATATGCTGCCCGGATTGGCCAGAATGACCCCGCCGGATTCCTCCAGGAAAGGGCGGTGCGTATGCCCGAACAACGCCACGCGGCATCCGCACGCCTGCGCCTGGTCGCGCAGCACCCCCATCCCCATATTGACATAATATTCATGGCCGTGCGTTATGAAAACGCTCACTCCGCCGATAGAGAGCATTTTTTCGTCCGGCAGGCTGCCCGGCAGATCGCAGTTTCCCGCGACGATGTCCAGCGGGGAACCGGCAATCTCGCGAATCTCGTCGTCGCACCCCTCCGCATCCCCCATATGCAGTACCCGGTCGAACGGCGCCTCCCGCCCGACGGCCTCCATGAGGTTGCCGTGCATACCGTGCGTGTCGCTGACCAGCAGCACTTTCAACGTTTTGCCCATCGTTCCAACTCCCCGCGCATTGCCCTCAAGGCCTTTCCCCTGTGGCTCACCTCATTCTTTTTCTCCGGATCGAGCTGCGCGGTCGAACATCCGTATTCGTCCACGTAAAAGATAGGGTCATAGCCAAATCCATGCTCGCCTGCCGGTTCAAAACCGATATATCCTTCGAACGTCCCGCGCGACGTGCTAAGGGAGCCGTCCGGGAATACTGCCGCGATCGCGCACACGAAACGCGCCGTACGCCGCTCCTTCGGGACGCCGGAAAGCCGCTCGAGTATTTTTTTATTTTTTTCCGAATACGGCGTATCCTCTCCGAGGTAGCGGGCGCTGTATATGCCGGGCTCCTTCCCTAGATAGTCGACCTCAAGGCCGGAATCGTCCGCGAGCACTATATCGCCCGGCAAATGCCTCGCTACGGCGCGGGCCTTTATGATGGCATTCTCCTCGAAAGTCGCGCCGTCCTCGACTATGTCCGCCGAGATGCCGGCCTGCTTCATCGAAAGGATCTCCATGCCGATGTCTGACAGAATCATGCGGATCTCGTCCATCTTCCCCTCGTTGCCCGTAGCAAAAATAATGCGTTCCATGATTACCTGCCTTTCCCCTCTAACAGCAATATTCAATACCCTTCAATATCCCTCGCCAAGCGCCTGCATGATCCCGTCGTAGATGCCGCGCGCGCATTTCTTCTGGTAGGCCGGGCTGTCAAGGTCGCGCAGCTCCTCCGGATTGGTCATGAAGCCAATCTCGACTAGCGCGGCAGGAGCCTCGCTCGTGCGGATGATATATATATCGCTGCCGGCGATCAGCCCCATATTATTAGACCCCGCGGCGGCGGTCGTCTTGTCTAGCAATATCTTGGCAAGATGCTTGGAACTATTGCCGGACGCATCCTCTGTCTCGTCGTAGAGCACCGTGGTGCCGTGCACGGACGCGGACTGGGGATAGGAATTGCTATGGATGCTCACAAACAGGTTGGCTCCCAGGTCGTTCGGAAGCCCCGAACGATCCGCGAAATCCGGGTCGGAATCATCGAGCCGAGTATAAAATACGCCCAATTTTCCATCCTTTACATCCTGCGATTCATCAAAAAGAGCTTTCAGTTCCTTTACGATGGCAAGGTCTATGTCTTTTTCGTAAACCCCGCTTACTATCGCGCCCGGCCGGCCGGCCCCATGCCCCGCGTCTATCACCACGATCTTGTCATAATGCCCCCTGGGCTCGATAAAATCGAGGTATAGATACCGCCCGTCCCAGTCCTCGGACAGCTCGTAGGCGTGCTCCAGTTCCAGCTCGACCGTTCCGGAGTCCTCTCCGTAAAAATAGCTCAGGTTCTCGATATGGTCGCTCCTGCCGATCATAGGATAGCCGATCAGATAATCGCCGCCGGCCCCGCGGATCGTGACGGAGACCGTATGCGTGACATAATCGTTGACGATTGTCACGTCGTCCTTTGCGGTATTTTTCGGCAATTCCAGCCGAAGCTGCTGTGAAAAGCCCAGATTCTCCCGCCCCCGTCCATTATCCGTCCCGCCGCCGGCGCCGGCGGCCATGGCCTGACGCGTGGAATAATCCAGGAATTCCGTTCCGGAGAGCTCCGTCCACATTTTTTCACGTTCACGCCGCTCGTCACGCTCCCGCATCCGCGACTCCATATAAGTGCGCGCCCCCGCCTCAAGCGAAGGCAGATAATAGAGGCTGGCGCAGATAAATACCGCGAACGCCGCGATGAAGGCAGACATACCGCGCACATACTTCTCTTCCATCTGGCTACAGGCCGCCCTCCTTATCGCGTTTCGGCGGCTTCGGACCCAGAAACTGATAAAAATAAGTCCGGATCATTCCATTATAAAGCTTGCGGTTCTTGTCCGCTTTCCGGCCTATACAGCGCTCCGCGTCTTCAAAAGCCGTGAGTATATACATCGACCAGCCCTCCAACCGCCTGTATGCCTCGCCCAGCTCGCGATAGATGGCCGGCAAGCTCTCCTTATCCTCCATCCGCTCGCCATAAGGCGGGTTCGCAATCAAAAATCCGTATTTTTTGGAATGGCTCAGCTGCGATACCGACCGCGCCTGGAAATGGATGAGATGATCCACGCCCGCGCGGCGGGCATTATCCCTGGCCAGTGCAACCACCTTTTCATCAGCGTCATAGCCCTGAATCGCGGTCGATACCGATGCGTCTGACAGCTCGTCAGCCTCTTCCATTGCCTCGCGCCAGTTCTTTTCCGGCACTGCCGGCCAATCCCGCGCGATGAAGCCGCGATTGCGCCCCGGCGCGATATTGGCTGCCATCATGGCCGCCTCTATCAGGAAGGTGCCGCTGCCGCAGAACGGGTCGACCAGTATCCTGTCCGCATGCCAGGGAGTGAGCATAATAAGGGACGCCGCAAGAGTCTCCGAGAGGGGGGCCGCGCCTCCGGCAAGCCTGTATCCCCGCTTATGCAGCGACTCGCCGCTCGTGTCCAGCGCGACCATTGCCTCGTCCTTGAACAAGAATACGCGCAGCGGATAGTCCGCGCCATCCTCGCGGAACCATTCGATATGATAGTGCGACTTCATCCGCTCGACGACAGCCTTTTTCACGATTGACTGGATATCGGAAGGGCTAAAGAGCGCGCTCTTGACAGACGACGCCTTTTTCACCCAGAAGCGGGCGTCTGACGGCAAATAGCCCTCCCATGGTATCGCCCTCACGCCCTCGAACAATTCATCATACGTCTTTGCCGGGAAACGGCCCGCCTGGATCAGCACGCGCTCCGCCGAGCGCAGGAATATGTTCGCGCGGCATACCGCCTCCGCGTCGCCCGCGAACGTCACGCGGCCGTCCTCCACCCGCGTAACGTCGTATCCCAGATCGTAAATCTCTCTTTTTAGAACGGCCTCCAGCCCGAAATGGCAGGGGGCGACCAAATCCAATTTTTGCATAATCCCCTCGAAATACTTCATGATAATGAAACCATGATAGCCCAAACAGCGATTCAATGTCAAGATAATTGAAAAAACCTATTCCACATTTAGGAAAAGTGGTGTAGAATATATTTGCTTATAGCTTATTTGGCAGTGGCAGACAGCGCATTTTAGGGAGATTGCAAATGACAAACACTGGAATCCATGAAGTCGTCATGGGAGATGAAAAATATGACACCATGTCAGCGGACACGGCGTTGTACGGGGTGATCGGCGAGCGCTTCTATGTGCCATTCGACCGGCTCATCGTGCCGGAAGACCGCGAGACGTTCTACCGCATGGCGAAAGAAGACCTCGTCGGCGAGGGCTTTCTGATACATCTGACACTCGAGGATGACAGCCAGATGGGTTTTTTCTGCCGGATTTCTGATCATTCACAGGGCACACTCACGATACAGCTCGTCAAGGCGGCGGATATTTTCGAGGACAGGCGCAGGCAGCGTGAGGATCTCGCCAGGAAGAATGCAATCCTCGACCTTTATCAGGACACGTTCTTCGAGTATGATCCGGAAACCGAAAGCGTAAGCCTCGCCAGTATCCTCGCCGGCGTGCAGAACGTCACTGAGGACTCGCTAGAACACTTCGAACAGGGACTTCTTGAACGTGCGGACGGCGAGGGAGTAGAGGACATCCGCCAATTTGTCAGAGACATCCGGGGCGGGGCGCGCCGTTTCGAGCTCCATGCGGACCGCAACCTGATAAACGGGCGGGAGGATGTCACCGGCACGACGATCCGCGCGGCGTCTATATACGACGACGGGCAGTTTGCCACCGCGGTCGGCTATATCCATCTCGGCACGGAATACCGCCAGAACACCGGGCGGCGCATCGAGCTGGACTCGCTGACCGGGCTGTATGCCAAAGCGGAGATCACGAATATGGCGATAGACACTGTCGACGTGCGCAAGATTAAGAATACTACTCTCGCGATCATCGACATTGATTATTTCAAAAAAGTAAATGACACCTTCGGCCATATGTACGGCGACAAGGTCATAAAGACCGTCGCGGCCATCATGGAAAAGGAGGTCAGCGGGAACGGCGCGGTCGGGCGCATCGGCGGCGATGAGTTCATGATTATATTCTACGATGCATACGATATGGAAAACATGCGCGAGCGCCTGCGCAGCCTGAAGACGATGGTAAAGACGGCATATCCGCCCGGCCGCGACGACGCGCCGGCGATCACGCTCTCCATCGGCTGCGCCGCCTACCCGAAGGACGCGCATTGCTACGAGGATCTCTTCATCCTGGCGGATTACGCTCTCTACCGGGCAAAGGAAAAGGGACGCGACAGATATATCATCTACAACAAGTCGCTGCACGAATCGCTGGAGGCCATAAAGAGCGCCACCAACAAGCCGATGGCGCGAATCGACAGCCGGGGCAATATGTCGCTGGGCGACATACTCTGCGTGATCATGAACAGGGTGTACAACCGCGAGGCCTATCCGCTGCAGGATCTGCTGGATGATTTCGTGGTCAATTTCGGCATACAGCGGATCCTGGTCTATATCGGCGAGCCCTGGCGGGTCAGCTACATGGCCGGCGAGAAGCGCCTGTCCAAAGAACGCCTGGAAGAGACGGAGGAGGCGGCCTGCAGCGGGAAATGCCTTGATTATTTCGACAAGCAGGGCGTCTGGCAGCTCAACGACGTCAAATACCTCAAGGCGCACGAGGACGAGTCATATGACGTTTTCGCCCGCCAGGGGGTACTCTCTTTCGTGAAAGTCCGCTTTACGGACAAGGACGGGAGGCCTGGGATCCTCAGCCTGGAGGCCGTGCGGCGCAGGGTTGACTGGAACAAATCGAACATCGGCTATTACGCGCTGTTCGCAAGGCTATTGTCGGAGTATTCGGTCGCAGCCGAGGAATAGGTAAAAAGAAAGGCAGGGGATATCGCTCCCCTGCCTTTTTATGCACGGGCCCGCGAAATCTCCCCTGCCCGATTCCCATTACAGTACCGCCGTGACCTCGTTGCTATCCGCCAGCAGCTCTTCGGGGATATAATTGTCCGCGAGCTTTTGCCCGTTCAGCGTCAGCCCGGGGCGTCCGCCCTCCTTCCCGTCGGGGTTTTCGACCGTGATATGCAGCCATTTCCCGCGAAACTTTTTATCCATGGTAAAGGACTTCCACTCTCTCGGAATCGCGGGCTCGATCCTTATGCCGCCCAGGTCCGGGCGCAGCCCCAATATGCCCTCCACGCAGCCTACCATGACGGTCGACGCGGTGCCGGTCAGCCAATGCACGTGCGACCTGCCAAAGTGCGGGCTGGCCTTGCCCTCCGTGAACTGCCCGTAGCAATAAGGCTCCAGGCGGCGTATCTCGGCGCGGTCGTTCTGCGCCGCCGGCGCATTTTCCATGAAATACGTAAACGCGCGGCCTCCATGCCCCAACAGGGCCTCCGCCAGAATCAGCCATCCTTGGGACTGGGAGAAGATGCCGGCATTTTCCTTGACGCCCTGGTTATATATGACCGCGAGCGCGCCGTCGAACGCATGGGCGTGGTACGGCGGATCCATCAGGATCGCGCCATATTCCGTATTCAGACGCGTATAGACATTGTCCATCGCCTTACGTGCCTGCTCCGGAGAGGCAAGGCCGCTGATTACCGCCCAGCTCTGCGGATTCAGCCACATATTCGCCTCGGGGTCCGCGGCGGCTCCGATGCGCCCGCCGTCCTCGGTATATCCTCTGATAAATCGGTCCTCGTCCCAGCAAAGCTGCTGAATCTTATCCCGGCTCTCCATAATCTTTCCATCCAGAAAGGCAGCATATTCGGCATCTTCCTTATATTCCGCAAAAACTTTCAAGATGCGCAGAGCATAATAAAACTGCATCGCGACGAACGACGATTCACCTTTCGCGCCCAGCCTCAGGCAATCGTTCCAGTCAGCATATAGCCCCGCCGGCATGCCGTGCGCTCCCATATGATCCAGCGAAAAGGCGACGGCACGCTTGAGATGCTCGTAAACGCTCCCCGCTCCGCTGTTCGCAAACGGGATGACTTCGTCCAGGAATGCCATGTTCCCCGTCTCCGCGATATATTTATATACCGTCGGGAAGAGCCAGAGCGCGTCGTCCGCGCGATATGCCGGATGCCCGGTCTCCCGCACGTAGGAAGCGTCATCCGGCGTGTCCTCGTGTCCCGGATTGTGCGTGAACTTCACCAGCGGCAGTCCGCCGCCATTGTCCGCCTGCGCGGATAGCATGAAGCGGATTTTTTCCGCCGCCATCTCCGGCATCAGGTGGATAACGCCCTGGATATCCTGCACGGTATCGCGATATCCGTAGCCGTTGCGCAGGCCGCAATAGATAAACGACGCCGCCCTGGACCATATAAATGTCATGTAGCAGTTGTAGGCATTCCAGATGTTGACCATGGTATTGAATTCCGCGCTGGGCGTCTGGACATGGAGAGCCTCGAAACGTCGTCCCCAGTCCTCTTTGAGTTCCAGGAGTTCCCCCCGCACGGCCTTCTCCGGATCGGCATCATAGCCCGCTATGATCCCGGCAGCCTCCGCTGAATATTTCGCCCCAAGCAGGAAAGCCACCGTCTTCGACTCGCCCGGAGCCAGCGTTATCCTGCATGAAAGCGCCCCGCATGAATTCTCGTTATAACTAACGTGGTCGCCCAGGTCGCCGGACGCCACGCCCGCGGGATCCCCGTATCCATGATATCTGCCCAGAAACAGCTCTTTGTCGCCGCAATAAGAAGCGACCTTTGCGCCGGCCAGGCCGAAAAAACGCTCCGTGACGACCTTGTCGTCCACATCGCCGGTACTCGCGTCCAGATTGCCATGCAGCTGCTGCGTTATCCTGTCGCCGTCAAAACGCGTGCGGCTGATGAAGAGCGAATACTGCAGGTTCACCTGATCCTGCTCATAGTTGCTATGATTTGTAAATTCTGCATATCCGGTCAGCGTCAGGCTCCTGGGACGCCCGGACGCGTTTTCCACGCGCAGCGCCCAGACCTCGTAGGACTTTCCAAGCGGCACGTAATAATCCGCCGTAGAACGTATGCCGGCATAGTCGGCGGCAATAGACGTATAACCCATGCCGTGGCGGCACTCGCTATGATATTCGTCCAGGCTTTTGCCGACCGGCTGCCAGGAGGCTGACCAATAATCCCCGCTCTCGTCATCGCGGATATACAGATAGCGTCCCGGCTGGTCAAAATCGTTAAACACGTAACGGAGAATCCGTCCGTTCGCGCCGGATTCCACAAAGCTGTAGCCGCCGGCATTGTTGGAGATAATCGCGCCATATTCGGGCGATCCCAGGTAGTTTGCCCACGGCGCCGGGGTGTCCGGCCGCTCGATGACATATTCGCGCCTCTCATCGTCAAAATATCCATATCTCATGGTGTCTCTCCTCGTAATATGTTATACAGTATAATTTCTACTTTCCCCATACCCTTATGCGAGGGTCACGGCTATCTCGTGCTCCCCGTCTGAAAGCCCCGATATCCGCCCGCGCCCGATCAGAAGGACGCCCTCGCCGACTTCCAGCTCCTCGCCGTCCAGGCTTGCAGACCGTATCGAATAATCGCCATAGTCCCTGCCGGAGTCATTTTTGAAAACAACGTTAAGATACCTGCCGGCGAACATGAGGCGTATCGACGCCGTGCCCGTCCCGTCGAACTGCTCCGCGAGCAGCTTAGGCGCGATCAGAAGGTCTCCGCCGGAGCCCCTTACGCCGAATACTTCGGTAATCATCGTGAGCAAATACCAGCTTGCCGCCCCGGTCAGGTAATGGTACATCCCCCTGCCGTCCGCGCGGAAATATTCCGGGATGCCCGGATATATGCGGCCCACGCCAAAATCCAGAGCCGCGTCCGCCAGGGAGCGAAGAGATTTCCAGCCCTCGCGGGCGTATCCCCTGCGGTAGAGCGCGTTGGCGTACATGACGCACATATGCGAAAATACCGCGCCGTTTTCCTTTTCGCCATAGGCGAAGCCGAACATCCTGCCCATGTCGAATTTCAGCTCCTTGAAATCCGTATTCAGCCGGTATCCGCCGATCGGCCCGCTGTAAAGATGCCGATCCGCGGCGCGGACGATTTTTTCAATCTGCCAGTCGTCCGCCACCCCGCCCATGATTGAAAATACCTGGCCGGTCAGCATCATCCTGACCTGCCCGCCATGCATCCCGTCTACCGGATTGCCATTATTGTCATAATAGCTGTTGAACCACCCTTCCTCTCCGACTTCCAGCCATTCGTTCCGCCGCAGATAGCCGGCAAGCCAGTCCGCCTTGCGCTGCAGGTCGTCTGCCAGCTCCTCCGGAGAATATCTGGCGCACGCGCCGCCGACACAGTGGCTGACGGCTTTGCAATATTCTGCCAATATCGCGTTTTTCCGCCCGACATCGCAAAACACCGCCTCATCGCCGCCCAGAAGGATGCCGATCTCCTCCAGCAACTCGACAGGCTCCCCGGGATGCGCTATCGCGAAACTTCGCAGCAGCCCTGCCAGATCCCTCAGGTTTCCGGCATAGGCGCAGGTAAAAGCCACGCTCTCGCCGCGTTCCGACGCCATGTCTAAGGCATCGTTCCAGTCCGCGCCGCGCAGCCGGAATATATTGTGCTCGCCGACCTCGTAAAACTCCGTCAGATTCTGGATGAGCAGATGCTCAATCACGCTGCCCTCATAGACCTCCCCGGAGGAGTCGCGCTGCCATCCGCCATATCCATCATCCCACGATTCGTCGGCGGCGGTGCCGCGCATGGACTGCGCGTCCTTAAAGTACGGCGCCTTTTTCATCAGGATGTCAATATCACCCGTCTGGTCGATGTAGAGCCTCGTCGTTATGAACGGCCAGAGCGCGTGATCCATCCAGACGCGGGCGATGCCGTTGCGGTCCGCTATAAAATTGCCGTCGCCGGAGCCTATTATGGTGGCATTCGTGCCGTCTATGCGCACGCCGCCGAAATTGGCCTCTATCATTTTTCCAACGTTTCCAGGCTTCATTAACAAGAGCGACAGGCAGTCCTGCCATAGGTCGCGCCAGCCGCGCCCTCCGCGCCCATAGTCATGGTGCGGCAGGAACGAGCAGCCGAAAAGCCTGCGCAAAAATGGCTGGAATCCGACCCATTTCATCAGGCAGTCGAAATCCGCGCTCGCAGTATGCATATCCACGTTAACCTCGCGAAGCCAGTATTTTCGAGTATCCTCCAGCTCCGCCATGACTTTTTCCGTTGAATTAAAGCGTTCGAAAACGGCGTCTATGGCCTCCTCGCCCATCTCCGTGCCCAGCATCACTATATAGTCCGCCTTTCCGCCGGGAGAGAGCGTGACCGGCGGAAATCGCATCGCGCCGGCGGCCTCCCTGCCGCCCTCCTCATGGCCCGCATGGCAGCCGTCCCTATGCTCGTAGACCGCGCGGGGGCGTATGTACGTACCGCCCTCGCCCAAGAAGCGCTCCGCCGTGGGATAAAAACATTCCGGCGCCCTGCCGTCCCCCGTGCATCCCCGCACATAATAAATCCTCTCGTTGCGCCTATGCCCGCGTTCGTCGAACGACATAGTAGGCCTGACCTCCACGCCATGCCCGGTCACGCGGATCCTATGCAGCAGGGACGTGACGTGGCGGTGATCCCGCAGATTGTCCGCGCTGCGCCCATATATGGGAATTGCGGCAAACGCCGTTATCTCCCTCGCATGGTCTTCGGTATTCTCGATCTCGACGTGCATTATCTCCACGTTCGCATCCCTGGGAATGAAAGACGTGACGCACGAGGATATCCCGGCGGACGCGGATGAGCGGCGCAGGACGTGCCACATCAAGCCCGCGGAGACAGAGCTCCCATCCTGCGTCCCAGTAAATCTGGCGGCCTCCTGCGCCGCGGACGCGCCCGACACGGAATACGGCTCCGCGCCGTCCGCGACGCACCAGAAATTGCGCGTCGAGCGGTTGTCATGCAAATCCTCGATGCTCACCGGCTCCAGTATGAAGCTCTCCTGATCCAGCTTCGCGTCGCCACCCAGGTTCGGCGTGATCGAACTTTTCAGCCCCGTTTCCGACGCGAGCGGAAAATACAGGCCGCTGGTGTTTTCCGGTTCTTCGAGCGTGAAACTGCCATTATTATCGATAAATTTAATGGAACTCAAAGCATGCCTCCTTATTTTTCAAATGTTATTTCGTTCCAAAAATCCGGTCGCCCGCGTCGCCCAGCCCGGGGCAGATATATGCGGCCTCGTTCAGGCAGCGGTCGAGATGCCCCACATAGATCTGGATGTCAGGATGATCCGCATGCAGCCGCTCCAGTCCCTCCGGCGCCGCGATTATCGACATGAACTTGATATGCCTGCCGCCAAGCCTCTTTATCAGCGTGACGGCGTCGCTGGCCGAGCCGCCCGTGGCAAGCATCGGATCTGCCACTATGATGGGACGCTCGCCCAGCGCGTCCGGCAGCTTGCAATAATACTCATGCGGCTCATGCGTCTCGGGATCGCGATAGAGGCCTATGTGGCCTACCTTCGCGCTGGGCACCAGCGCCAATATGCCCGGCACCATGCCAAGGCCGGCACGCAATATCGGCACGACTGCCGGCTTTTTGCCCGAGAGCATGGGCGACATGCACGTCTCTATGGGCGTCCTCACCTCCACGTCCTCCGTAGGCAGGTCGCGCAGCGCCTCATATCCCATGAGCATAGCTATCTCTTCCACAAGCTTGCGGAATTCGTTCGTTCCGGTGCTTTCATCGCGCAGCATCGAAATCTTGTGCATAAGCAGCGGATGATCGAAAAAAGTGACGTTTTCCATAATGCAATACCTCCCGTGATTAGTCTTTCTCCAGTTCCCACTGTAGCATGTAATGCGTATCGCGGTATTCCTTCGGCGTCATGCCCTCCTGCTCGCGGAACTGCTGAATGAAATGGCTCTGCGAGGAGAACGCGAGCCGGGCGGCGATGTCGGCCATCGGATAGTCGCTGAACCGCAGGAGGTTTTTCGCGACCGCGATCTTCTGCCCGCGGATATACGCGCTCACCGACTCGCCAGTCTGTTTTTTGAACAGGCGCGAGAGATATCCCGCCGACAATCCGGTCTCCTCCGCCAGATCCGCTACCGTGATGCGTTCCCTGATATGCGCGTAGATATAGTCCTTGCAAGCGTTGACGTGCCGGGAATCGGTATCCGCTCGGCGGAGCCTGCGCATCTTCTCCGCAAAGTCGACGACCATCTCGTCATGGAGAATATGCACCCCGTCTTCGGTACGGATGTCGTCCAGCTTCTGGATATAAAAATCGCTCAAGCGATAGGCCTGCTCCATCTCCATGCCGCCCTGCACGCAAAGCCGCGTTACCATGGCCGCCGTGATGACGAAGTGGTACTTCAGGTTCGTCACCGGATCGCGCGAGAGGACTCCGACCCCCTCCCTCTCGGTAAAACGCGCCAGCCGGCAGTCCTCCCTCACGGCCTCCACGTCACCCTCGGCCACCGCCTGGTAAAAACGCGATTCCAGGGACTGCTCCCTATGCCTTTTTGGGCCGTCCTCGTCCCCGGCCTCCCGCATGCTCCATTCATCCCTATGATTCAAAAAACACACCCCCGCCTCCAGTATATTATACTATCGGCGGGGGATGTATTGCAAGCATGGAAAGAGGCCGGATTATTTCACTTTTTCGAGCTTGATGTTATCGATTGTAATAACATGGTTTTTTGCAATCTGCTCTCCTCCGACCGCGCCGAATTCGAAGTCGAGGATGCTCTTTTTATCGGTGTCCTTCTCCATCACGAACTCCAGTTCATATGTCTGGAAACCTTTCTTCAGGCCGACGGTTTTTTCGCCGTATACGTCCCAGTTGTCATCAGAGGAGCCGTCTCGCTGGAATTTCGCGTTTATCTGGCGGGCAACGGTCGACTTGGCGTCGAACGTCAGCTTATACCCCTGCCCCTTCTCCAGCGTCACGTTATTCTGCTTTAGCTGGATGTGCCATGCCTCTGAGCCCGTATCGTCGATCTCGATCGTGAACGCCGAATCCTCGTTCAGGCTGTCCACGCCGAAATTCGCCACCTTGGCCGCAGCATCGTTCCACTCCTCGTACCCGGCAATGCCCGCGGCAAAATCGCCGTTTATAATCATGCCAGATTCTGCCAGCCGGACGTCGTCGACGTAGACTGTATTGCCAGAAACGCCGAGCAGCAGCTTGATACCTTTGTCCTCTATATCTTTCGGGGTCTTGAACGAAAACTTATATGTCTTCCTGCCGGTTCCCAGGGATGCCGTAAATGTCCGCCCTGCCACGCGTACCTTGATCTTCGCTGCCTTGGCCGCGTATGCGCGGAAACTCAGCGTGTATTCCTTACCGCCGGTTATCGGCAGATCCTCCTGGGATATCGTCACTCCCTTCAAGGATTTTACCGTCTTCGGGGTCTTTACCTTAAGCTCGCGTCTGAGGTTCTTATTCGTAACCGATACGGCAGCGCCCTTGGCCTTTTTGACATCCCAATATCCGAGACGGCCTTCGCCCTCCTGGAAACCGCCGTTATAGACATAATTGCCGTCCGCGCGCACGGTCTTTTCCTCTTTTGCGTTCGGATCCGCGTCCTTCGTCTTTTTCACGGAAACGTTGCTGATCGTGACAGGCGCCGCGGAACCGGCCGCGCCCATGTTAAACTCTATGCGGCCGTTTGCGTCCGTATCTGACCCCATCTGGAACGAATAGCTATAGTGCTTCTTCTTCGTCGTCAATTCGACGGTCTGCGCGGGCATATATTCCATATAGTTGAAATCCGGGGCTTTTATTGCCGTGCCAATCGTGCGGGCTTCGCCGGCGGACGCGTCGAACGCCACCTCGTATGTCGCGCCCTTCTCCAGAGGGATGCCGGCCTGCACGAGCTGGACGCTATAATCCACCGTCCCCTCATTCGCGGTCTTGACCTTTATGGCCCCGCCCTTGATCGATGCGGACGCGTCGCCGCCCTGGGCGGTCATGAACTCCCAGTTCTTGCCGTCGTCTAGTTTTTCCGACCTGGAAAAATCGCCGTTTTTGATATAATTCCCATCCTTGTCCGGCTTGCGGATCGTCACTTCCTTGACCGGTTTTTTCACGTTCTCGTCATATTTCGACTTCTGGTATACCTTGACATAGTCAATCTCGAACGGCTGCGCCTTAAACGTCGCGTCGTCGGGATAGCCTACCCAGCTGCCGCCAACCGCGAGGTTCAGGATAATATAGAACGGCTGATCGAAAGGCGCGGGATATGTCACCGTACCTTGGTTCGCCGTCGTGCTGTACCAGTCGTTTGCCGAATGGAACAGCTTGCCGTCGATATACCATTTGATGCTGCCCGGCTCCCACTCGCAGGAGAACAGATGGTATCCGTCAGAAAAGCTGCCGTTGCTAAGCCTGTAAGTACCCTGCCGCTCGCTGTGCGGCTCGCCGAAATGGACCGTGCCGTAAGCCAGGTCCGTCTCCTGTCCCATTACCTCCATGCAGTCAATCTCGCCGCATTTAGGCCACTGCCCATAGACATTCTCATCGGTCGGCATCATCCAGAACGCCGGCAGATAGCCCGCGCCCTCGGGCACCTTTACCTTCGCCTCGAACAGGCCATATTTGAAATCATGCTTGTTCTGCGTGTTCACGCGCCCTGACGTATAGCTATACGTCCCATCCTCGTTCTTCACCTGGACCGGGCTGATGACCAGTTTGCCATCCTTGACCTGGATATTCTCCTCGGAATCCACGTATTCCTGGAGCTCCGCGTTGACCCATCCCGGATCGTGCAACTCCACGTTCCAGTCGTCGCGGTTTAGCTTGTCGCCGTTAAAATCGTCCTCCCACTGCAGCTTATAGCCCTTATAGGAGAGCTTTGCGCTGTCCTTTTTTGACGCCGCATAGGCAAGGCCCGCGCCGCCGGCCGCGGTCGTGAACAGCACTGCGGCCGACAGGCCCAGCGCGGCCGCTTTCTTCATCATTTTTTCCCTTTCCGCCATTTGATTACCCCCTCGTTTCGTTATTATAACTACGACATGTAACGCTCATTATAGCCGGTTCATATCGATAAATATACAAGATTAAGCAAAAAAATATCAGATTCATGACCTAAAAATGACAATCTGGTCATAAACCTGATAGGGTGGGCGGGTATGCAGAAGCCCGTTGATCTGCCGCTCTGAATATACGTCCGCGTTGGAAGTGGCTTCATCAAATATCACAATCGGCTTATCATGTATCAAAGCCCGTGCCATAGCAATCTTCTGTTTCTGCCCTCCGGAGAGCATCGCCCCATTCTGCCCTACCACATAATCCAAAGATACCTCCGAAACAAAATCACCCAGCCCGCTGTCCTCGCAGGCCGCCATCAGCCTATCTTCATCCACCTGCTTATACAGGCAGATGTTGTTTCGGATGGTGTCATGAAAGAGATATACCTGCTGACTGACAATGGAGACCATATCCCTGTAAACCGACAATGGCATTTCCGCAATGTTGGTTCCATTCAGCAATATCTCCCCATTTCCAGGCTCGTAGAACCTTGTGAGCAGATTGATGATGGTGGTCTTGCCGGAGCCGTTCCTGCCTATGACGGCCGTCTTGCTGCCTTTCGCAAAAGAAAGATTGATGTCCTTGAGGACAGGCTTGTCTGCCTCATACCCAAAACAGACATCCTTTAGCTCCAAATCGCCAAAACCGACATCGCTTATCTTCCCATAATCCGCCTCCTCCTGCAGATCCATAAACTCATAGTACCTTTTGGCAGATGGTATGATGCCGGAAAGCAGGTAGCCGATGTTAAGGATTGCAGAGATTGGTCCGGTCGCATAAGAGCTATATGTAATAAAGGCAAATACGCTGCCAACTGATAGCTGGAGGCCAAAAACCAGGTTTGCCCCTAAAATATATAAAGCCGTAGAAAGAAGCTGCACCATGAATGTATCCGTAATCACATTCCACTGGCTGAGCATATTCATTTCTTTCTGCTTTTCTATAATTTTATTCTGTTCGTCATCAAATTCATGATGCTTGTCGCCAAGGATATTGAACAGCTTGACCTCCTTCACTCCGCCCACAGTATTGCCAAACCATCTCGCATAACTCTGGTTCGCCACGATAAACTCATCCATGCTGGACTTTTGCTTTTTTGCAAAATATCTCATGACAAAACATTTGACCGGAATGAATGCCAGCACGAGAAGCGTCATTCTGACATCAATGATAATAAGCCCTGCCATGCCTCCCGCCATGCTGAATGCCTGCGAGACGACAAAGAATACGTTGTTATCGGCAATGGAAGCCATCTTTCCCGTATCCACGCTGATATGGTTCAGTATCTCCGCATAATTCGTGCTGCCAAAATAGCTGACTTTCAGCTTCATCAGGTGCGTAAAGGACTGTTCCGATAGGAAATACTGTATTCCTGCCGATATGTCCACCCTTTTTTTCTCCTTCACAATATCTATCAGCCCATTAACTACATAGATAGCCATTGATAGCAGCGCCAGCTTAATCAGCAGGCTTTTATCTCCGCCGATAAAGCCATCATCCATTATCCTGCGGCTGATCAGCGGGACGCATAGGCTTAATCCGGTGGAAACCAACAGGCAGCCGATAGTGGCGATAATGGTACTTTTATATCCATTCAAAAGTCCAAGCAGTCTGCGGACTGCTTCTTTATTGCTCATGCTCCTCCTCCACCATACGATTTACCAACACATCATAAACGGCGCTGATGCAATTATCCATCAGGGAATTATATTCCTGGCTGTAAATCATATTTTTTTCTATATAAACCAAGAGCTCACCTCCTTCAATTCGTATTTCCGCATCATAATCCGGGTATAGGTTAATGACCTCCGTTTTGCGTGCTGGCGAAACATTCCATAAGATTAAATCATTTTGTTTATAATATATCTGTCCTTCAATAAAATCTCTGACAATTTTCCCATGCTCAGCCGCATTCCTTATCTGTGGCATCACTATCTGCCTATAATCACTGGAAGATTCACATACCAACAGCTCCTCGTAATCCACGCTGCCTGTATCATCACATAAAACAGTAATCCCAGCATAATTCCCACCATAAGCGTTTGCCGCATCTTTTCCATGCAATTCATAACCTCTTGGTGAAAGGCAGGCTACAATATCATAATTTACAAGCATATCTCTGTATTTGTTCCTCCTTGTTACCATTGGAAGTCATACTACTTTTTTAATGAGTATGGCAATATAAAAAATTTATTGCCATACTCATCTTGTTTGATTTAATATTACACTTACGCCATGTCAATCACGTTGAAGTCCATATAAAACTGCGTATACCTTGCCTGGTACAAGGCATCTGAGTTGTCAACCGGATTAGAGGAACAACCACAGCTCCCTGTACAAGGACAGCTACATGAACAATATGCTTCTAACGTCTCGTACATGACATTGCTGCGCTTAACAAGCTTTTTCATTTCCACCGCCTCCCTTCTCTCGTAGATTATTACATCAATATTGATATAATCTCTATTATATAAGTTTTTGTAATATTAGAACAACAATCAGGTATTTCCCATTGCTGTATGCGCTGATTGTATTTTCATAAGCTTCATAAGCGAGCGACGCCGATACCTGTGAATGAATGATAATTTACAGCCGTATCGAAAGCTCTTTCCCTCATAATATCTTCCATAGTTTGTTTGCGATATTGCCACTCTGCCAGCTCTCTGCGTTTCTCAGCCGCTTCCTTGGAAAGTTCCTGATACCTTGCCCGCCTTTCCCGCTTTGCTGCATGCTCCGCTTTTCTTTGTGCCTCAATCCTTGCCTGCACCTCTGGTTTCAGACCACCAGTAAGAATCTTATGTACCACGCCATTTTCATCAACAGTCACGGCATAAGAATATAGCTCATGGCCCATCATGGACAATGCAGCCTGATGTTTCGGAAGATCATTAAGGCACTTTTGAATTTCCTGTTCATAGTAGGCTGCTTTCTCCGGGTCATTCGCCATCTTTTCTAACATATTCGGGGCGATTGCGACATTGTTATACCCCACTATGCTTGCGCCAAATTTATCAACCACCCTTTGGTCGTTACCAACATTTTGCACATAAACGTTTGCGCCAAACCTCTGCTTAAGATGCTCCAAATACTGTTCCGTCCGGTCTACGGAACTGCTCTCCGCTTTCTGTTTTACGGTGTCCGCAAAGCTGGTCTTTTCCGCCACATTACCTTTCTGCGCCTTGGCAACATACTGATATAACGCTAAAGCACTGTTTATATTTCCTATATCCATTTCTCTTCTCCTCCAATATTAAAAATATATTCCTACAATACTGTTTTTACTAATTATTCAACTTATTCAGCCCATCCGACATCACCTTCTTCCCAACTATACTGTTTTTAATAATTATTCAACCCATCCGCACCTCCTTCCCATTTTTTATCATTACCAGCAGGATAAATGTCTTATCCTCTACCCGCCAGTCAACGCCGCCATGGTATTTTTCTGCAATATTTTTTATATTGACAAGTCCGACCCCATGCACTTTTTTGTCCTGTTTGGTAGTCATTGGAAATTCCTCCCTTTTCCTTATGACTAATTTCCCATCAAAGCTGTTTTCTATTTTAATAAAGAACATTTCTCCTTTTGAAAAGGAGGATATTCGAATAAATAAATCACTCCTGCCTCCCCTCACTTTCCTGCAGGCATCCATTGCATTATCTAGGACATTCCCAATGATTACGCCTATGTCATAACTTTGTATCATCAGTTCATCGAAAAAGAATAATTTATCCGCATACAGCTTGACCTCCGGCATGGTACGCGTCATTTCATGATATTTCATATTCAAAAGCGTATCTACCACTGCGTTCCCTGTCTTATACCTCGTCTCCAGGTCGTCAAATGTCTGGTTCAGTTCCGACAGATAATTCTGCAGCTCGGTATTCTCCCCTTTTTCAACAAGCCGCGTTATGACTGCAATCGTAGTTCCTATATCATGCTTCATGCCCCGTATATCGGAATAGATATGTTCCATTTCCGTTATCTGCCCCTGCAAGCTCTCCACCTGTTTTTCTAATATCACCTTGCTGTTTTTCTCTCTGTTCAGTGCAATCATGTTCTGTAACAGTTTCACGCTGTAAATAATCGACAGCAGGCATAATATTAAGATTACCGGTATCACCAGGAGCAAAATCGGATGGCTGTCGTATAACAATTCTGGTATTCCATTTTCCACAGCAACCACAATGATCCGCAGCATTACACAGACAAGCTCCCCCACTAGGCTTGGAGCAAGCAGAAAATACAATTCCGTCCTGCTTATAGGGTAATCCTTACCCCGGAAGCTCTGTGCAATGCCTTTTAATGCCCAAAAGCATAGTAAGGAATATATGCCATACATTAAAATCTGCAAAGCTATGGCAGTTATACCTAATATAACCGTAACCATATTGGAATCAGTAATATATGCTTTTTCTATGCACCATACCCATACTCTGAATAACTCATGTCCGATCTTAAATACGCTATGGGCGACAAAAAAGCTAATCTGGCTAACCGCCATAAACGTAATAGCCAAATAACAAGTTATTGCCCGCGCAGATTTGTAAAAAGCCACAGCCAGCAGCACAATCAAACAAAAAGTAAAAATCTGGCTTTCAATCACTCCTATATCTTCATGTCCATGAAACAACAATTTATTGGCACATAGTGAAAGCAAAGTGTAAAGTACTGCCACACAGAAACCGTTATGATGATGCTTTTTGCCTCTATACTCAAAAAAACTTCCCGAAAAATGCTGTAGGCAGAAACCTTGAAATGCGGCGTAGTATATATCAAAAACCCAGTTGATTCTATCAATCATCTGCCTCGTCTCCCTGTTTTTCTACCAGTTCAGCTATATGTTCCCGAATGACCTTTTCATCATCGCATATTGCTATTTTTATCAATCCGATTACTGCCTCTTATTATAAACAATTTTTCGTTGTATTTTTATCACATAGGACAACTTGATACTATCTTCCTTCTTTTCTATATCGACAAACAGATTTCTACCAAAATACAAATTATATAAAACCCCCTCATTTTTATATGAAATCCTGCTAGTTGTTCAAAATAAGCGATTAAAGATTGGTAAAAGATGTATAAAGCACTCGTTCCGGCTCTCACCAGTCAGGATTCCAAAGGAATCCTGACACTGAATGGGCGACCCTCAGATATGATATGACTATTCACGTCGAAGCACGGCTCCTGACTGAACCTTGTCGAAAGTTTCTTCAGCAAAATGACGAAGCAGATTCAGAAAGTCAGGCTCAGGGCAAAGCGCCCTGAGCCTGAAGATAAAATTTTTAATTTACGCCAAATTTTGGACTTGACTTTAAAACACCTTTTTGAACTGATAACGGTATGCCCCCGCACCACCATAGTCTGGCTGCAGCGCCTTTTCCAGCGCATTCGTATCTATGGGAAATCCGCTGTCCGTTACGCTGAAATGCCCATCTGAAAATTGAAATTCAGATATAAAATAGGGAACATCTTTATAACACCTCATATTCTGTACAATATCTGTCAGCATATCCCTGATGCGGTCGATTTTAGAGTTATTTTGCGTATTGTTAATCATCCCGCCCACTCTTTCCGGCAGTCCTCCGATTTTTCCATCCGATGTCAGGTACAGGTCTTCCAGTTTAATGTCATGACCCGCTGCCGCTTTCAGATAGCGCATCACTTCCTGCACCTCTGTGGCATATTCATATGCCTCCGGGGACAAACCCATAATGCTGTCTGCCGTCCCTATGTAATAACGGTACAAGCAATCCCCATATTTTTCTTTGATGATATCCTCTACCTTCTTTTGCAACGCTTCATTTCCAATTCCTCGTACGGTAACAGTACCATCGCTGGATATCTCTACTTTCATGCCATCCAGGACTTCTTTTGAAATCCCCTGTTTCTCCAATTCCTTCACAAATTCCTGTGAAAAATCATTCTGCAGCTCTGCGTTCTGCCTTGCCTTTTCATAATCCTGTAAATTGGCAAATATTTTGACATATTCCAACTCTGCCTCGCTGAGTGTCTTGCCATTCGCCATATCCTCTAACAGTTCGTCCGCTGTCCTGCTACC
Source organism: uncultured Eubacterium sp. (assembly GCA_964450965.1). Lineage (GTDB taxonomy): Bacteria > Bacillota > Clostridia > Lachnospirales > Lachnospiraceae > W0P33-017. The sequence goes on along the minus strand of CAYVFF010000024.1, from coordinate 16,886 downwards.
TTGATACCGTTTTTCCTCTGGCAGATTCTCATACTGCTTCTGGTGGAGTGCCTCCACCTCTTTAGTATATTCCTTTTCCGCCTCCCTCAAAAGCGCATTGTATCTGTCAAGATATTCCTGTTGTTCGGGAAGTCCTTTGCTTTTTGCGCTCTGCCAAGCGCAGTATGCATCGCTGACGGCATCCGTCTTTTCCCGCGCTTTGTTTTCGGATATCTGAAAACCTATCCTATAATAATCATCCGGTGATATTTCTTCTCCATCCGCATTTTCGATTCTGATACAATATTTGCTCGTCTGTGTGTCCCAATTTGGAATCGTCAGCGTTTTTCTGTTCTCCCCGTCCCATTCAGCCTTTCCCACCTGATTACCATACTCATCATACAATGTCAGCGTATAATCTGCTCCATCCGGCAGTTCCATTGTAATCTGGATGTCAAAATCATTTTGTAGAGTCCGATTATAAGGTATGGTAAAGTTGTAAAAATCGACATCTTCTTTATGACTCAAGCTGCCCCTTAAGCAACTGCTCATATCCCGGATTAAAAAACCAAAATCCAGAAATGCGCTACCATTTTCGTTGTTTGGTATCTCATAAGTGGTATTCCGATTTCGATAAGAATCATTGGTACTGAGAGTACAGGTATCCTCCCGCATTACCATATTTTTCTGTATTTTTCCTTCCAGAAATGCCGATACTTCTTTGTTGGTTTTTAACATAATCGGTTTATTTTTAAAGGCTTCCCCCCATGAAGAGCCATCACTGTTTGCTGCATTTACTTTCATTTTCCGTAGCCTCCTTCAAAAAGAAAATATTTTTTTAAATGAGGGCGCCTTCAAGCCAAAACGATTTGAAAAAGCCCTCCATGGCATTTATTTACATACCTTCATACAAACCATAAGGAATCATATAATCGACATACATCATCGTAAGCGCACTATAATAAGCGCCAACATAACTTAAATTACTCGAACTTCCCGGACGGGAGCCTCTCGACGCCCATGTCCGACTTTAGCTCGCTGTGTAACTGCTCGCACTCGCCGTGCGCATGGCAGGGCGCGACGACGTCCGGATCCGGGAGCGGGAGGCTCGTCCAGTACGTGTCTGCCACAACGTCGTGCGGGAGAAGGCGCTGTCCGTGCCTGTCGGTCGTCCTCTCCGTCACATCGTAGACCACGCGGATGCCGTCCGCAGAAAATTGACGCGACATCTGGAAACTTGGGGATTGCTTGGCTCAGGGGCGTTATATGCAAATACGACCACGGATTCAGGTTTAATTTACCAATATATCGGAAAATCAGGAGCGTATATTAACTCCAATAGCGTGAATAGCCATTTTGGCCTTCCGCGACCGCGTTTTTCTGTGGCAAGCTGTGTATCCATCATCTCCTCGCACTCCAGAGTGCTTCTGTTCTTCGACCCCTTGGAGCGCCCGCGTCTTTTCGGCTCTTTCCCGTCCGGTTCCCGGCATGCGGCGGCCTTTTTTCCTTTCCGCTTTTTCGTTCCGGCGGAATGAATCCTGCCGCGGGCGGGGCATATGACAAAACCCCGCCTCGGATGGGAATCGCGTTCGGGCATTTCAGACAGCAGCAGATGCCTGCGGAACGTCGCCTCGTTGTTTGTCCTGAGAGACTTCCCAAAAAATACTGTAAGCAAAAGCCTTGGAATGCGGCGTAATATATATAAAATATCCAGTTGATTCTACCAATCATCTGCCGCGCCTCTATCATCAATATAACGCATATATATTTTTACAAATTCCGGATATTTACCCTTTGTTAGATAAATTCTGTCGCCATTGTCCATATCGATCATGTCATTGGTATATCCTGATATATGCCCCATATTCACAATATAAGCTCTATGACAGCGGTAAAATCCGCTCCCCAATTCCTCTTCCAGCTTTTTTAAGGCGTACCATGCTTCTATTTCTTCTTTAATGGTATGTATCACTACTTTGTTAGCCTTATTTTCAACATACAGGATTTCTTTTTGCTTTAGCAGTACGCCGCGCTTTGTTCCTTTTACGAACAATGTCGGTTCTGCTGCTTTACTCTGCCATCTTTTTACGCTTCTTAGAGCATTTGTAAAAACTTCCTTAAATTTTTCTTCCCTAATAGGCTTTATAAGATAATGGAATGCGCCCACATCAAACGCTTCAAATACATATTCCTTTACCACAGTCACAAAGATAATGACTGCCTGCTCATCATATTCTCGTATTGCTCTTGCCGTTTCTATCCCATTCAGGCCTACCATTTGAATATCAAGAAAAATCATGTCATAATGCTTTTCCCCAGCAAGCAGATTATCGCCTGTGGCAAACAATTCTATCTGGCAGTTCGCCCCCTGTTTTTCTACCAGTTCAGCTAGATGTTCCCGAATGACCTTTTCATCATCGCATATTGCTATTTTTATCAATCCAATCACCTGTCTCTTATCATAAACAATCTTTCGTTGTCTTTTTATAGGGCAACTTGATACTATCTTCCTTCTTCCTTATTTTCTATATCGGCAAACAGATTTCCTCCAAAATACAAATTATATAAAACCCCCTATTTTTTATACGAAATCCTGCTAGTTGTTCTAAATAAGCGATTAAAGATGGGTTAAAGATGTATAAAGCACTCGTTCCGGCGGCTCACCAGTCAGGATCCCATAGTAATCCTGATACTAAATGGGCAACACGCAGATATGATGTGACTATCACGTCGAAACACGGCTCCTGACTTAACCTTGTCGAAAGTTTCTTCAGCAGAATGACGAAGCAGATTCAGAAAGGCAGGCTCAGGGCAAAGCGCCCTGAGCCTGAAGATAAAATTTTTAATTTACGCCAAATTTAGGACTTGACTTATATGCCATGCAGATATTGCAAAATGAAATGGCAGGAGAAGCACAGCGCACTGGTCTTACTTCTGAAGAAGATGTCATGGCGCTTGTCAAGGAACTGCGAGACGAGGAAGGTATCGAATGAGAATAATGATTGATACCAATGTACTGATATCCGCAGCTTTAAACTCAGACGGCGTATCATGGAAAGCATATAGGAAGGCAACGTCCTATCCGAATCACGGCATGATCTGTGAGCAGAATGTTGAGGAGCTAAAACGGATCTTCAACAGAAAATTTCCTCAGAGGCGGGCATCCTTGGATAAATTTCTGTCAGTCTCACTTATCACTTTAGAATTTCAAAGATATTACTTGCCAGATGCCTCCCCCGCCCGCCCTCACCTCACGATCTTTATCTGCCCCTCCCTCATAGTGTAGCGCACTATGCTGCCAACCTGTTCCATGTGCGCGACCGCGTCCGCGCCCGGATGCCCGTAGCGGTTGCGCTCGGCACACGACACGACCGAAATCCGGGGCGCGATGGCCTGCAGATATTCGGCCGAATTCGAGTAGTCGGAGCCATGGTGGGCAGCCTTGTAGACATCGATACGGGGCAGATTCCAATGCTCCAATAGCCATTTTTCCTGCCGCGCCCCTATGTCGCCGGTCCAGAGCGCGTCCGTCTCCCCGTCGTCATAGAGAAATACCAGGCTCGCTCCGTTGCGGTCGTCAGCGTCCGTGTCCGCGCCCGGCGAGAGAAATTGCAATCTCGGGCCGCCAGAGACGCCGGCATCGGCATCCGCTCCGCCCCAGCCGCTGCCGTTTCCGTCCAGATACAGCGCGTCACCGGCATCCGCTGCCAGCAGCGGCACGCCATGCTCCGACAGGCGCGACAGCAACTCCAGCTTTGCCTCATCCTCCGTCATGTAGGCGGAAACGACTACCGCGCGGATATCGTATCCCTCGTCCAACGCCTCATAAAACCCGTTCACGTGATCCTCGTCCAGATGCGAGAGAATCCAGTAATCGACATGGCGTATCCCTTTTGATTTCAAGAAGGGCAGGATCCGGTATGTCCCGACGTTATCCACATCGGTGCTGCCGCCATCCACGAAACATACCGTGCCATTCTCCGTGCGGATCATCGACCCGTCACCCTGCCCGACGTCCAGATAGTCCAGCTCGAAAGCGCCACGGGGGACGTGGCATAGTATGACGGCAAGAACCGCGGCTCCTATGACGCATCGCGCGGCGCAGCCGGCCAGCAGCCTCCCCGGGCGTTTTCCGCCGAAGTGCCTGCCGCTGCCTGTCTCGAATCCGACGCCGCGGACGATTCCCGCGCGCTCGTCCACATCCGTTCCATCCTCATTCTCTGCCAGCCCCGCCCTCTTTTTGATAATATACAGACGCCATATGAGCGCCGCAAGCAACAGGTAATACAGGCACAACTTTGCCATGGATGGCTTGCCGCATATCACCGAGGCGCCCGGCAGATTCCCCACGAGATCGCAAGCCCATATATATACCGTCAGGACGATGCGGCACGGCAATAGCAGGATTCGCGCAATAGGCATCGAAAACAGCCCGATACATCCGCCGACAAGCCCAAACCCCAGCGCCGCGCCAAGATACGGCAGGAGGGCCATGTTCAGCAGCAGCGCATATGCCGGAAGCTCGTAGTAATAATATGCCACGAGGGGCAACGTGAACAGCTGCAGCAACAGCGACGCGAGGACTGGACGGATGGCCGCAAACAACCCTCCTTTTTTCTTGTACAGCGCCGCATCCGCCGTCACGACGCCCGCGACCGCCAGGAACGAAAACTGGAAGCTAACGTCTAACAGCCGCCCGGGGGCGTCTACGAGGAGCACGATGGCGAGCGCCGCCAACGCGGAGGGCGTGTCATACCTGCGCCCGATGCATTGCGCCAGGAGATACAGGCAAAACATCCCTATCGCGCGCCGTGCGGACACGCCCATGCCAATCATCGTCCCATAGAAGTACAAAAGGGCCGCGGACGCGGCGGCGCTCATGCCATAAGATCGCCCGGCCCCGCGCAAGAGCGCGTAGCACGCCGTGCCAATCATGCTGATATGCATGCCGGAGATCGCGAGTATATGGCTTATTCCCGCCCGTTGGAAATCGGCTTTCACGTCCGGATTCAAATAGGCTTTCTCGCCAGCAGCCATGACGGACATAATGCCGGCAACGTCTTCCGGGAGCGCGGACTTATAGACATCGCACAGCCTCCCGCGCAGCTCGTAGAGCCCCTCGCGCCAGGCATGCGGCGGAGATTCATCCACGCATACATAGTCCGCGTAGATCCTGGCTATGATCTGCCTGTACCGATAATAATTTTGTTCGTTGAATTGCCCCTCATTGCGAGGGGGACGAAATTCCATGACGGTCCCTTCGACCGATAGAACGCCATCTAACGGATATCCTCCGTCTTTGGCTGTCACAATAACCAGATTTTCAAAACCCGGCAGCTCGAGCGTCAGCTGCCATGACTTTTCTTTTTGTTCTTTGCCGACGAGCGTGCCCTGCATGCGCACCCTCCGCCCTGCCTCGAATATGCCTCCTTCCGCCGCATATGCCCTGTCGCTACGGACCTGGCAGGCCGCGCCGAGCGCCCACGCTGCCAGCAGCAACGCTCCCCTCAAGGCGCACTCGCGGTAATTTTTCTTCAAAAGCTGCGGAAGGATGCCGGATATGGCTAGTATGGCGGACAGCGCGAAAACCAGCGGCCCGCCATGCCTTGCCGTTATAATCCCGAGAATCAGCGCGAACGCGAGCCGGCATCCCAGGCGCTTATTCCAATGGATGTTTCTCTTCCTCCTTTATGTCATTTACGATGACCGTCCGTTCGTTATCATCCATACGCACGTATGACAGATCCTCCTCGTATATAGTGCTGAGAGGGAAGCTGTCGCGATAGACTCCGGACGTATCTCCGTTTACGGAAATCTGTACCTTGTCGATGTGCGGCAGGGCAGTCAGCGAATCTACCAGCGAATAGATGACGATGTCCTCCTGCACGCTATAATTCTGCGCCCGGAAGCCGTCGTCCAGGCTGACATAGCAGATCCGGTCCGACACCGACACGTTCACCAGCGCGGTTTCAGGCGGGATTGACGCAATGGCCCCGCTGCCCTTAGGCCCCTCCAGGAGATGCTCTATGACGAGCTTTTCCAGGGAGACGTTGCTATTGTAATAGACGCGCTGCGTCTCCAGCACCAGCCCGTTTCCCGATGGATTAGAAAAATACAGGTCCAGCGACGCCTGTTTGATCGAGTTAATCTGCTCCCCGGGGTTCACCACGAAATCATCGGTCGTCATCTCGCCGACCTTCTCCCCCCTGCTGTCGAGCAGCGGCCCGTCTCCGACGAAAAATTCCAGACAGTCCACGCCATCGACCTGCGTCAGCGTCTGAACGAGGGCCAGCCGGCATAAAATCTCGCGCACCGAGTCCATCTCGCGGTAAGCCTCGTTAAAATAGACCTTCAAATCCCCGTCGTCCTCGAGCCGCGTCCTCTCCACGGCCACCCCCTCCGGGATGGGCCGCACGAGATCGACGTCTCCCGAATCGGAGGAGAGGACGTCTAGCAGCTCCCCTACTACCGCCTCCTCGTCGTCCGGATCCGCCTCCGGCTCATATGGCTCGCGCACGGTCTTTGTCTGCTCCTTGTCCAGATAGCTGACGAAAAATCCACCGTCGTCCGGATCCGCGCCGCACGCGCAGCAAACGGCAATGGCAAGCGCGGCGGCCGCCGTCAAAATCACTTTTTTCTTCATATAGCAAACGCCCCTAGTCACGCCGCGATATATTTCAGCGGTATGCGCACGGTAAAAATGGTGCCCTCCCCCTCCGTGGAAAATGCCTTGATCGCGCCGCGATGCATCAAGATCACGCTCCGCGCAATCGCAAGGCCAAGCCCCGTCCCGCCGATTTCGCGGGAATGCGATTTATCCACGCGGTAAAAACGCTCGTAGATATAATCCAGCGAATCCTCGGGGATGCCGATGCCGTTATCCTCCACCTTCACATAAAAATATTGATGGTCGGCGTTCAGCGATACGTGCACCCAGCCGTCCGGCTTGTCGTTATACTTAATAGCGTTTTCAATCAGGTTAGTCAATGCCAGCGTCATCTTCGTCTCATCAATTTCCGCCGTCACCGGACGGAAGCTCTCCAGCACCAGCTCGACGTTCTGCCGATCCGCGATGGGCATGAGGCGCTTCATTATAGACTCCAGCAGCTCGTTGACGTTGACGGACTCGATGTTCAGGCTGTCCGCCGCCTTGTCCATCTTTACCAGCGTGAGCAGATCCGTTATAATCTTGTTTTCGCGATCGATCTCCGAGGCTATGTCCGACATGAACTCCTGATAGAGCTCCACCGGCGCGTTTTCCTGCGCCAACAGCGAATCCGCCAGCACCTTCATGGACGTCAGCGGCGTCTTCAATTCATGCGAGACGTTCGAAACGAACTCCTGCCTCGATTCGTCCAGGATCTTCACGTTCTTGAGCAGGTCATTAATCCTGCCCGATATCTCCGCCGTCTCCGTGCAGTCTCCGACCACCGCCATGTCTTCCCCGTAACCGGCCAGCTGGACGTCGCCTATAGATTTCGAGATTTTGCGCATCGGCCGAATAAGATGCCCGGACAGAAAGACCGCGGCAATGACAATCACCACCGCCAGGGATGCCTCCACCACTATGCCGGCGTTCCTCAAGTAAGACGCGGACGAGATGACGCTGTCCGTAGAAACGCTCACTAGCAACACGCCCAAGATCTCCTGCGACTCCGCTTCGCGGATGGGCAGCGTCAACTGGATGTAGCGGTTGAGCGGGTCATATTTATTACTCTCCTGGCCCTGGAAACTGGTTGCCACCTCTTCCGAAATAATTATTTTCGATGTGTCGAGCTCATAAGTATCCTTGATGATATGGAACGTGTTGTCGACAACTAGGATGCGCCCGTCGTAAATATTGCCGATGAGCTCCAGCCTGGAATTGATGGAATCGTTCGTGACGTCGTCCAGATATCCGCTGTTCGCGATCTGGTCAGAGATGATCTTCGCCTGGTTTAATATATCAATGCTGCGCTTATTGACTGCCCGCGATTCGTATCCGCGCACGAGGACCGCCTGCATCACCACCCCGGGCAGCAGTCCGAACGCGACCAGGGCGAACAGCAGCCGAAACCGCATGCTCTTGAAAAAATCAAGCAATTCTTTCTTAAGCTTCTTTTTCATCTTGCTTCAACCGCGATAATAATATCCCACGCCCCATTTCGTATGGACATATTTTGGCTCGCTGGGGTTCGCCTCGATCTTCTCACGCAGGCGGCGCACATGCACGTCGACCGTGCGAACGTCCCCGGGATAGTCCGCCCCCCAGACCAGTTCCAACAGTTTCTCCCGGCTGAACACCTTGTTCTGGTTCGTGACCAGCAGCTCCAGCAGCTCGAATTCCCTCGCGGTGAGGTTGACCTCCCGCCCCAGGATGAACAGCCTCCGGCTGTCCAGGTCCAGCCGCAGGTCGCCGCTTTCGATGACGCGCGGCTTGGCGGGCGCGGCGTTCTCCGCGGCAGTCCTGCGCATGATTGCCTTGATCCTGGCCTTGACCTCCAGGATGTTGAATGGCTTGGTGATGTAGTCGTCTGCGCCATATTCCAGGCCGAGAATTTTGTCCATGTCGTCGCCCTTGGCAGTCAGCATGACAATCGGCACGTTGGAAAATTCGCGGATATGCTGGCATACCTCGAATCCATCCATCTTGGGCAGCATGAGATCCAGCAGGATGATGTCGTAAGAGTTCTCCGTAGCGAGCCTCAGGGCCTCCTCGCCGTCATAAGCGCACTCCACATCCATGCCGTCCTGCTCCAGCGAAAAACGGATACCCTTCACAATCAGCTTCTCATCATCCACTACAAGCACTTTTTTTGCCATTTTGCACCCCTAATGTCTATTCAACCTTGATGCTGCCCTCTATCTTGGAAAAAACGCCGTCCTTTATGCCGTCGATCTGCTTGATGTCCTCGATTGACTGGAAGGCGCCGTTCGCCTCGCGGTAGGCTATTATGCTCTGCGCCTTGGAATCCCCGATGCCCGGCAGGGTCTTCAATTCCTCAACGCCGGCCGTGTTTATGTTCACCAACCCATCGGATGCGGCCTGATCTGCGGCGGCTGCCTCGACTGCTTCATCGGCGGTAGGGATGTTTATCATCTGCCCGTCCGACACATATTCCGCCTGATTGACCGACGTATCGCTCGCGGCATCCGTCAGCCCGCCAGCCAGCGCGACCGCGTCGCAGACCCGGCTACCCTGCGGCAGCTCGTAGACGCCGGGGCTCTCCACTGCTCCGCAAACGTAGACAGCCAGCCGCCCGGAAGACCCTTGCGACTCGCCGGAAGACCCTTGCGCTTCGCCGGAAGACCCTTGCGCTTCGCCGGAAGACGCGCCGTTCCGGATGCCGTCGCCGCCTCCTTCATCAACGTCACCTGATGCCGCGGCCGCCATGGCCCGGCCATCCTCGCCGGCATACCCTTCGATATATTCAAGCCCGTCCTCCGATCCGCCCGACGCGCCGTCGGCCGAGCTCGCATCCTTATACGCATAGCCGTCTGAAAGCCCGCCGACCGCATCGCCGCGGCCGGCATTCGCACAGCCATACAAAAACAATAGCGCAAGCAGGCCCATTGCCGCCTTTGCCGCCTTCTTTTTATTCAGTTTTTTCATATCGCTCCTTCCCACAAACAGGCAGCGGTAGGGAGCCCTCAAAGCGATAACCTTATTCTAACGGACAACCGCGAATAATACAACCCCTTTTTTATCCACTATCCCTCCAAGGCGGCGGAGAGCTTTTCTATCATCTCGTCCACATGGCGGCGCCCTATTATGAGCGGAGGAACCAGGCGGATGACATCGGATCCGGCGGTGATGACGATAAGCCCGTGGCCCAGCGCCCTCCCTGCCACATCGGAAACATTTTCTGTACAGACCAGACCCTGGAGCAGGCCCACGCCGCGCCGCGCCGTCAGGCAGTCATATTTTTTCACCATAGCGTCCAATTTATCGGACAGGTAGGTTCCGACCTCGCGGACGTGCTCCACGATTCCGTCCCTCTCCATCATCTCGATTACCTTTGATACTACGGCGCCCGAGAGCGGATTGCCCCCATATGTCGTGCCATGGTCTCCCGGGACGAGCGATGCCCGCGCGACGCGCTCGGTCATCAGGAACGCCCCGACTGGAAAGCCGCAGCCTAGCGCTTTCGCGCACGCCATTATATCGGGACGCACCCCATAACCCTGCCAGGCGAACATATGGCCGGTGCGGCCCATGCCGCATTGTATCTCGTCTAAAATCAGTAAAATATCCCGCTCGTCGCAAAGGTCGCGCACGCCCCGCAAAAACTCCGGCTCCGCCGGATATATCCCGCCCTCGCCCTGGACGGTCTCCATAATAATCGCGCAGGTTTTCTCCGATACCTGCGATCTGACGCTGTCCAGGTCATTAAAGCCGGCAAAGCGCACTCCCGGCATCAGCGGCTCGAACGGCTCCCTGTAGTGCGCGTTACCCGTCACGGACAGCGCGCCTATCGTGCGGCCGTGGAACGAGCGGTTCATGGCGACAATCTCATGCCCGCCATGGCCGTCCCTGGAATAGGCGTATTTTTTCGCCGCCTTTATCGCGCCCTCTATGGCCTCCGTGCCGCTGTTCGTGAAAAAAACGCGATCCATGCCGCTGATGCGCCGCAGTGCGCTCGCGGCATTTGCCGTCGCCATGTTATAATACAAGTTAGACGTATGGATGACCTTGCCGGCCTGCTCTAGAAGCGCGTCATTGTACTCCTTATTGTTATATCCGAAAGCCATGACGGCGATGCCGGCCGCGAAATCAAGGTATTTTTTCCCATCTGTGTCATATAGATATACGCCGTCGCCCCGCTCAAGCACTAGCGGGAAGCGGTTATATACGTGCAGCAGCGACTCCTCCGCCAGGCCTATCTGTTCTTGCTTTTTTTCATCCATGATAGTATTTCTGCTCCTTATCGCTCAAAAAAGCGGTGCCGACTCCCTTGTTCGTAAATATCTCCAGCAGCAGGCAATGCGCGATCCGCCCGTCCAGAATATGCACGCGCGCTACGCCCTGCTCCATCGCGTCTATGCAATTGTTCAGCTTCGGCAGCATGCCTCCGCCGATATATCCCTCCGCGATGAGTTCGCGCGCCTCCGACATGGTCAGCTCCGATATGAGCGTGGACTCATCGTCCGGATCCTTGTAGACTCCCTCGATGTCCGTGAGAAACGCGAGCTTCTCCGCGCTTACCGCCTTGGCGATCGCGCATGCCGCGTCGTCCGCGTTGATATTATAAGTCTGATAGTCCTTGTCCATCCCTATGGGGGCCACTATCGGCAGGAAATCCTTTTCCAAAAGGTCAAAGAGAATCTTTGGATTGACCTCTTCGACCTCGCCAACGTAGCCGATGTCCTCGCCATCCGCGTATTTCCTGCGCACGCGTAAAAGGCCGCCGTCCTTGCCCGTAATGCCGACTCCCAGCACGCCCAGCTGCTGGACCATCTGTACCAGCGATTTATTTACCTTGTTCAATACCATCTCGGCGATCTCCATCGTGTCGGCGTCTGTCACGCGCAGTCCATTCACGAAATGCGGCTCCATGCCGGCCTTCTCGACCCACCGGCTGATCTCCTTGCCGCCGCCGTGCACGATGATCGGCTTGAATCCGACCAGCTTGAGCAGCACGACATCCTGGATCACGCTCTGCTTGAGGCGTTCGTCAACCATCGCGCTGCCGCCGTATTTCACAACGATGATCTTGCGGTTGAACCGCTGGATATAGGGCAGGGCCTCCACCAGCACCTGCGCCTTCTGTAGGATTTCATCCATGTTTTCCATAATGCGCCGTCCCCTCTCACGACCTGTAGTCCGCGTTGATCTTCACATAGTCATATGTCAAGTCGCATCCCCACGCGGTCGCCGTCTCATTTCCCATATTCATCCTAGATACGATCTGCACGTGACTCGATGACAACAGCTCCGATGCCTCTTCCTCGCTGTATCCTACGCCCTCGCCATCCTTGAAGACGAGCATCTCCTTAGAGCCGTCCCCGCTGCGAAAATACAGCTCCACCCTGGCCGGATCAAATGGAACTCCCGAATATCCCAGCGCGCACAGCTCCCTGCCCCAGTTGGCGTCGCAGCCGAACATGGCCGCCTTGGTAAGGCTCGAGCTTACGACTGATTTCGCGAGCATCCTCGCATGCTCTTTAGTGTCCGCGCCCTCCACGATAGATTCGACCAGCTTCGTAGCGCCCTCGCCGTCCGCCGCCATCTGCTTCGCGAGAGAGGTGCAGACATACGAGAGGGCTTCGAAAAAAGCGTCATAATCCGCGCCAAAGGAGGATATCTTCTCATTTCCGGCCATCCCATTCGCCAACACGAGCAGAGTATCGTTCGTACTCGTGTCTCCGTCCACAGATATCATGTTGAAAGAATCGGGAACGATGTCTCCCAGCGCCCTCTGCAGCATCTCGTGCGAGATGGACGCGTCGCTAGTTATGTACGCCAGCATCGTGCACATATTCGGATGGATCATGCCGGAACCTTTCGCCATTCCGCCGACCGTGACAGTCCTGCCGGATATCTCGCATGTGCAGGCCGCCTCCTTGGGGCGCGTGTCTGTCGTCATAATCGCCCGCTCCGCCGCAAGACCCGCCAGCTCACCGGACTCCAGCCTCTTCGCCAGCTCTCTCGCCCCGTCCTCCATCTTTTCTATGGGAAGCTGCATGCCTATAACGCCGGTCGAACCCAGCAGCACGCCATCCGCGTCTATCCCCAGCGCGGCGGCGGCCGCCGCCGCCGTCCGCCGGCAGCACTCCTCCCCCTGATGCCCGGTACACGCATTGGCTATGCCGGAATTTACGACTATGGCCCTTGCGCGTCCGAGCTCCGACACGATACGCCGGTCCCATATGACCGGCGCAGCCTTAAATACGTTCGTAGTAAAAGTTCCGGCTGCTTCGGCCGGAACCTCGGAATAGACCATCGCCATATCGGTCCTGTCCTGATATTTTAGCCCCGCCGCGACTGCCGACGCCTTATATCCCTTCGCGGCGGTCACGCCGCCATTTATACGCTTCATTTCCCCGCCCTTTCTCCGCCCGCCATACGGAATGCCGGATCCCTTGCAATCCATCAACCCGAACCTCCTGTGGATGGCGGCTTTTGGTTGTATATTATTGAGTTCTATTGTACGAACTTCGTTATATTATCTTCATTCAGCGCAAAATCGTAATAGTTCAAATCCTCACGGAACGTCCATCCGACGCTCTTCCAGAAACTGTTCCCCACTTCGTTGTTCTTGTATGCGATAAGGCTCACCTTGTTAATCTGCTCCGCCTGCAGCGCCCTCATGCACTCAGCGGCCATCGCCTTTCCTATGCCGCGTTTTCTGTACGTTTCATGAACGCATACATGGTAAAAGCATCCCCGCCTGCCGTCATGCCCGCAGAGTATCGCGCCGACGACGCGCTCCCCATCCAGAGCCACCATGCTTGTGGACGGGTTGCGCAGGATGAATCGCTCCACGCCATCCCTGGAATCATCTATACTCCTGATGCCGAAACCTTTTATGGCATTCCATAATTCAAATACTTTGTCATAATCCGCTGCCGTCATCGGGCGGATATGTATATCGCCATTCATCTCATACTCCCGCATGGCCATCCCATAACTATCCAAGGCCCTCCTTCCCCCAATCCGCATATCCCGCTGCCATACGGCCCGTGCGCCCCGCATGGCGGCACGCGTTTCGCTCATGGGAAGCTAGGGATCAGGTCGAGCCCTGTTTTTTCGTCCAGGCCGAAAATCAGATTCATGTTTTGAACTGCCTGTCCAGCAGCTCCCTTTACGAGGTTGTCCAACGCGCCCATCATGACGGCGCGCCCCGTGCGATAATCCGCGACAACGTTTATATCGACGAAATTGCCGCCCTCCGTCCATTTCGTCTCGGGGCATTCGCCCTCTGGCAGCAGGCGCACGAAGTATTCGTCCGCGTAATACTTCTCATAAGCCGCCCGCAGCTCTGCCTCCGATGGATATGAGCCGTCCGCCTTTTTTGCCAGCGAGGCGTATGCCGTCACCAGTATCCCCCGGTTCATCGGCACTAGATGCGGCGTAAAACTGACCGTAACGCCGCGTCCAGCCGCATAGCCCAGCTGCTCCTCTATCTCCGGGGTATGCCGATGCGTAGCCACTCCGTATGCCTTCATGTTTTCGTTCACCTCGCAGAACAGGTTCGGCAGCTTTGCCCCTCGCCCCGCGCCGGACGTGCCGCTCTTAGCGTCGATAATGAGCGTATCCGGATCAATCAGCCCCTCCTTTACCAAAGGATATGCCGTCAGTATGGAGCATGTCGTATAGCATCCGGGATTGGCGACCAGCCTAGTATCCGATCCAAGAAGCCCGCGGTTTATCTCGCAGAGCCCGTAAACGGCGCGTTCAAGCAGCTGCGGCGAACCATGCTTGATATGATACCACTCTTCATATACCGACACGTCTTTAAGGCGATAATCAGCGCTAAGGTCGATAAAACGTGCCTTTTCTAACAGCTCCTCCGTGAGGATGCCGGCGAGATACCCCTGTGGCGTAGCCGTGAATATCACGTCGGCCCGATCCGCCAGCTCTCCTATGTTATCGTCCAGGCAGTCCGCGTCCACAAGCTCGAAAAAATTGCGGTAGACCCGGGCATAAGGCTCATCGACATAGCTGCGCGAACCGTACCAGACGATCGTGACGCCGGGATGGCGCAAAAGTATGCGCACAAGTTCCGCACCGGCGTATCCGGTAGACCCGATAATCCCAGCCCTTATCATGATTATAACCCTCCCCGCAAAACATCTTTTCCTATCTTATTACTATTTTCCGCTTTCGTAAAGTATTTTTTTGAAAACCGCTTGTTATCGCCGCCCTTTATAGGGTACAATGATGGCAGCGGTTTGCGCGTAACACTATTCATATCTCATATGCCCGCAGCCAAGGAGGGGATGCCGGAATGGGAAGGAAGAAAATGCTCCCGATCGGGTATGACAGCTTTGATACGATACGCAATGATGATTTTTACTATATCGACAAGACCGGACTTATCAGGGAACTGCTTGAAAACAAAACGCAGGTCACGCTTTTCACCCGACCCCGCCGGTTCGGCAAGTCGCTGAACATTAGCATGCTCTCACACTTCTTTTCGGTGGAGGGGGACAAGTCAATCTTCGACGGGCTTGAGATTTCAAAAGAAACGGAGCTCTGCGAGAGATACATGGGGAGATACCCGGTGATTTTTATCACCCTGAAGAGCATTGAAGCCTCCGACTATGAAACCGCCTACCAACAGGCCGCCTGGCTAATCAGGAACGCCGCGCTCAAGGCCGAGTATCTGGCAGACAGCGACATCTTGTCTGCGGAGGACAAGTCGGATTACCAGGCACTGTTGAATCTTAACATGACGGAGGTAACGCTTTGCAACAGCCTTAACACACTATCCAGACTTCTGAAGAAGCACCACGGCAAAAAAGCCGTCCTGCTCATCGACGAATACGACGTCCCGCTCGCGGGAGCGCATGCCGGGAACTACTACGACAGGATGGTCTCCCTGATTCGCTCGCTGCTCGGGACCGCGCTCAAAACTAACGAGAGCCTCGAGCTCGCCGTGCTCACCGGATGCCTTCGCATCTCCAAGGAGAGCATCTTCACGGGGTTGAACAACCTGAAGGTCCGCTCCATCTCGGGAGTCCGTTTCGCGGAATATTTTGGCTTTACGGATGAGGAGGCCAGCAGTCTCCTGAGCTATTATGGGCATCCCGACAAGTATCCGGAGGCGAAAAAATGGTATGACGGCTACCGGTTCGGCGGCACGGAGGTATACTGCCCCTGGGACGTGCTGAATTACTGCGACGCCCTGCTGGATTCCCCGGACGCGCAGCCGCAGGACTACTGGATCAACACCAGCGGAAACGACGTCATCAAGCGATTCGTCGCCATGGCGGATAACGAGACGAGGGGTGAGATTGAGACGCTGGTTGCGGGCGGGACGATAGAAAAGGATATCCGCGAGGACCTCACCTACTCCGAGATATACGACAGCATCGACAACCTGTGGAGCCTGCTCTACACGACCGGCTACCTGACCATGCAGGGAATGAACCGGGGCGCGTTAGAGCTGCGGATCCCAAACCTGGAAGTCCGCGACGTGTTCGTGAAGCAGATCAGGGAATACTTCAAGGAGAGCGTCAAAAAGGACACAGGCACGCTGGAGCGGCTATGCGCCGCCCTGCTGCGCGGCGATCCCGAAGACTCGACAAAATGCATCAACAAATACCTCCGGAGGACCATAAGCGTCCGGGATGCCATGGCAAAGGAGGGGCAGAAGGAAAACTTCTACCAGGGCGTACTTGTCGGGATTCTTTCCGCGAACGAGGGCTGGAGCGTGAAGTCGAACCGCGAGAGCGGCGATGGATACGCGGACATCATCGCGAAGCCGGACGACGGGGAATTAGGGATAGCGATTGTGATCGAGATAAAATACGGGAGCAATCTGGACGGGGCGTGCAGGGATGCCCTGGACCAGATCGAGAGGAGAAGGTACGCGGAGGAGCTCCGGGAGGAGGGCATGGACTCCGTCCTCAAGTACGGGATAGGGTGCTACAAGAAAACCTGCAGGGTCGCGCTTGGAAGATAAGAAGATAGGGAAACAAAGGAAAGGGATGCGGCATGGGAATGAAGAAGATGCTCCCAATCGGGGTTGAAGATTTCGAGGAAATACGAAGAAAGGATTTTTACTATGTCGATAAGACAGGGCTAATCAAGGAGCTTCTTTTGAATCAGGCGAAGGTCACGCTTTTCACCCGTCCTAGGCGTTTCGGCAAGTCTTTGAACATGAGCATGCTCTCGCACTTCTTTTCGCTTGACGGGGACAAGTCGATCTTCGACGGGCTTGAGATTTCAAAAGAAACGGAGCTCTGCGAGAGATACATGG
>CAYVFF010000023.1:0-38208 GCA_964450965.1 uncultured Eubacterium sp. | reverse complement strand
CTGATATGTAATGACCTTTGTCAATAGGTAAATTAACAAAAATTATCACAAACTTTATTCATTTGTAGCCGAGGGCATCGTGAAAGAGCTTTAGGGTATCAGTTCCCGGCATTGGCCACTCTGATATACGTGGATTTGGGGAAATCTCCCCTTACCGACAGGTCAATGGTCCGCCGTGAGCCCTACCGTCTAAAAGCGTGGATCACATAAAGTGCCAACATAGTGTCTGCGTAGATAGCTCGAACCTTGAAGAGTCTAAAGCTCTTTCAAGATGCCTCCGGTATTAGTAGTTACATGCCGCTTGTGGCGGCGCAAGCCGTCTTACAGCGGCTTAAGTGTCCGTTATCATAACGGGATGGCGGGGTCAAGGCTGCGAAGCACCGCCAAAGGCGGCCTGGCCTTGACACTGACAGCACGTTATGGTATTTCATGCCACATGGCCGGTCATCATGCCCCACATGAAACAGGCGAGTTCTCTGGCGACTGCTGTTTTTGCAACATTAGTTCTCTTGTTGTTTTTAAGAACCAGGCGATAGTACCTTCGCCGCAAGCGCTCGTTGGCTTTGTCAGCATATGCTATAATTTCAGGCGCATTCCCATCCTGCCTGGCCCTCAGCGCTTTGGATTTGAAACCGACCTGCCCTCGGCTATAGCTTTGGGCTGCTTCTACCAGCAGGCTTCGGACATGACGGTTTCCGGCTTTGGTGATGCCGAGACGGTTTTTATCATCGCCGCTCGAATCTTCCCCCGGGGCAAGTCCAATGTAGGAAGCAAAGTGTTGTGCAGAAGCAAAGCGTTTGAAGTCGCCGACTTCTGTGATCACGGCCAGGGCAGTTACCGTTTTGACACCGATGAAGCAAGACAGCTTGTGGACATTTTCTTGATAGTTGTCATCGGAGGCGAGTTCTTCGATCCGTTTATCGAGTCGCTCCAACTTATCGGTGAGATTGTCATATGTCAGGAGGTATTCCTTGAGTATCTCGGCATACAGTCCTGTAGGCGTTAGCGACCGCAGCCATTTCAGGTGGGCCTGTGTCCAGTGGTTGGCAGTACCGTCAAACCGGTAGTTGTGCCGGAGGCAGAAAGAAAGTATCTGCTGCTTCACTTTTTTGAGAGCGAGTCTATGGTCATCCCTCATGCGGATATATTCCTTCGTCTGCTCATCCTGCTCCGTTGGGATATGTACGGGTGAATAATCATGGTGGGCCAGGCATCTGGCAATCAGTGCCGCATCACGTTTATCGGTTTTTATTTTTTTCCTGCCCCGCTGCTGGAGCATCGTGGTCGGTGCAAGGACAACGCATTTCACGTTATGTTCCGTCAACTGATGATATAACGTGAACCCGAGGCAACCAGCCTCATAACCGCATATGAATAAGGCATCGTCTCCGTAATGGAAACGCATGGCCTCGATGTAGTTGATGATTTTGCTGTAATGGGCATCAACTTTTTGAGGGTATTCGGCTTGTTCTTTCTCGTTTGTGTAACAGCAAAGAGAAAAAGTTTCCTTGTGTACATCCATTCCTACGTAAACTGTGCTATAATTCATTTGATGACCTCCATTTGTATGCGGTAACCCCTGTTACCATTGATGTGTTCCAACTTGTAGTATACAGGTAAATCCACGAAACTGCAAATCGGAGGTCATTACATATTGTCTAAAAAATTCACCATATTGGGATGTTTATTGCGCCGATGAAGGATATGCAGTCATGAAAGAGTTCACCGGTTTTGATATTCGAAAATGGCTTGACGAAAATGTTGATTGGACAAACGACATTAGCGACGAGTTCAAAAAACATTTACAAGCTAACGACCTAATAAAATACTTGACATGGTAAGGATGCCAATGTATACTCTCCTTAAGCTCATACTTAAGATTTAGCTTAAGAAAGGATGGCACGATATGAAGGATACTTTTTGCTCCTATTATACTAATTCCGAAGAAATAACCTCATACATGATAAATCGGCTTGGTGTCAACGAGAACGATGTCATCCTTGAACCCTCTGCGGGTGAAGGCGTATTCATAGATGATATATTAAAAACCGGAAAAAATGTTCATATTGATGCCCTTGACATTAGCGAACAAGCTGTAACTGTCCTCAAAACAAAGTATGAACATATGCCGAATATTGTCGTTCGTAAAACTGATACTCTATTTGATGAGCAACTCGATGCATATCTTGTTCCTCAGTTGTGGCTAAAACAGACAGACACACTTCTTGATGAACAACTGGACTTTTTCAACATGGTTGGCGGGCACTACACAAAGATAATTGGTAATCCACCATATGGAGCTTGGCAGGATTACGAAAAACGAGATGCCCTAAAGAAAAAATATCCCGGACAGTATGTAAAGGAAACATATTCTCTATTTTTACTACGGTGCCTCTCGGTTTTGAAGATGCATGGCAGATTATCGTTTATCATTCCTGATACATACCTTTTTCTGAATATGCACTCTCGATTAAGGGAAGTCTTGTTAACACGCGCTAAAATTGAGGAGATTCTCATTTTCCCCTCGAAGTTCTTTCCTGGCGTTAGCTTTGGATACTCGAATCTTTCTATTATTACGCTTGAACGTTGCGAGTTGGCTGAGGCTCAGGAAAATACCATAAAAATTATAAAAGGATTTCAGTCGCCAGCTGAGTTTAAATACCTGTTTTCAGGGAAAATACTACCTGAATATTTGAAAACTTTTTTCCTAAAGCAAAAGGCTGTCTTTTCAAATGACAAACATAGATTTGTCATTGCCGAAGATGATTCCGTTCATCTCCTAACTAAAAAGACTTCCTTATTAGGTGATATAGCAGATGTTGTCACCGGATTCTATACTGGCGATAACCAACGTTTTATTAAAGTCCTCAACAGCGGAGTAAAGGGTGCTAAAAATTATAGCGTAATTGATAAAGAACAAATATTTGATTGCACCTCATTACACGGTATACAGGGAGTTAGTGAAGGCTATATACCCTATATTAAAAGTTCATCTAAACGCAGATACGTCCGTGAACATGATGAATGGTTTGTAAGATGGGATGAAGATACAATAAATACCTACAACGGAAATAAGCGTTCGCGTTTTCAAAATTCGTCATTCTATTTTAAATCAGGCGTGGGAATACCTATGGTCAAATCAAGTACAATACGAGCGTTCCTTATGCAAAACCGCGTGTTTGACCAGTCTATTGTAGGAATATTCCCAAAGGATCCTAACAAATTATTATATATTCTTGCATTAATGAACTCTGATGCTATAAATAAACTTATTCACGCTATTAATCCGACAGCAAATAATTCTGCCAATTATGTTAAGCAACTGCCATATTTCGAACCTAATAAAGAAGTATTTGACTTAATTGTTCAAAAAGTAAATGAAGTCATAGTTGCAATTAACAACGATGATACACATAGAGCTGATAATTTACATAAGGAAATTAATTCGATGGTTGAGAAAATATATTCTGGGTCTATAGCGGCATAAAACACCGGCGGGGTACAAAATACTCCGCCGATGTTTTACCTTGTCTGTCTGCTTCAATTCAGAAACAGATTCTTTTCGAACCCACCAATGTTTCGCCATAATAAAGTGTCAAAGACGGGATTTTATTCTTAAACTTGCACCCAATCCATTCGCAGTTAAGCTGTGGACGGAGAGCGCATAAATCGCCAGCGGCCTGTAAGCCGCTTTCGATAAGGCATGGACGCTCCTCACTCCAATGTTCTCATCGTCGGGAATAGCAGGACATCGCGAATCGCCTGCGAGTCCGTCAGCAGCATCACCAGTCGGTCTATGCCATAGCCGATGCCGCCGGTGGGCGGCATGCCCAGCTCTAATGCGTTCAGGAAATCCTCATCGGTATGGTTCGCCTCCTCGTCGCCGGCCTCGAAAGCGGCATCCTGGGCAGCGAAACGCTCCCGCTGGTCTATCGGGTCGTTCAGCTCGGAGTACGCGTTGCACATCTCCCAAGTGTTGATGAACAGTTCGAAACGTTCCACCTTGGACGGGTCTTTCGGCTTTTTCTTGGTCAGCGGGGAAATCTCGACCGGATGGTCCATGATGAACGTGGGCTGTACCAGTTCCTTCTCGCAATACTCCTCGAAAAACATGCTCACGATGTCACCCTTCTTGTGGCGCTCCTCGAATTCCATGTGATGCTCCTTCGCCAGCCGTCTTGCCGCCTCGTCGTCCTGTATCGAGTCAAAATCGATCCCGGCATATTTTTTGATGGCATCGGTCATGGTCATCCGCGCGAACGGCTTGCCAAGGTCGATCTCTATGCCGTTGTACGTTATCCTGGCGCTGCCGCATACCCTCTCGGCAAGATGGCGGAACATGCTCTCTGTCAGTTCCATCATGCCCTCGTAGTCGGTATATGCCTGGTAGAGCTCCATCAGGGTAAACTCCGGATTATGCCGGGCGTCCACGCCCTCGTTTCGAAATACGCGCCCGATCTCGTATACGCGCTCCAGCCCGCCCACGATCAGCCGCTTCAGATAAAGTTCGAGCGATATGCGCAGCTTGACATCCTCGTCGAGCGCATTATAATGCGTGGAGAAAGGCCGCGCCGCGGCGCCCCCGGCATTGCCGACCAGCATCGGCGTCTCTACTTCCATGAACCCCCGCGCGTCCAGGAAGGCGCGAATCTCTTTTATTATCCGCGACCGCTTGATAAACACTTCCTTGCTGTCCTGGTTCATGATAAGGTCGACATACCGCTGGCGATAGCGCATGTCGGTATCAGTGAGGCCATGGTATTTTTCCGGCAGGATCTGCAGCGATTTCGACAGCAGCGTCATCTCGGCCGCGTGGATGGAGATCTCGCCGGTCCGCGTGCGAAAGGCATACCCCTTCACGCCATATATGTCGCCGATGTCGGATTTTTTAAAATCGGCATACTCCTCCTCGCCTATGGCATCCCTGGCGACATACACCTGGATGGCTCCCTGGAGATCCTGGATGTTGCAAAAAGACGCCTTGCCCATCACGCGTTTGAACATCATTCGCCCCGCTATGCTGACATTTATCGGCGAAGCATCCATGATGGCCCGGCGCTCATCATAATCATCGCTCAGAGCCTGTTTTTTCTGCTCTTCGCCCAGACCCTCTAGAGACGGCTCCCCGCGTCCGGCCAACAGCTCGCGCTCGTGTGCCTCGTAAAGTTCCTTTACCTGGACGCTATGGTGCGTCTGATCGTATTTCGTGATGAGGAAAGGATCCTTGCCCGCCTCCCTCAAGTTCTGCAATTTCTCCCGGCGTACCTTCAGCAACTGGCGGACGTCCTGCTGCGTGGCCTGCTGATTTTTTTCTGCCATCTTCTCCTCCAAGCAGTGATTCTATTAATTGGATTTCTGGATTTCCAATACCTTGTACGCCAGCTCGCCCGCCGGCGCCTCTATTTTTACGACGTCGCCTACCGCCTTGCCCAGTAAGGCGCGGCCTAGCGGCGATTCGTTGGATATCTTGCCATGCAGGCTGTCCGCCTCCGTGGACCCGACGATCTTGTATTCAAGCTCCTCGTCAAATTCGGTGTCCAAAACGCGCACCATGCATCCGACGCTGATCTTGTCGAGATCTACCTCGTCCTCCACGACCACCTCGGCGTTCTTCAGGATGGCCTCGAGTTCCTCGATGCGCGCCTCTATGTCGCGCTGTTCGTCCTTGGCCGCGTCATACTCGGCGTTCTCGGAGAGGTCGCCCTGCTCCCTGGCCTCCTTGATCTTCTGCGCAATCTCGCGGCGTTTGTTTACCTTTAAATCCTGCAGTTCCTCCTCATATTCACGTAAGCCCGCGTAAGTCAAGATGTGCTTCTTAGCCATTTCACTCCAACCTTTCCTGATTTATTAGCTATGTAAACTCCCATGCCCCGCAGTCAGGGCGTCGCCATGGATGAAAACCCGTGGATTGCCCCGCTGCATCGCGGCTCCCGGAGCAGCCGGCGGTATTCGCATATCCCGCCGCTCCCTATGTCCGCTCCAGTTCGCGATGCCCGCCGAGCGGCAGGCTTCGCGATAACCCATGTATTATAGCGGATAGCGCGGCGGCTGTCAATAACCGAAAAAGCGCGCGTGGCTCACCCCGCCCCGCAGAATTCCGCCATCAGTTCCTCCAGCCGCGCATATGTCTCTATCTCTCCCAAGGAACGCCTGATCCGCGCGGCGTCGCGATATCCAGCGGTATACCATGCGGCGTGCTTGCGCATCTCGCGCATAGCTACCGGCTCGCCCTTATATTCAATCAACAGCCTCGCATGCCTTAGCGCCATATCCGCGACCTCCCTGGCGTCGGGGCGCGGCAACGGCACACCGGTCTTTCGCTCATGCAGGATCTCCCGAAAGATCCAGGGATTGCCCCGGGCGCCCCGTGCGATCATGAACCCGTCGCAGCCCGTCGTCTCCTCCATGCGCTTCGCATCTTCCGCATTCAATATATCGCCGTTGCCGATGACCGGGATGCGTACAGCCTCTTTTACGGAGCGGATAATATCCCAATCCGCGCTTCCCGCATAATATTGGTCTCTGGTGCGCCCATGTACCGCGAGCGCCGCGGCCCCGGACTCCTGCGCGATCCTGGCAAGCTCCGGGGCATTGGCATGCGCCCCGTCGAATCCTTTTCGCATCTTGACTGTCACAGGACGGTCCACGGCATGAACCACTGCCTCGATAATCCGCCCCGCGAGCAGCGGCTCGCGCATCAGAGCGGCGCCCTCGCCATTATTCACGACCTTAGGCATGGGACAGCCCATGTTTATATCCAGAATATCGAATGGCACTCCCGCATCCACTATCCTGCGCGCCGCCTCGGCCATATCCTCCGGATCGCCGCCGAACAGCTGCAGCGACACTGGATGCTCACGTCTGTCAATGGACAGCATCCTCCGCGTCTTTTTGTTATTATATATGACCGCCTTCGCGCTAACCATCTCCATGCACAGCAGCCCGGCTCCCTGTTCGGCGCATAACAAGCGGAATGGCAGGTCGGTCACGCCTGCCATCGGTCCCAGTATCAGATTGTTTTTGAGGTCCACGCCTCCAATCTGCAATGTATGATTGCCATCCATTATCTTTTTTTCTTCTGTTTCTCATATATCAGCCGCATGCCGTCCAGCGTCAGGGTCGCGTCGTATATGTCGATAAGCGCGGTCTCCGCCGCGATCATCGCGCCCATGCCGCCTGTGGCCACTACCTTTATTCCGGCCAGGCCGGATTCCTCGCGCATCTTCTTGATTATATATTCCGTCTGGCCGATCTGGCCGTATACCAGGCCGGCCTGCATGCTGGTGATCGTCTCCTTCGCCAGGATGCTGTTCGGCATCTTTATTTCAATCTCCGGCAGCTTCGCCGCGTCCTGCCAGAGAGCCCTGGCCGCCGTGCGGATGCCCGGCGCGGTGACGCCGCACAGGAACTGGCCTTTTCCATCCACCAGATCGTAGGTGGTCGCCGTTCCAAAATCGAGAACGAGCACCGGCCCTCCATATTTCGCGAAGGCGCCCGCCGCGTCCACGATCCGATCCGCGCCAATCTGCGACGGATTCTCAGTCACTATGTTGATCCCGGTCCGCACGCCCGGCTCCACTACGAGCGGCTCCACATGGAAATATTTGAAAAGGCCGTTGCGCAGGGAATACATGACCCCCGGCACGACCGATGATATGATCGCCGAGTCAATCCGTCCGGGATCGATCTCGTTTTCGCGCAATAGATTCTTCAATATAATGCCGTATTCGTCCGACGTGCGCGGCAGCTTCGTCGTTATGCGCAGCGTGCACCGCAGATCCTCCCCGTCGAACACGCCGATGGTGATGTTCGTGTTTCCTACATCTAATGCGATTAGCATCATTCTCCCTCCATATCTTCTCCCAGGAAAAAAACCTTGTAATACACCTCCAGCCCCTCGAGCAGATCGCGCTTATCGTCCTGCAGCTGCTTTATCTTCAGGACGCTGCCGATCTCGTCATAGAGCAGATCCCCCTCCTCGGCCTCCGTGCAAAGTTCCAGGCGGCCATCCTCGTCAAATTCCAGCCGGAACGTCCCGCCGACATCCTCCGTATAGAGCACGCACATGATCTTCAGCTCGTCTTTGACGCCCTGCGGCAGGCCCTCGAAGTCCTCGTTCAGATAAAATTTTTTTGTATAGGCGCTGGCGCCGCACAATACTATTTTTCCGTCATAAATAGCCATAAATCCCTCTGAATAAAACCTCTCCTGAGTCCGCCAGCCTCTCGCCGCCCTCCGTCATTACGCGCAATGCCCCGCGCTCATTGATGCCCAGCGCGGTCCCTTCGTATTCGCCATGCGGATCCTGAACGCGGGCCAGCCCGCCGCGCCCAGCCATAAGGCCGTCATACTCCTCCACGAACGGAGAGAGGTCTCCCGCGCTCACAAAGGCCTCGTAATACTTTTCCAGCTGGCGGCATACCCCGTCGCAAAGCGCGGCGCGAGACACGTTCCCGAAGCCCTCGAGATAGAGGCTCGTCGCGCGGTCCGCCAGCTGCTCCGGAAAAGATGCCGTATGCACGTTTATGCCGATGCCTATGACGATGTCCAGCCTGTCCGGCTGTACACGCATCTCGGTGAGTATCCCGCATATCTTTTTTCCATGGCAGACGATGTCGTTCGGCCATTTGATCCATGTCCGCAATCCCGCGGCCTCCTCTATCGCGCGCTCAACCGCCATGGCGGCCGCTATAGTCAGCATAGGGGCGCGATCCTGCGGCAGGCCGGACGGCTGCAGCAATATGCTCATGGCGATGGCGCATCCGGGCGGGGCGGTCCACGTCCGTCCATGCCTTCCCCTGCCGCTCTCCTGATAGTCCGCCACGACCAGCAGGCCGTGTACCGCGCCCGATCCGGCCATCTCCATAGCCACGGTATTCGTAGAGCCGATAGACGCGAAATATTCTATCTGGCTGCCAATCCATCCCCCCGAGGCTGCCCGCAGAACGTACAGCTCCTTGTCAAAATCCTTTTCCGTTCCCATCACGCGCCCTACCTCTGTATGGTCGCAAACATGACCGCCTTTATCGTATGCATCCTGTTTTCCGCCTCGTCGAATACGACCGACTGTTCGCTCTCGAATACCTCGTCGGTCACCTCCAGCTCAGATAGTCCATACTTTTCGTATACCTCGCGGCCTATTGACGTCTTCAGGTCATGAAAAGACGGAAGGCAGTGCATAAAAATCGCCGACGGCTTCGCCTGGGCCATCACAGCCGAATTGACCTGATACGGACGCAGATCCGCTATGCGGCTCTTCCAGGCCTCGGCAGGTTCGCCCATGGACAGCCAGACATCTGTATATATGACGTCAGCCTCATTCGCCGCGTCCTCGATATCCTCGGTCAGAGTGATCGTCGCGCCGGTCTTTTTCGCGATCTCCTGGCATATGCCGACCAGCTTTCTGTCGGGGAAATATCTCCTGGATGTACAGGCGACAAAATCCATTCCGAGTTTCGCGCACGCGACCATCAGGGAGTTGCCCATGTTATAGCGGGCGTCGCCCATATAGACGAATTTGGCGTCGCGGAGATGGCCGATATGTTCGCGAACCGTCAGCATATCCGCCAATATCTGCGTCGGGTGGAACTCGTTCGTCAGGCCGTTCCACACGGGCACGTCCGCGAACCGCGCCAGCTCCTCGACTATATCCTGCCCGAAGCCGCGATATTCTATGCCGTCGAACATGCGGGATAAGACCCGCGCGGTATCAGCAATGCTCTCTTTCTTCCCGATCTGGGAGCCTGCGGGATCCAGGTAGGTAGTCTGCATCCCCAGGTCGTGCGCGGCCACCTCGAACGCGCAGCGCGTCCTGGTGCTGGTCTTTTCGAATATCAGGGCTATGTTCCTGCCCCGCAGCTCATCGTGCGGAATGCCTTTTTTCTTCTTTTCTTTCAGCTCCGCCGCCAGATCGACGAGGTATAGTATCTCGTCCGGCGAATAGTCCAATAATTTCAAAAAATCCCTTCCTTGCAGGTTCATGGCTTCCCTCCCTTACGGAAAAACGGGCCGCCGACAAGGCAGCCCGCTTTAAATCGCGATGCCGGTAAAAGATATCCTATCTATCCGTGGCGACTTCCACTATCGATTTTGCCAGGCCGGCCGCGCCCTGGATCTCCGACGGTATGATAATCTTCGTCGCCTTGCCGTCCGCCGCCTTGGCGAATGCCTCCAGGCTCTTGAGCCGCAGCACGCCCTCGTCAGGCTGCGCCTCTTTCAGAAAGCGCAGGCCGTCGGCGTTCGCCTGCTGGATCTTCAATATAGCCTCCGCCTGGCCCTCCGCCTCGCGGACGGTCGCCTCCTTGCGCGCCTCCGCCCGCAGGATGGCGGCCTGCTTTTCCGCCTCCGCATCCAATATCGCGGACTCTTTCTTGCCTTCGGCGACCAGGATGGTGGACTTTTTCTCGCCCTCCGCCCTCAATATCGCCTCGCGGCGCTCACGTTCCGCTTTCATCTGTTTTTCCATGGCATCCTGTATGGCCTGCGGCGGGATGATATTCTTGAGCTCGACGCGGTTGACCTTGATGCCCCAGGGGTCCGTCGCCACATCCAGGGATGCGCGCATCTTCGTATTTATAGTCTCCCTGGACGTCAGCGTCTCGTCCAGCTCCAGGTCGCCTATGATGTTCCGCAATGTGGTTGCCGTCAGGTTTTCAATAGCCATTATTGGATTCTCGACGCCGTACGCGAACAGCTTGGGATCCGTAATCTGGAAATAAACGACCGTGTCAATCTGCATAGTCACGTTATCCTTGGTAATGACCGGCTGCGGCGGGAAATCCACGACCTGCTCCTTTAAATTGACGCGCTTGGCGATGCGGTCGATAAACGGCATCTTGAAATGCAGCCCGACGCTCCAGGTATCCAAATATCCCCCCAGCCGCTCGATGACGAACGCCTGCGCCTGCGGCACGATCTTCACGCACGATATGGAAATCGCAAGGATTGCAATAAGCAAGATGAAAATAGCCACAAATAATCCCATATTCCCTACCTCCAATATATATCCGGCAGACGCGCCGGCATTTCCTTAGGCAATTATATCAGAGAAAAAAAAGAAAAACAACCATAAATGGTTGTTTTTGCCCTTTATCAGAAAAACACCTGGTGTCCGATGACCTGGCCCTTGCGGCCGCATCCTGCGCCGTTGAAGTACAACTTTCCGCCGGTCGGATCCTTACCCGCGAGAGCCTCCTTTGCCGCCTTGTAGCACGAGGACGGGATGCTGCCGGAGAGCGCACGCGCCAACGTCCCGTTCCTTGCCGGGGTGAACTGCCCGCTCTGATAGACGACCCCGGAAATCGTACCGGGAAACGCTCCGGAATCCACGCGGTTCATGATGACCGCGCCGACTGCCACCTGGCCCTCGTATGGCTCGCAACCCGCCTCGCATTTGATGATAGCCGCCAGGAGGCGCAAGTCTTTGTCGGATACCTTGACGGAATTTTTCTTCGGCTCCGCCTCCACGCGCGCCTTTTTGGCATCCTTGCTCGCGCTCTCGCCGAACAGCAGGTCTTTGTTACGCGCATAGCCGACGGCCTTGCCGACCTTGATCTTCGACCACTTCTCGCCTTTTTCTATCAGATCGGCCGTGTCAGTTCGCGACATCTTGCCGACGACTTCCGAACCTGCCTCCGGCTCCGCGAGAATCTTGAGCCGTCCTTCGGAATCCTCTATGTCAGCCATCACGATTGTCTCCTGGCCTCTGGCAGCCTTGGCAGACGCGTCCGCCGCGAACGCCTCCCCGCCGGTGAAAGCCGTCAGGCTGAGCAACGCCAGCAAAGATAGGACAAATGCCCTGCCTTTCGCATATCGTTTATTCGAACTCATTTGCTATAACCTCCAATCATTACAACATTATGTAAATTTGTTACGATTTATTACAAATGTTACAAATTTGTTACGGTCATTATAGCAAGCGGAAACAGTTTTGTCAAACTTTTTTTGAAAAATTTTTGCGGGGACACCGCTATTGACTTTTTCGCGGTCGCGTATATGATAGGTAATATAAAGGAGAGCGATAGATTATGAAGAAGATTCTGCTCACCGGCGGAGGGACCGCCGGCCATGTCACGCCGAATATCGCGCTACTGCCGTATCTATTGGCATCAGGCTACGACGTATACTATGTGGGTTCTTACAACGGCATGGAGCGCGGGCTGATCGAAGCGGAAAACATTCCATATTTTGGCATCTCATCAGGGAAGCTGCGCCGCTATTTCGACCCGAAGAATTTCACGGATCCGTTCAAGGTAGCCAAAGGCGTTGTGCAATCAATCCACCTGATTCATAAATTAAAGCCAGATGTGATTTTCTCCAAGGGAGGCTTCGTCTCTGTACCGGTAGTACTGGCGGCAAGGATATGCCGCGTGCCTTCCATCATACACGAATCAGACATCACGCCGGGCCTGGCGAATAAAATCGCGTTCCGCGGCGCGACGAAGATATGCTGCAGCTTCCCGGAAACAATGGAAGAGCTGCCAAAAGAAAAGGCGGTGCTCACCGGGTCGCCCATTCGCAGCGCGCTGCTGTCAGGAGACGCGGCGAGAGCTAAGGCGCTGTGCGGTTTCGACGAGAGCAGGCCCGTGCTGTTCGTGATTGGCGGAAGCAGCGGCTCCGTGGCGATAAACAACGCCGTCCGCAGCGCGCTGCCCGAGCTGCTGAAACATTTCCAGGTAGCGCACATGTGCGGCAAGGGCAACCTGGATCCGACGCTCGCCCCGACCAAGGGCTACCATGAATTCGAATATATCGGTGCGCAGCTGGGCGACGTCTTCGCCATGTCTGATGTCGTCGTCTCCCGGGCCGGCGCGAATTCGATATGCGAACTGCTGGCACTGCGCAAGCCGAACCTGCTGATTCCGCTATCCGCCGCCGCCAGCCGGGGAGACCAGATATTGAACGCCGCGTCGTTCGAACGCCAGGGATATTCCATGGTCTTGATTGAGGAGAACCTGACGCCGGAGTCGCTGGTAGATGCCGTAGAAAAGCTATATGCCGACAGGACGCGGTATATCGCCGCCATGGAAAAAAGCAGGCAGATCGATTCCGCGAAGATAATCATGAATCTAATCGACGAGGCGGCAAAATAATGCCAATCGTCAGAACTTTAGCCGTTCCGCGATAGCGTCCATCTCCTCGTCGGTATAATGGTTCGTCTTCCACAGGATCATCTCATCCCCGCCCTTGTAACGCGGTATAAGGTGCATATGGAAATGGAACACGGTCTGTCCGGCGGTCTCGCCGTTGTTTTGCAGGATGTTGAACCCGTCGCAGCCTAGTTTTTCCGTCATATGTCCGGCGGCGCGCTTTGCCAGCTTCATCGCCCCGCCGGCCAGCTCCTCCGGCAGCTCATAGATATTGGCGTAATGCTCCTTGGGGATAATCAGCGCGTGCCCCTTTGACGCGGGGCCGACATCCAGCACCACCTTGAAATCATCGTCCTCGTATAGCGTGCGCGAGGGAATCTCGCCAGACGCTATCTTGCAAAAAATACAGTTTTCGTCCCTCATGCCTACTCCTTTCCTGCGGACGCCACGGCATCAGCCGCGTTCGTCTGCTGCCCGTTAAATGCGAACAGGTCGTCAAGCTGGCGCAGCGTCTTGAAATTGCCCTTTGCGGACATCTCGCCCGTCATGAATGCCCGCTGGAACGTCATCCGCCCGGATATGATCGAATCCAGCGTCTCCGGAGTCAATTTTACAAAGACGTCCGTGTTCGCCTGCTGGCCATAGTGGCATACCAGCTCTCCGTCATGAATCTGGATGCACAGCGGCTTCTTTTTTCCTTCTATTATAAATAGGTAGTTCACATCGACGTCCTGTCTGCCGGTAAAGTGCGATTCGAACTCCATTACATATTCGAGCCCCTCGTCGGGAGCCGATTTGCTCATCAGTCCGCGGAAACGTTCCGCGAGCTGCTCGATATCCTCTTTCTGCTGGCGCACGTAGGTATCATCCGACACGTATTGGGAGAGCTGCTCGCTCTCCTGCGGAGTCAGCTCCATCTGCGGCGTGCGCAGCACCGTCTGCGTCACCGCCTGGCTGCTGGTAGGCAGGCTCTTCATCTTTTGCGAGATGGTGCGGTAGAGGTTTTCCGCCTTCTTTTCTATGATAAGCGAATAATCCTTGTTCATCTGGAAATCCACCAGATCCTCCACATATCCGCACAGGCCGTTGCATGGCAGTCCGCCGAGCGTCGCCCACGCGTTCATCAGGCTAAGCTCCGCCTCGCGTTCGCCGTATGTGGTCGACATGACGATCGGCTGCATATACGTCTGGGCGATTTTTTCCTTGTCGCCATAGAGCCAGCAGGCATCGAGAAACTGCTGCATATATCCGCCTATCCCGAGCCATTCCACCGTCGTCGCCAGGATGATGCCGTCCGCGTCCTTCATGGTCTGCGGAAGCGTGGAGATGCTGCTCTTGTGCTCGTAGATATTGAAGCGCTCCACTGTAACGCGCAGATCCGCCATCACCTCTTCCATTTTATTCAGGACATAGAGCGTAGGGTCGTCTAGCACCCCGCGCCCGCCATAATAGATGTTTACCTTCATGTTCGTTTTCCTTGTAACTGTTCACAGACGATGCCTACATCTCTCATTTTATAACAAGATTCGGGCTAAGCGCAAGGGCGGATATATAAAATCCTGCGCAGCGGCGGTTTTTGCGAATGAGGCGTGGAGGGTTCTGAATAGCAAAAATCCTCGCGGCAATCAGCGGACCTCTCCCGCAGTTTTCCCGCGGTATGCTGCGGCTGTAATGAAGAATCCCGCGACGGCCCCGCCCAGGTGCGCCCAGGCATCCACGCCCTCTGTAGTAAAGCCATAGCTCACATAAAGCGTGGTGGCAAGCAGCATCCTCGGTACGCTGATGGATTGGAACCGCCCGCGGCTCCGCAGCACTACCCACAGCAGGCCGCCGATCACGCCGTATATCGACCCGGATGCCCCCGCGGACACGCTCCAGTCGCCGGTCTTTAGCATCATGTAAAGGGAGGCCGCGCTGCCGCATAGCCCGGACAGGAGATATACAAGCGCGTATTTCCACTGCTCCAGGGCGCGCAGCAGCATGTCCCCCAGGAAATATTGCATGAACATATTGCAGAGCAGATGCTCCGCCCCGAAATGCAAAAACATCGAGCTGGCCAGCCTCCACCACTCGCCGTTCAGCACGTTCCACGGATACATGGCTCCGTGCCTGAGCATGAAATCCGCGTCCCTTGTATCGCCCTTTGCGGAAAGCGCCAGCCATACCGCGACGTTTGCCGCGATGAGCAGCGTGTTTATGTTCAAAAATCTGCCATATTTTTCTCTAAAGTTCTCAGCCACATTGCCCTCCCGGCATTCTCGGGCCTTCATTGCATGCCCCGCCTGCCGGGCATGGAGGATCACTTTCCGATGACAGCCTCCACGCCCGAAATCATCCGATCCGCCTCCAGAGGCTTGCTCATGAATCCCGCGGCGCCCAATGCCTCGCCCTCAGCGCACTTTTCGGGGCTGGTATCCGCCGTAAGGAAGATGACCGGGATGCCCGCCCATCGGGGATTCTCGCGAATCCTCCTCATCACCTCGAAACCATCCATCTCCGGCATGAGTACGTCCAGGAGGATGAGATCCGGGGTGTTCTTCGACAGATATGCCAGCGCCGTTTTGCCAGCGGGTACCGGAATCACCTTATATGACGGCGAGAGGATCTTCAGCGCGTTGTTCAAGTTCAATTTGTCATCGTCTACCACCAATATCGTCTTCATGCATTTACCTCCCGTGCGCATCGGATGCCCTGGTCGGGCGGCGTTATTACAGATACTTTTTCAACGCGTCTGCCTTGTCTAGCGCCTCCCATGGAAGGTCGAGGTCCGGCCGGCCGAAGTGGCCGTATGCCGCCGTCTGCTTGTAGATCGGGCGGCGCAAATCCAGCATCTTTATGATGGCAGCCGGCCGCAGGTCGAAGTTATCGCGGACAATCTCCTCCAGCTTTTCATCGGAGAGCTTTCCGGTGCCGGACGTGTCTACAGTGATGCTGGTAGGCTTCGCGACGCCGATAGCATAGGAGAGCTGGATCTCGCATCTATCAGCGAGGCCTGCGGCCACGATATTTTTCGCCACATAACGCGCCGCGTATGCCGCGGAACGATCCACCTTGGTGCAGTCCTTTCCGGAAAACGCCCCGCCGCCATGGCGCGCATATCCGCCATAGGTGTCCACGATAATCTTACGGCCCGTAAGCCCCGCGTCCCCATGAGGGCCGCCGATCACAAAACGTCCGGTCGGGTTGATGAAAATCTTCGTATCCGCATCGACCATGTCCCGCGGCAGGATGGGATCGAAAACGTATTTTTTGATGTCGTTGTGAATCCGCTCCTGAGTCACGTCGTCGTCATGCTGGGTGGAAAGCACGACTGCCTCAAGGCGCTTAGGCCTGCCGTCCTCGTCATACTCCACAGATACCTGCGTCTTGCCATCGGGCCGCAGGTACGGCAGCGTGCCGTCCTTGCGCACTTTTGACAGCTGCTGTGACAGTTTATGCGCGAGCGAGATCGGATATGGCATATACTCCTCCGTCTCGTTCGTGGCATAGCCGAACATCATGCCCTGGTCGCCGGCGCCCGTATCCAGATCGTCCGTCAAATCTCCCTTTTTCGCCTCGAGAGCCTTGTCCACGCCGAGCGCTATGTCCTCCGACTGCCTGTCCAGCGCCACCATGACGGCGCAC
This sequence comes from uncultured Eubacterium sp., assembly GCA_964450965.1. GTDB lineage: Bacteria > Bacillota > Clostridia > Lachnospirales > Lachnospiraceae > W0P33-017. The sequence goes on along the minus strand of CAYVFF010000023.1, from coordinate 21,496 downwards.
GTATTCCCGTCGAAGCCGGTCTTAGCGTCATTGTAGCCGATCTCGTTGACGGTCTCGCGCACTATTGCCGGGATATCGAGATGCGCGTCGGTGGTAATCTCGCCGGTCACCAGCACGAAGCCCGTGCAGCATGCCGTCTCGCAAGCCACTCGGCTCATGGGGTCTTGTGCCATGCAGGCGTCTAATATCGCGTCTGATATTGCGTCGCATACCTTGTCCGGATGTCCTTCTGTAACGGATTCGGACGTGAATAACCTTTTTTCCATTTTTTCCCTCCTTGTTGCATAAAAAAATCCGCTTGGAATAAGCGGATTGACTACTGTTGCAAATCCTCTTATTGTTCGATTGCTCGCTCAGGTTGGCACCTTCCGTATAACGGGGTTGCCGTGACTTCACAGATCCTATGTATCTCCATCACTCTGAATAAAAGGCATACTTTATTCTTTTTCTACTACAATACCCCTTGTAACATCAAATGTCAATGTATTTTTTTTCGTACTATCTTGACAAATCCAAATAATCCGTTGATAATAGGGATATGGCTGAAGTAAAACTATCTGATTTAAAGCCGGGGATGGTCACGACCGAACCGGTCACAACTAAACGGGGCCAGGAGATTGTTCCCGCGGGCACGGCGCTTACCAAGCAGCTGATTTCACGGATAGAGTTCTATGGGCTGCCCTCCGCCAGCATCGACGACGCTTCCATCGCGTCAGAGGATGGCGCGGCCGAGCCTCATCCGGCGCAGGAGCCGGATCAGGGCGGTGGCGGCGAAGGATCTGCCGCGATCTCGACTCCGGTAAACGAGGTCGCCTATTCCCAGCAGGTTCGTCACAGCAAGACTTTCAAGGAGTATTCGCTGAATTCCACCATAGTGACGAAAACGCTGCAGGACGAGCTCGAGGGTTTCGTAAACGACGGCAAGGAGATAGATTACGCCGCGCTGCTCGCGGCAGTGAAGTCCCTGATTACGCCGGGCCAGACCATCATCCAGTATTTTGACATGCTGCACAATCTCCGCTCGAGCGATGACAGCGTATATTCACACTCCTTAAACGTCGCGATGATTTCGCGCATTATCGGCAAATGGCTGAAGTGGAAGGAGTCAGACCTGGACACGTTGGTCATCGCCGGCCTCCTGCACGATATCGGGAAGATCACGATACCGCCCGAGATATTGAATAAGGAAGAAAAATTGACGGACGAGGAGTTCGAGCTGATTAAACAGCATCCCCAGGCAGGGTATGACATGTTGCGCGACCTCGACATCGATCCGCGCATCAAAAAGGCGGCCCTGCAGCACCACGAGAGATGCGACGGCTCCGGATATCCGCTAGGCGCAAAAGGTGCCATCATCAATGATTTTGCCGCTGTCATCGCCATCGCGGACGTGTATGACGCTATGACCGCCGCGCGCAAATACCGTGCGCCTCTGTGTCCGTTCCAGGTGATACGCGAGTTCGAGCGGGACGGCTACCATAAATACAAGACCGAGTTCCTGCTGACCTTTTTACAGCGCATCGCGACCACCTATCAGAACAACCGCGTGATCCTTAGCGACGGCAGGGCTGCAAAGATTATCCTGCTCAACCAGAATTCTCTTTCAGAGCCGCTCGTGCAGCTCAACGACGGTTCCTGCATCGATCTGGCATCGTCTCCGTTGTATATACAGTCGATTGTATAAACCGAAAAACCCGCGCTTTGCGCGGGTTTTTCGGTTTTTGCATATACCTTCATTATTTCTATGACACCAGCAGCGCGAACTTCTGGATCTCCTTCTCGGAAGAGGCCTTTTCTATCCGGGCTCCCAGCGCGGCGAGCTTCTCCTCGAAACGCTCGTAACCCCTCTCGATATAATATATATCGTCGATAATCGTCACGCCCTCCGCCGCGAGGCCTGCGATTACCAGCGCGGCCCCGGCGCGCAAATCCGGCGCGCTCACCCTGGCGCCTGTATACCGGTCTACGCCGGTGATGATGGCTATGTTGCTCTCGACCTTTATATTCGCACCCATCCGGCTGAGCTCATCCACATATTTGAAGCGGTTTTCGAATATGCTCTCGGTCACGGTACTCGTGCCCTCCGCTATGCCGAGAATCACTGACATCTGCGGCTGCATATCCGTCGGAAACCCTGGATATGGCAGCGTCGTCACCTGCGTGTGCCGCATCGGGCCGGCGCATGCCACGCGTACCGCATCGTCAAACTCCTCCACCTCGCAGCCGACCTCGATAAGCTTCGCGCTCGTCGCCTCCAGATGCTTAGGAATCACGTTTTTCACGGTCACATTTCCGCGCGTCGCCGCCGCCGCGAACATGAACGTCCCCGCCTCGATCTGATCCGGTATAATCGAATACTCGGTCTTGTGCAGGCGTTCCACTCCCACTATGCGGATGACGTCCGTACCGGCGCCACGGATCGCGGCCCCCATGCTGTTCAGGAAGTTAGCCACGTCCACCACGTGCGGCTCTTTCGCCGCATTCTCGATAATCGTCTTGCCCTCGGCCATCGCAGCGGCCAACATAATGTTTATCGTAGCGCCCACGGAAACCTTATCCAGATAGACATGCGTACCCTTTAAATGATCCGCCTGCGCGGAAATCAGCCCGTGCCTTATGCTGACATCGGCACCCAGGGCCCTGAAGCCTTTTAGATGCAGGTCGATCGGGCGGCTGCCTATGTCGCAGCCGCCCGGCAGGGCTACCTCAGCCCTTTTGTATTTGCCGAGCAGCGCGCCAAGGAGATAATAAGATGCCCGGATTTTTTTGATATATTCATAATCAACGCTCATGTCGCTGATAGTACTGCCATTGATCCTTACCGTATGCGCGTCTACCCGCTCTATGGCGGCGCCAATCTCGCGAATCGCGCCTAGTAGCACGTTGATGTCGCGCACGTCGGGGAGATTTTCAATCGTGACCGTCTCGTCTGTCATGATGGCTGCCGCGAGTATCGCGAGCGCGGCATTTTTCGCGCCTCCGATCTCCACCTCTCCTATCAAGGGGTTTCCCCCTTTGATGACATATTGTTCCATCTCGCACCTCTGCAGCATTTTTGGCGCGGATATGCGCCATTTCATTTGATTATAACGCTATCTGCTGAGTTTGTAAACCCAGATAATCGCGCACTGCCCCGGGCGAATATTACTATTCATGTGCAGCTCCGGCTAATGCCTCCGCTCAATGTCGGACTCGCGCGCGAACTGCGCGAACTGGCTCCGGTAGAGCCGCGCGTAGAAGCCATCCGCGTTGAGCAGCGTATCATGGCTGCCGCGCTCAACGATATGCCCGTCACGCATCACTATGATGGTATCGGCGTTCTCTATAGTGGACAGCCGGTGCGCCACTATAAAGCTGGTCCTGCCGCGCATCATCGCCGCGAATGCCTGCTGAATCTGCCGCTCGGTGCGGGTGTCGATGGAGCTGGTCGCCTCGTCTAATATGAGCATCGGCGGCAGGCAGAGCATCACGCGCGCTATGCAAAGGAGCTGCTTTTGCCCTTGCGACAGGCCGCAGCCGTCATCGCCCGCCGGCGTGTCATATCCTTGCGGCAGACGCATGATAAAACCGTGGCAATGCGCTGCCTTTGCGGCGGCTACTACATCGCTATCGGACGCGTCGGGCCTGCCCAGCCGGATATTATCACGGATCGTGCCCGCGCGAAGCCAGGTCTCCTGCAGGACCATGCCATAGCTGCCGCGCAGGCTCTCGCGGCTTGCATCGCGCACGTCGACGCCGTCGACGCGGATCGCTCCTGCGTCGACGTCGTAAAAGCGCATCAATAGATTGATCAGCGTCGTCTTGCCGCAGCCGGTCGGTCCGACGATCGCGACCCGCTGCCCTGGCGATACATGCAAGTTAAAGTCTTCGATGAGCTGGCGGTCGGATGAATAGGAGAATGACACCCCGTCTATGTCTACGGCGCCGCGTGCATCAATCGTCATCGCGTCTGCCCGCTCCGCGGGTTCCGGTTCCGCCTCCATCAGCTCGAAAATGCGGGCCGCGCAGGCTATGGCGTTCTGCAGCTCCGTTATGACGCCCGAGATTTCGTTGAACGGCTTGGTGTATTGACTCGCATAGTTCAAAAAGATGCTCAGCCGCCCGACAGTCAGCCGCCCCGATACCGCCGACAGCGCGCCGAACACCGCCACGGCCGCGTAGACAACGTTATTGACAAAGCGGGTGCAGGGATTCGTCAATGAAGAAAAAAAGACGGCCTTCCTGGAGCATGCCGACAGCCGCCCGTTTATCTCGTCAAAGCGCTCCTCGGATTCGCGCTCATGCCCGTAGGACTGAACGACTTTCTGGTTCTGGATCATCTCATCCATGAACGCGGTCTGTTCGCCGCGCAGCCCCGCCTGCTCCTGAAAGTAATGAAATGTCCGCTTTGCGATAAATGAAGCGGTAAAAAGCGACATCGGAGTAATGAGAATCACTACTGCCGCGATAGCGACGTTTGCGCGGAGCATGAAAAAGAGCGTGCCGAATATAGTGATCACGCCGCTGAAGAGCTGGGTGAACCCAAGCAGCAAGCCGTCCGCGAACTGGTCGACGTCGGATATCATCCGGCTGGCGATATCGCCCGCTGAATGTGAATCCAGATATTTCAGCGGCAAATGCTGGAGTTTTTCAATCGCGTCATTTCGAATATCTCGCGTTACGCTGTACGTAAGCCGGTTATTGCAGCGCGACACCGCGAACTGCGCGGCGGCGTTGGATATCGTGACAAGCAATATCCGCCACAGCACGCCTCGCAAAGCGGCAAAATCCACCTGTCCTTTTCCGACAATGCAGTCGATTGCGTCACCGGTCAATACTGGGATCCAGAGCGTCAGCGCCACCACCGCGACTGACAGCAGTATGCTGGCGGCAAGGCCGTACCAGTATCTTTTAACATACCGGAGTACCTTCTTTATCGTATTTATTCTTAAATCATTGGTTAATTTCTTAGAACTCATAGAAGGCAAATAATAATTCTCCTTTTGATAGTGTGGCTCTGTCACCCCGGCTTCAGCCGGCGAACTGTGATTCGTATATCTCGCGATAGACCGGGCAATTAGCGAGGAGCTCCGAGTGCGTTCCCTGGCCGGCAATCCGCCCCTCGTCCATGACTATAATCATATCAGCATATAACATTGATGCCGCGCGTTGCGAGATGATGAGCAATGTAGGCTTCGGCGAGAGTTCCGCGATAGCAGCGCGCAGCTTCGCGTCCGTGGCATAGTCGAGAGCCGACGCGCTATCGTCCAATATAAGAATCGTCGGCTGTGCGACGAGCGTTCGCGCAATCGCGAGCCGCTGCCGCTGCCCGCCCGAGAAATTGCGACCGCCCTGCTCGACCTGGGCGTATAGCCCGCCCTTGTCCCGAACGACGTCCGACGCCTGCGCTATCTCCAGTGCGCACCAGAGTTCGCCGTCATCCGCGTCCGGCTTGCCCCAGCAGATATTCTCCCTGACAGTGCCCTGAAAAAGAACGGATTTTTGCATGACTATGCCGGTCATGGAACGCAGATCGTCTCTGCTGTATGACCTCACGTCTCTCCCGCAGAGGCGGACCTCGCCCTCCGTAGCGTCATAAAAACGCGTTATGAGATGCGCGAGCGACGTCTTTCCTGAGCCAGTGCCGCCGATTATGCCGACCGTCTGGCCTTTTTTGATTGAAAAGCTGACGTCTTCCAAGGCGTTGCCGCCCCCTCCGGCATATGTCAGGCAGACGCGCGAGAATCCGATGATCTCCTCGCCGTCGGCAAGCCGCGATGCCAAATCGCCAGATGCCGCGTGTCCCGGGCCCGCGGAGTCCTCCATGGGCGCCGCATCCACAGCGCCGCCATTCTCCGGGAACTCCATCGATGGCTGCAGCTCCAGCACCGCCGCGACGCGCTTTCCGCTCGCCATGGCGCGCGTCAACAGCACTATTGTATTCGCCAGCTTGACCAGCTCCACCAGAATCTGCGACATGTAATCCAGCATAGCCACCACGTCGCCCTGCTCCATCCCGCCGACGGACACCTTCGCCCCGCCCGCGGCAAGCAGCGCTACGATGCCCAGGTTTACCACGGCGTAGGTGAGCGGGTTCATAAGCGCGGAAATCCCGCCAACGTGCAGCTGCGCGTTTTTTAGCGATTCGTTCTCCTCCCGAAACTCCGCGACCTCCGCACTCTCGCGCCGGAATGCGCGAATGACGCGCACGCCGGAAAGGTTTTCTCGCGTGCGCCCCATCACTCGGTCCAGCAGATCCTGCACCTTTTTATATAGCGGGAGCGTGGCCAGTATAATGCCGAATACTATGACGGACAATACCGGGATGACGACCACGAAGACGACCGCGGCCCGCGCGTCTACAGTGAAAGCCATGATCATCGAGCCAATCACGATGAAAGGTGAGCGCATCAGCAGCCGCAGAGCCATATTCACGCCGTTTTGCAGCTGGTTGACATCGCTGGTCAGCCGGTTCATCAATGTCGACGAACCCTGTGCATCCAGTTCGGCAAATGACAGGGACTGTATATGTGAAAAAAGCGCATGGCGCAGCTGCGCGGCAAATCCAACAGCCGCCTTCGCAGCGAAGTATTGGGCAGTGACCGCGCATGCCATGCCGGCTATCGCCAGCAGTATAAGCACAAAGCACATCCTGTAAATATAAGGCTTGTCCCCGTAGTGAATGCCCTTATTGATGATACTTGCCACTACAAGCGGCACCAATAGGTCGAAAAGCGCCTCAAGCATCTTAAATAACGGCGCGATGACAGATTCCTTCTTATAATCTTTGAGATAGACTATCCAGCGCCTCATTGCTGGCCCGCCGCGCCATCGGCATCGCTATCCGTATTGCTGTCCGTGCCGCTATCGGCATCGCCGTCTGTGTCGCCATCAACGCCATCATCGCCACCGTCCGCGTCTACGCCCTCATCCACGGCACCGCCCTGCGTCTGTCCGGCCTGTTCCTGGAGTTTCGCGAAAATCGTGTCGAAATTGACCGGTTCCCACACCTTTTCATTCACGGTCCAGTCCGAATCTTCCTTAAAACCTTCCAGCACCTCCTCGTAGCGCTCGTCCTCCCGGTCAGAGATGATGGACTGCCGCTCGCGCTCCGTAGCGTCCTCGTCAAACAGGCTGTCCATGCGGATGACATAATAAGCGTCATCCGTCTCTAACACGTTTCGCGCGAATTCTCCCTCTTTGAGCTTATCGGCGGCCTGCAGCACCTCTAAGTCCATACTGGTGGAATTGTCCTCCTCATCGAGGTCCGCGTCTCCATATGAGCATACAAGCGCAGACGCGTCGTTATCCTCCGCAACAGACTTTAACGAATCGTCGCCGCCGTCCTCTAGCGCTCCGGAGAGAATCTTTTCCGCCTTTTCCTTGGCGGCGGCATCCTTCTCCTCGTCCGTGGCGTCCTCATCGTCGGTCGAGGCGGTCTTGCTGACGCGGACATAGCTGAATGTCTTCTGCGCACAGTCCTCGTCCGGGACGTCGCGGTCCACGTCCGCGACTATGGCGTCGCGCACCTTTTTCTTCACGGTCTCCAGGCGCAAAAATTCCGCCACCGTCTCCTCGTCCGCCGTCATCACGTCCAGCGCCTCGTCAGAATTATCCGATATGAACTGTGCCGCCGCATCGTTTATGGCGGCGGTCTCGGCCTCTGTCAGCTCCACTCCGTAGTCGGCCTTGCGGGCATCCAGCAGATAAAACTCCTCCAGCTCGTCCATCGTACCCTGCTTCACGCTGTCGGTGATGGTCGAACCGGTGTTGTTCGGGTCTGCCGTCCACATATTGTCTCCGAACATCGGCATGTAATACGTGTCATATTCGACCGCCTTGACCTGCGCGGAGAAATTCGCCAGGGCAAGCGGCACCTCCTCCCCGCCGATAGTAGCTACGGCGGACTTAGGATTTGACGAACAGCCGGCGAGGGCCGCGCAGGCTTCCGCCGCCAGGAAAACGATCGCAATCTTCTTTTTCACTTCAGTTACCTCCTTAATACATACTCAAGCCTCGGGATATAGCGGGCGCATGGCGTCGAGCACAAGACCCGCGGCATCCAGGGGATTCTTCTGTTTATGCCTGCTATTATAGCCCATTTTGTACAGAAAGGCGGGCGTTTTTTTATCAGGAACGAAAATCAGCGCGCCGCCGAATCTCTCCACCATTTCGGGGATCTTCGCCGCGTCCGCCGGAGCCCGCTCGAAAAGCTCGAAACGCAGCGTCCATTCTTTCTGCCTGATCTCCGTCACATACAGCTCGTGGGCCCGTGCCTTTAAACACGCTATCGTGATGAGATCTCGCACCGCCCTGGGCGGATCTCCGAAACGGTCTATAAGCTCGTCTAGCATTTCCCCGCCTTCCGCTTCGGTCTCCACGGCGGCGATGCGCTTGTATACGTCGAGCTTCTGATATTCGTTCGGGATATAATCCGGCGGTATATAAGCGTCCACCGCAAGGTCAAGCGAAGTCTCGAAAGGCTTTGGCGGCTCGTCCCCTTTTTGCGCCCGGACCGCTTCGCCGAGCATCTTGCAATACAGGTCGTATCCCACGTCGTCCATATGCCCGTGCTGCTCGGCTCCTAGCAGGCTGCCCGCGCCCCGGATCTCCAGATCCCGCATGGCAATCTTTATGCCGCTGCCCAGGTCCGTGAACTCGCGGATCGCGGCGAGGCGCTTCTCCGCCACCTCGCGGAGCATCTTGTCGCGTTTATACATAAAAAACGCATAGGCCGTGCGGCTGCTGCGCCCGACCCGGCCCCGCAGCTGGTAGAGCTGCGCCAACCCGAAGTTGTCCGCATCCTGGATGATTATCGTATTGACATTCGGGATGTCCAGGCCGGTCTCGATGATGGTCGTAGACACCAGCACGTCGATCTCGCCGTTGATAAAGGAATACATGATGCGTTCCATTTCCGCTTCCTTCATCTGCCCGTGGCAAAAAGCCACACTTGCTTCGGGAACCAGCGTGGCCAGACGCGCCGCGACTTCCGCGATCTGGACGACCCGGTTGAACACATAGTAGACCTGGCCGTCCCTGGCGAGTTCCCTGACTATGGCCTCGCGTACCAGCTCCTCGTTGTATTCCATCACATAGGTCTGTATAGGCAGGCGGTCCATCGGCGGCTCCTCCAGGACGCTCATGTCCCGTATGCCTATAAGGCTCATGTGCAGCGTGCGCGGAATCGGCGTCGCCGTCAGCGTCAGAACATCGACGTTTTTCTTGAGCTGCTTTATTTTTTCCTTGTGCCGCACCCCGAATCGCTGCTCCTCATCCACTATGAGCAGGCCCAGATCCTTGTATGCCACATCCTTCGACAGCAGCCTGTGCGTGCCAATCACGATATCCACCAGGCCTTTCCTCAGCTTCTCCACAGTCTGCTTCTGCTGGGCGGACGTGCGGAACCTGCAAAGCAGATCCACATTCACCGGAAAATCCTTCATGCGCTGCGCGAACGTATTATAATGCTGCTGCGCCAGGATCGTAGTCGGCACCAGATAGACGACCTGCTTTCCCTCCTGCACCGCCTTGAACGCTGCCCGCAGCGCGACTTCGGTCTTGCCATAGCCAACGTCTCCGCATATGAGGCGGTCCATGGCCTTGGAGCTCTCCATGTCGCGCTTCGTGTCCTCTATGGCGGCCACCTGGTCGGCGGTCTCCTCGAACGGGAACATCTCCTCAAACTCGCTCTGCCATACCGTGTCGGGCCCATACGCGTATCCCTTTGCGCTCTGCCGGGCGGCATACAGCTCCACCAGTTCCTTGGCGATATCATTGACCGCCCGCTGCACCCTGGCCCTGGTCCTGCCCCATTCGGGCGATCCCAGCGTGCTAATCTTGGGCTTTCTCGCGGTACCGTCCGCGTATTTCTGAATCAGGTCCAGCTGCGTCGCCAGCACGTACAGGTTCGAGCCGTTGGCATAGGCTATCTTCACAAAATCCTTGGTCGTACCATCGACCTCCAGCTTCTCGATACCCTGGTACACGCCTATCCCGTGATGTTCGTGAACTACGTAATCGCCAACGTGCAAATCCGCGAAACTGCGGACCTTCTCGCCGTCATATCGCTTGTACTGCTTCTTTTTCTTCTTCTCCGCGCCAAAAATATCGCTCTCAGTGATGACGGCAAAAGACAGCATCGGATATTCGTATCCGCGCCGCACCTTGCCATAGAGGACCATCGGTTCGCCCGCGTTCAGCTCATGCTCGCGATTATCCGTATAAAAGGCCGGCAGGCCGTTGTTCATTATATCCTCCGCCAGACGCTTAGCCCTTGTCCTGGAGCCCGACAAAATTATAATCTTGAATTTATTTTTCTTGTATTGCTTCAAATCCCGCATCAGCAGGTCGAAGCTGCCGTTATATGCGTTGACCGATCTAGCCTGTATCTGGCACTCCGCAATGCATGGAACCTCCGGGACGCGCTGCCCCAGCGCGGAGAGCGCGATACATCGGCGCTCCTGGAGCATCCCCATCGCCTCGCCGGCGGAAAAAAGAGCGTCTGCCTGCCCGGGCAGGATATAGCCCCCCTCCAGCCGCTGCCTCATGCTCTCTGAAAACTCCAGCTCGACCCCTCTGCCCCGCTCCATTATACGAGCCGGTTCGTCCAGGAAACACAGCAGCCGGTCATTGTCAAAATAATCCAGCAGCGTGGCCCTCGTTTCCGAAAAATATCCGAGAAAAGAATCCAGGTTCGCCGCCATGCCAAGGTCAGACAAATCATCCTCTAATTTCGCCATTACATCGGATATTCTTGCCGCTTCTTCGGGCTTGTGTCGGTCTCTAAATGCTTTTTCGACATCCGCTGCCTCCCGCCTGGCCCGCTCCAGTCCCGATGAAATCTGATCCTTGGAGAGCACCCATTCGGCCGCCGGAAAGAGCGTGAAGCCATCCTCCATGGCGTCCACTGAACGCTGGCTCTCCGGGTCGAATCCCCGGATTGAATCTATCTCGTCTCCCCACAGCTCGATCCTGTACGGATATTCCGCGCTCATGGGATAGATATCAATGATGCCGCCCCGCGCCGCGAACTGGCCGGGCGCCGATGCCTGATATTCCCTCTCATATCCCATCGCCACCAGTTCGGAGGAGAGCGCGCCGACATCGATCTCATCGCCGACCGAAAAATCCCTCGAGGCGGCCAGAAAACGCTCCGGCGGAGTCATGCGGTCCATCAGCGCGTCGAAGGTCGTGACCACGGTGATTCCGCGAGACTCGCGCGACCCATCCGAGGATGCCTTTTCCCGGCTCTCTAAGGATGCAGGCGGGGCAGAGTCGCGCCCCGTCCGTCCCGCCAGTGCCTGGAGTACTGCAAGCCTCTCGCGGGCGAGCGTGTTGCCGCGCAGATCCGACTGGTAGAAGAGCACGTCCTTGGCCGGGAAATAATATACATTCTCATCGAAAAAACTGTAATCCTCCGCCAGCTCCCTGGCCTTCTGCTCCTGGAACGTGACGACCAGGCGCTCGTAAGCTGGATCTCCCAGGCCGTAGATCAGATGCGCCTTCTGTGCGTCGATGCATCCGGATATCCCGATCGTTCCTTTCAAGCCATGAAGCCTCTTCTCGATCTCCTCATAGTCTTTCCACGCCTTTAACGGCTCTATAAATGCCTGCATCGCTATTTCTTCCCATTATATCGATTCATCGCGCCCTCTATATCGCCCGAAGCTATAAGCTCCGCCGCGTCCGCCGCGTCCGCTATCGCCGCGTCTACCAGCGCACGGTCCTCATTTGAAAAACGCCCCAGCACGTGGGCGACGAGATCCATGCCGGGAGGCGGCCCGCCAACTCCTATCTTGATCCGCGGAAACTCCTGCGTCCCCAGCATCCCGATTATGCTTTTGATCCCGTTATGCCCGCCGGCGCTGCCTTTGGCCCGCACACGAATCCTGCCTGGATCCAGGCTGACATCATCGTAGACGACCAGCAGATCCGCCGAGGGATCCAGCTTATAATAATCGATGGCCTCCCGGACGCTCTCGCCGCTAAGGTTCATGTATGTCTGCGGCTTCAGCAGCAGCGCCCTTTTCCCCGCGATATAGCAACTCCCGCAAAGCGCCTTGTGCTTTCTACTTGTTATATCCACATTATATTTTTTTGCGATAGCGTCCAACGCGTCGAATCCCACGTTGTGACGAGTCTTTTGATATTCTCCGTCCGGATTGCCCAGACCCGCTATGATAAACATTATAATAATCCAAACCTCCGCATTACGCCATACCTTTTTTAATCACAGGCAAAAATAAAGACCCGGCAACGCCTGGTCTTTATTTCCATACCCGCTTATTCATCCGTAGCCGGCGGCTCTGTCTCCTGCAAGTATCGCTCCAGGATCATTTTCTGAATGCGATTTCTGGTCTCCGTCTTAATCGGATGAGCAATGTCCCTATACTGCCCGTCTGCCGTCTTCTTGCTGGGCATTGCAATAAATAAACCTTTTTCTCCATCTACGATCTTAATCTCATGCAGCACAAACTCGTCATCAATCGTGATAGAAACGATCGCCTTCATCTTGTTGCCGCCTTCTAGCTTACGGATACGTATATCCGTAATCTCCATAAAAACCGATCCGCCTCCTTTCACTTTGACAGTAAACCCCCATGCCCCGCGAGCGGGGCGTGCCTTGAATGAAAGCCGATTGCACGGCCGCTTGACCGGGCTTTCATAATAATGTTTTATACGCCATAGCGGTTGTTCTCGCCCACCACTACCTGTATCTTGTCATCGCCGAAATAATACATATTCGGCTTCAGCGTACCCCGGCTCTCCACTATGCAGTTCTCTATATGCGTGTTGTCGCCGATGTACACCTCGTTCAGTATAATGGAATTCTTTATAATGCAGTTCTTTCCGATAAATGCCTCCTTGAACAAAACGGAATTCTCCACCTTGCCGTTGATGATAGACCCGCTCGCGACAAGCGAATTGCGCACGTCGGAGCCCTCGTTATATTTCGCCGGCGGCAGGTCGTCCACCTTAGAATAGATATAAGGCGCCTCGTCGAAGAAATAATGCCGCACCTCGGGCTTCAGGAAATCCATGTTCGTCTGGTAATACGAATCCACCGTGGATATATTATTCCAATAGCCCTGCAGCTTATATCCGTAGATCCTCTTCATGTCTTTATAGCGGATCAGGATGTCGGTCACGAAGTTCCATCGGTCCTGCGACGCGCATTGCTCCAGCAGCTCTATGAGCTGCCTGCGGCGTATGACATATACGCCGGCCGATATCGTCCCGGACTGCGGGGCCACCATGGGCTTCTCCTCGAAATACGTGATCCTGGAATCCTCGTTCATGCGGACCACTCCGAACCTGCTGACATCCGTGCCCTCCGGCATATCCTTGCAGACTATCGTGATGTCCGCCTTTTTCTGGATATGGTAATCGAGCAGGTCGTTATAATCCATCTTGTATACGCAGTCGCCGCTGGTGATTATCACATAAGGCTCGTGACAGCGCTTCAGCCAGTCGATGTTCTGGTACATCGCGTCCGCCGTCCCCCGATACCACCAGCTATTGTCTGCCGTGACGGTCGGCGTGAACACGAACAGCCCGCCCTGCTTCCTGCCGAAATCCCACCATTTGGAGGAACTCAAGTGCTCGTTCAGCGAGCGGGCATTGTATTGCGACAGGACCGCCACCTTCTGTATGTGCGAATTAGTCATGTTGCTCAGAGCAAAATCTATGCAGCGGAAACTCCCGGCGACAGGCATCGCGGCAATCGCGCGCTTGCGGGACAGCGCATCCATCCGCTGGTTGTTGCCGCCCGCCAAAATAATCCCCAATGCTTTCATGCCTTTACACCTGCCTTTATTATAAAGTCTCCGCTAGAAAGCGCTCCGCCCCCGTAATCCTCCGGCGACGTCTCCCCGGAAATCGCCGTGTTGCGTCCGACCGAGACGTCCGGCGGTATGACGGAATTCTCGCCTATGACCGCCAGTTCGCTGCAATAGACCTTGGGGTTGAACCTGCTCTCGGCATATTCCCCGGCCCCGATCCTCGCGCGGTCGCCTATCCTGCACTCCTCTGCGACTATGGCCTTGTCCAGCACGGCTCCTTCTCCAATGACTGTGCCACGCATCACGATGGAGTCGCGGACGACGCTGCCCCTGCCGATGACAACGTCCGGGCCTATCACGGAGCTGTATACCTCCCCGCCGATCTCGCTGCCCTCGCCGATAATGCTCTTTACGATATGCGATTCCGCCGACACATACTGCGGGCGGATGGTACCGGTGTTTGTATAGACCTTCCAATATTTTTCATAGAGGTTGAACTCAGGTATCAGATCTATGAGCTCCATGTTCGCTTCCCAATAGGAGCTGAGCGTCCCCACGTCCTTCCAGTAGCCGTTGAACTCATAGGCGAACATCCTGCTGCCGCCCTCGTGCAGATAAGGGAGAACGTGCTTGCCGAAATCGCAGCTCGACTGGTCTTTCAGCGCGATCAGCGCCTCCTTTAGCACTTTCCACGTAAAAATATAGATGCCCATCGAGGCGAGATTGCTGCTGGGGTGCTCGGGCTTCTCCTCGAATTCGGTGATGCGGCGGTCGTTATCGGCGACCACTATGCCGAACCTGCCCGCCTCGCTGAGGGGGACGGGCATGACCGCGATCGTGACGTCCGCGTCGTTCGCCTTGTGGAAATCCAGCATCACCTCATAATCCATCTTATAGATATGGTCGCCAGAGAGGATCAGGACGTATTCCGGATTGTAGCTCTCCATGTAGCGCATGTTCTGGTAGATGGCGTTCGCCGTTCCGGTATACCACTCGCTGTTGTCGCTCTTCTCATACGGCGGCAGCACGGTGACTCCCCCGTTGTTGCGGTCCAGATCCCACGGGATGCCGATACCGATATGCTTGTTCAGCCGCAGCGGCTGGTATTGCGTCAGCACGCCGACAGTGTCGATACCCGAGTTGATGCAATTGCTCAGCGGAAAATCGATGATCCTGTACTTTCCGCCGAAAGCTACCGCGGGTTTCGCCACGTCGGCGGTCAGCACGCCCAGGCGGCTGCCCTGCCCTCCCGCGAGCAGCATGGCAATCATTTCCTTGGAAATCATGTCGCTCACCCCTTGCTATAAGTTTTCAATGATTATACCACTTTTTTTTGGATTTGTACATCATTTTATACAAAAAAAATTAATAATCTTTTTCATTTTTGGTACTTTTTACGAATCAGCCCATGTCTTGTATGGCATCCCAAAAAAGTGATATACTAGAAAAAAGTCCAGGTCCCCGGCATAGTCCAGATAAATGACGGCCGCGGATAACGGCTGAAAATATCCCGAAAGCAGGTTATCCATATGGAAGAATTAAAGATAGATCTTTCCCGGCCGGACGCCGGAGCCCGCGGGCGCAAAGGCCATATCCACTTCATCGGCATCGGCGGCATCAGCATGAGCGGACTAGCGCGCATCCTCCTGAAAGAGGGCTTCGAGGTATCCGGATCAGACGCAAGGGAGTCGGACATGACAAGGCTTCTTGCCGAGGCAGGCGCGAAGGTCTCATATCCCCAGCGCGCAGAAAACATAACGTCCGATATCGATGCGATAGTCTATACGGCCGCCATCCATGATGACAACCCCGAGTATGCTGCCGCCCGGGCGTCTGGCATTCCGATGCTCACGCGGGCGCGTTTCCTGGGTCGGCTCATGGCCAATTACCCCATTTCAGTCGCCGTCGCAGGGACCCACGGAAAGACCACCACGACCTCCATGCTAACGCACATATTGCTCGCGGCGGACGCCGATCCGACGATATTGGTAGGCGGCATATTGCCCGCCATAGGCGGAAACGTCCGCGTCGGCTCCTCCGACGTCTTCGTCACGGAGGCCTGCGAATATACAAACAGCTTCCTGGAATTTTATCCTAAAATAAGCGTGGTGCTTAACGCGGAGGCCGAGCATCTCGATTTCTTCAAGGACGGAGACGACGTGCGCCGCTCTTTCGAGCGTTTCATCGGAAATACCGATGAAAACGGCACGGTAGTCATAAACGGCGAGATACCGGACTACCGCCATCTCCTGGGCGGGACCCGCGCCATGGCCGTCTCTTACGGATTCAATCCGGCCATGGACTACTACGCCACCGACATAGAATATGATGAGTTCGGACGCGCGTCATTCACAGTGCATGCGGGACCTGCGCGCTCCGTCCGGGTTCGCCTCCTTGTCCCAGGCCGCCACAACGTATCAAACGCCCTCGCGGCATTCGCGGCAGCCGACAATATGGGCGTTCCTTCCGATATAATCGCCAGGGGCCTATCCGGGTTCTCTGGCGCAGACCGCAGGTTCCAATACAAGGGAAAGCTGGGAGGAATCACTATCATCGACGACTACGCCCACCATCCGACCGAGATCCGCGCCTCGCTGTCGGCGGCCAGGAATTATCCGCACGAGCGCATCGTGGTCGTTTTCCAGCCGCACACGTATACGCGCACGCTGGCATTCCTGGACGATTTCGCGGAAGCGCTCTCCGCCGCCGACATAGTGGTGCTCGCCGACATCTACGCCGCGCGGGAGACGAACGAATCTGGCATCAGCTCGCGGGACATATGCGAGCGCCTGACGGCAATGGGACGCGAGGCGTATTACATCCCGTCGGAGGACGGCTTTGAAGACATCGAAAAATTTTTATTAAAAAAATGTATAGACGGCGACCTGTTAATAACTATGGGGGCGGGAAATGTCGTAGATATCGGCGAGCATCTGCTTAACGGGTAAGTTATCAACGTTATCCACAATCAAATGTGAAAAACATCCCCTTTTCCCTGTGGATATTTCATTTACATAACGCGAACCTGAATTTTTCACAAACGGCTATCATCAAGGGTTCTAGCGGCCATGATGATTTACATAATTTTTTATCCACGTTATCCACTTTTTCGAGGCCGCCGCAAACCCTTGTTTTTCTGGGCTTGGCCGGAAAAACAAGGCTTTCTTTTTCTCATTTTCTGTGATAATATGGCTAGAGAACTTGAGGAGATGGTACGCAATGGCTGACATTATGCTGCGCAGGGACAGCGAGGTCTCAAGGACCGTCGTTCCAAATTATTTCATAGACGCCTACATGGTCCACGCGAACGGCGAATATGTAAAGATATACCTATACCTGCTCCGGTGCATGAACGATCCTTCAATGACATTCTCCATATCCGATGCCGCGGACAAATTCGAGCATACGGAAAAAGACATCGTCCGCGCCTTGAAATATTGGGAGAAGATGCGCCTGCTGCGCCTGGAGTTCGACGAGGGAGGAGAACTCTCGGGCATCTGCTTTCTCGATGCCGCGGATGCTGCCGGCGCCGCGCCGCCAGGGACGCGCGCATGCTCCTTAGGTACGGACGCGCCGAACGGCGGGGTCCCCCCGCGCGAAGACTACAGCGCGGAGGATCTGCGCCGCCTGAGGGAGGAGACGGATATCCAGGAGCTGCTCTTCGTGGCCGAGCATTACCTGGGCCATACGCTGAACCCGACCGAGATGAACGCCATCCTGTATTGGAGGGAATCGCTGCATTTCTCGTCCGACCTCATAGACTACCTTATCGAGTCCTGCGTGGCCAAAAACCATAAGAGCGTGCATTACATGGAAAAAGTCGCGCTCTCCTGGGCGAAGGCCGGCATTTCCACGCCGGAGCAGGCCAAGGAAGAGGCGGCTGCCCATTCGCAGCTGCACGTCGCGGTCAAAAAGGCGTTCGGCATACAGGGGCGCGACCTCGTGCCTTACGAAAAGGACTACCTCGATACCTGGCAGAAGGACTACGGCTATGACGCCGCGATGATCTCGGAGGCATGCAACCGTACCATGCGCGCGATACGCCAGCCCAGCTTCGAATATGCCGACAAGATATTGAACGGCTGGAAAAAGAGCGGGGCCGCCACATTAGACGACGTCGCCGCGCTGGACGCGAGGCATCAGGAGAAATCCGCCAAGGCGCAAAAACGCGCAGCCGCTCCGTCCCAAAAGAGGAACCAGTTCAACGACTTCCCGCAGCGAACCTATGATACGGACCGGCTGGAAAAGGAATTGTTAAATTATGGCGCTAACTAACAGTCAATACGACCAGATCATGCGGGGCTACGAGGAGAAGCAGCGCAAGGCCAGGCTGGCCCGCCTGGAAAAGCTAGAAAAAGCTTATCAGGCCGCGCCGGCCCTTCGAGGGATCGATGGCGAGATTGCCGAGGCCTGCGTGAACCAGGCCAGGCTCCTCCTGGACGGCGACGCCGGAGCGCGCGAGCGGCTGCACGCCAGGCTTGAGCAGATCCGCGAGAGGCGGGCTGCCTGCCTTTCGCGTGCCGGCATATCGCCGGACGACCTGGAGATGGCTTACGAATGCGAGGACTGCAAGGATACCGGTTATATAGGCGGCAAGCCCTGCCATTGCTTCCGGCAGGCCGCGATCGATCTGGTCTACACGCAGTCAAATATAAGGGCCATTCTGGAGCTTGAGAATTTCGACTCATTCACTTTAAGATATTATTCGGACGATACTGCAGATCCCGCCACCGGCCGCACTCCGTTGGAAAACGCGCGGCTGGCCCTGCAGTCCTGCCAGGCTTTCGCGGACGGCTTCGATAATGAATTCCGCAACCTGTTTTTTTACGGCTCCACCGGCGTTGGCAAGACATTTTTGTCCAACTGCGTGGCGAAGGCCCTGATGGACAGCGGGCACTCGGTTTTATACTTTACATCTTTCCAATTATTCCATATACTGGAAGAAGGGAGGTTTCGCGACGACGAGGATGCGAGATCCAGGCAGGATGACCTTTTTTCATGCGACCTGCTCATCATAGACGACCTGGGCACGGAGCTGCCGAACAGCTTTACCGTCTCGCAACTCTTTCTATGCCTCAACGAAAGGCTGCTGCGGCGCAAATCCACGATTATATCCAGCAACCTGGATCTGGACGCGCTGCTCACGACCTACTCCGAGCGCAATTTTTCACGGATTATCAGTAATTATACGCTGATAAAGCTTACAGGCGCTGACATACGCCTCAAGAAAAAGCGTTTGGACATGAACCGTTAGCCATGCTCTGAAAGCCCGCTCGCAATGGACATGCGGATGGGCTGCCTGCAGGGCATGAGATTTTACTAGAATATTTAACATACATGACAAAACGGAGGGATCAGCCATGGCGAATGAAGAAATCCAATTAGAGTCCATACCGCACGGAAAGCTGGGGCTCATCACGCTGCGCAGCAGCGAATCGCTCGGGCAGAAGGTCGACAGGTATCTCGTAAAATGGCGTTCCACGCGCCAGCAGCTCCACCCCAACGACATCGCGTTCAAAGGCTACCAGCGCGACACATATCTCATCGACCACTCGCTGCCGCGTTTCGAGGACGGCGAGGCGAAGGGCACTATAAACGAGTCCATACGCGGCGACGACCTGTATATCATGCTCGACGTCACGAACCATAACCTGACCTACCAGATGTGCGGGATAACCAACCATATGTCGCCCGACGACCACTTCCAGGATCTGAAACGCATCATTGCGGCCGCCAGCGGAAAGGCCAAGCGCATCAACGTCATCATGCCGTTCCTGTATGAGAGCCGCCAGCACAGGCGCGCCTCGCGGGAATCGCTGGACTGTGCTCTCGCGCTGCAGGAGCTGATAAATATGGGCGTAGAGAACATCATCACTTTCGACGCGCACGACCCGCGCGTGCAGAACGCCATACCGCTGCACGGCTTCGAGTCCGTCACCTGCGCCTATCAGTTCGTAAAAGCCCTGTGCATGCACGTAGGCGATTTGATTTTCGATAACGACCACATGATGATAGTAAGCCCGGACGAGGGCGGCACGGACCGCGCCGTATATCTGGCGAACGTCCTGGGCATAAATGTCGGGATGTTCTATAAGAGGCGGGACTATAGCCGCATCGTAAACGGGCGCAACCCGATTATCGCGCACGAATTTCTCGGCAGCTCCGTGGAGGGCAAGGACATCCTCATCATCGACGATATGATCTCTTCCGGGGAGAGCATGATCGACGTGGCGACCGAGCTGAAGAAAAGGAAGGCGGGGCGCATATTCGTCATAGCGACTTTCGGGCTGTTTTCTAGCGGCCTTGCCAAATTCGACGAGGCTGTCGAGAAAGGCGTCATATACCGCGTGCTCACGACGGATTTGGTCTACCAGTCCGGCGAGATATTAGACAGAGATTATTATATAAGCTGCGGCATGAGCAAATATATCGCCTATATTATAGACACGATAAACCATGATTCCTCGCTAAGCGAATTATTGAATCCATATCAAAAGATAAAAAATATCGTGACGAGGTATACGAACGGAGAACTGGATCACAGATATAGATAACTCATATAAACGCGAAAAAAGAAAGCCCGCCGCGGGCTTTCTTTTTTATCTTCAGCATAGCATTCAAGCAAGATATCCGGTGATTAAAACAGGTTCACCCTGCCGGCCACCTTCTCATTGATCACGTAGTAAGCCGCTGATTCCTCCGGCTTCAGATATACCTTAAGGCCCTTTATCGACGACGCCCTGTGGCCCTGCGCTACAAACTCCGCCGTAATCTGTTCCACTATGTTCTGGATGGAAGCCTCGTCCGCGCCATACTGCACGTATATCTCCGGCGTGGCGACCTCCTTCCTGGCGCCCTTCGCGGACTTATCCGCCAGCGCGGCATCCTTCGGCTTGTTCTTGCTGCCGGGCTTGCGTCCGGGACGCTTCTTCTGGATCACCGTCTCTTCCGGCTCTGCCGCAACCGCCTCTACGATGTCATCGGCTGCCAATCTTGATTCTCTTGTGTTTGCCATTACTGCTTTCCTCCTTTAAATTGTTTTCGTTTCAACCGCAAACCAAAAACCTCTCCATTGCTACGATTGCCTCTGCCTCGTCGCTGCCGTCCGCCACAATGCTCACCGGCATCCCGGAAGTGGGATTAAATGCCATTATTCCCATGATGCTCTTGGCATTTATCTTCCGGTTATTATTTTCCAAGACTATATTGCTGTCAAACTGACACGCGACCTGCACCAGCTCCGCGACGGGGTTCTCATGTGCCTGAACCACGTCTGCTACCACGATTTCCTTCTTGCTCATGTCTCTCTACCCTCTAATCCTTTTGCCTAATATAACTGCTATTTCCGGCATGTACGACAGGAGATACTTATGATTGCGCGTTTTTGACGCGTCATCTCTCATATTTATACATTAAAAATTTCCGTTTTTCAAGAGATTTTCTCAATTCTGTTAAAACCTTACTAATATCAATTAAAAATGTAAATTTTTTTATGCAAATTTATTCTGAAAGCCCGGTCGCAATGGACAGGCGGATGGACTGCTTGCAGGCCAATTCGCCTGTCCATTAGCGACGCTAACCCATATGAGCCCTGCCCGGATTGCGAATATGGGTCGGATTGCGTAAGCTGCGTAGCAGCGGAGCAATCCGCGGGCTTTCAGAGCCTTGCCCGGTCAAACGACGCTAACCCATATGAGCCCTGCCCGGATTGCGAATATGGGTCGGATTGCGTA
>CAYVFF010000022.1:0-41925 GCA_964450965.1 uncultured Eubacterium sp. | reverse complement strand
ACTACGAGAAGATGGTGTCGCTGATGCGCTCCCTGCTGGGAGCCGCGCTCAAGACGAACGACAGCCTAGAGTTCGCCGTGCTGACCGGGTGCCTTCGCATCTCCAAGGAGAGCATCTTCACGGGGATGAACAACCTGAAGGTATTGTCGATTACCGATGACCGTTGCGACAGATATTACGGATTTTCAGACAGCGAAGTGAAAGATCTGCTCACTTATTATGGCTTGTCGGATCATTATGACGAAATCAGGAGATGGTATGACGGCTACCGGTTCGGCAGCGCGGAAGTATACTGCCCCTGGGACGTGCTGAACTACTGCGACCTGCTCCGCGCGAATCCTGAGAGAGAGCCGGAGGACTACTGGATCAACACCAGCGGAAACGACGTCATCAAGCGATTCGTCGCCATGGCGGATAACGAGACGAGGGGTGAGATTGAGACGCTGGTTGCGGGCGGGACGATAGAAAAGGATATCCGCGAGGACCTCACCTACTCCGAGATATACGACAGCATCGACAACCTGTGGAGCCTGCTCTATACGACAGGCTACCTGACCATGCATTGCAGGACGGACCGGGGCGCTTTGATACTTAGGATTCCAAACCTTGAAGTCCGCGACGTGTTCGTGAAGCAGATAAGGGAGTACTTCAAGGAAAGCGTCAAGGCGGACAAAGGCACGCTGGAGCGGTTCTGCGCCGCGCTCGCGGGAGGCGATGCGGACGAGGTGGAGCGGCTGTTCGCTCAGTATCTGGAGAGATCCATCAGCATCCGCGACGCCGCCGCGCCGGACGGCAGGAAGGAAAGCTTCTACCACGGCGCCATGCTGGGAGTCCTGGTGGCAAGCGACCGCATGGGAGTCGTCTCCAACCGTGAGGCTGGAAATGGGTTCGCCGACATCCTTGCAAAGTCTGAGGACGGGGAGACTGGCATCGTCATCGAGATGAAATACGCTGGCGATGGGGATCTGGACGCGGCGTGCCGGGATGCCATAGGGCAGATCGACGAGCGGCAATACACGGATGCTTTCAAATACACACGGGTCAAAAATGTTTTAAAATACGGGGTCGGATGCTACAGAAAGGCATGCAGGGTCGTGCTGGGATAGCGAGTGCGGTCTCTACGCATTGTAGAGGCGGGGGTATCGACCGATTCCCATGTGCCCGTCCCGGGGGCTTACTAGCAGAGGTTCTCCATGGATAAATTCAAGCTAGATTCCCATATATCCTCCTCATGATAGACGCGGTCCTTTCCAGCCGGAACATCCTGGAAATCGACCGGTTCACGCTGCAATAAATGTCATGACTTTCCAAAACTGAGGAAATCGCGGCCCGCACTTCATCCGCGCTCTGCGGATCTTTCACGCAAACACCCGTGACGCCGTCGAGCGTGTAATCCTTCATGCCGCCCCTGTAAGTCGATACTAGCGGCAGCCCATTAGCCATGGCCTCCAAGGGAGCCATCCCGAGTCCCTCCCTTAACGAGACGTGCGCAAAGACATCCGCAAGGCAATAAAGGCGTCCCACATCCGTCCGAAACCCGAGCAGAAATACCCGTCCCTCTAAACCAAGCTCCCTTACCACCTCGCGGAGCCTGTCCTCTAGAGGGCCCTCGCCCGCAATCAGGTAAATCACGTCATCCCCGGGCATCTCCCCAAGGGCTCTGATGACAGTCTCTTGATTCTTGTTGCCGTTCAGCTCCCCTACAGAAAGCAGCACGTATGACGGCCTATCCACTCCGAGTTCCCCGAGGATTGCCATTTTCTCAATCAAACTCCGGCCCCCCCCAGATGAATCCGGGGAGATGCCCAGCGCCTGACGATATTCGGCACGCATCATATCGGAGACATTCCCCGAATCATATTCCTTCAACCTCTCATAAAGGCGGGACGTCGCCTCGGAGAAATCCTTGCCGGCCGCATGCCTGATACATCGGGCTACTGACTCGGCATCGTGCGGATCGAATAGCAAATCCCGATCTGGAACTAAATCAGTATTCCCCCGTATTTGCGAACAGACCACGGGGCATCTGCAGGCAATCGCCTCCATCAATGCCACCGGGAGGCCCTCCTGGATGGAAGGAAATACAAAAATATCGCAAGACTGGCACAACTCCGAGATATCCGTCCGGAATCCCAGCAAAAACACCTGGCCTTCCAAGCCCAGCTCCCGTATGGTCCGGGACAATTTTTCCCGCAAAACCCCGGTGCCGCAAATAAAATACTTGACATGCGGGTCGCGGAGCCTGCCGATGGCGCGTACCACTATTTCATGGTTTTTTCTCTCACACAACTCCCCGACGGATAGCAAGGCGATATCGCCGTCCGACAGCCCCAATTCCCTGCGTTTCTCTTCGACGCTGACCTCGCCCTGCGAGAATTTGTCCATGTCGATTCCGACCCCGGGGATATATTCTACACTGCGCGCGTGCATATGTTTTCTCGCCAGCCTGTAATCTTCTCTGTTGATAGTAATCAGCACGTCCGTCCAATGCGCTAAAATCCACTCAACAGGATAATAAAAAAGCCAATTTATAAGCGGCGCGCCCTTGAAAAAATGGAAGCCATGCGCCGTGTAGATGACCTTCGTTCCCTTCTTGCGATATCTCCTCGCGGCAACCCTGGCGATAACCCCGCCCATCGGCGTATGGCAGTGAACCAAATCAAATGGGATCTCCCTCAGCAGCTCTCTGATCTCCCTATATGTCGTCAGGTTTGTCCTTGACAGAGGAGATCTGGCAAAATCAACCTGATGCCTGACGATGCCGTCAGCCCTGAAGTCGTCCTCCCCGGACAGGGAAAAGTTCGCTGCGCAGTGGACCTCATACCCCATAGACTGCAGTATCTTGATATCATTTCTCTCGAAGCCGAAAAAGCGGCCCACCGTCGCGACAAATAACGCCCTCTTCGCCATCGTGCCACCGCCCTTCTAAATTGACATGTCAGCTGTCATGGCTTTTCCGTGAAAAGACACCGCGACCTTCATTTTTACCAATCACTCTTGCCGGATTACCCATAACAATCATGCCCGGCTCTATATCGCGAAAAACAATAGAACCGGCTGAAATCTCCGCATCGTCCCCAACGCTCAAACCTTGAAGTATTCCGGCCAAAAAACCAATGAACACGCGCTCGCCAATCTTTACATTGCCTGATGTGTGAGTCTCTCCTCCCACCACGCTATGGCGGCCGATACGCACATCATGGCCAATAATTGCATGAGGCTGAACATACACGTTATCGCCAATCTCGATGCACGACGTTAAATTTACGCCATTACAGATGGTTGTTCCCTCGCCAATCCGGGTACTTTCGTCAACGTATACTCCCGGGTGAATCAAAGTGGCTAGTCCTATACCGGCATCCTTTACCTTATTGTACACTTTTTCCCTGGTCGATGGCTCGCCTATGGCGATAGTGACCTCAAGATTCGGGAATAGCTGCAATGACTTGTTAAACATATATACAGGCACGCCGAGGACATCAGTTATACTTTCATCATCGTCAATATAAATAATCTTTTCCCATCGATTATCAATATTATTTATTTTTCTCGCGATTATATTTACTTCTCTTCCCAATCCTCCCGCGCCAAATATTCCCAAAGTAGCGCCAGGCTTTCTCATGGCAAGCACCTATACCACTTTCCCATGCAATCGTATAAGGTGCAATAAAATATTCTACATGTAATTGCCGCGTTCATCCCTGCTTCTCCAAACTGTCAAAATGTATATTTTTTCCTGCTTCTTCCCTGCTCCTGGTTTCGTCCAGATTCTTGCCGTCAAACGGCACCCTTGTATCATCAGCCCTGACGTCGCTCGCCTGGAATACCATCCTCAAGATGGCGAAAATCATCCGAATATCCGTAATCAGGCTGATATTTTCAATATACCAGATATCGTTCTCAAACTGTTCCCGCCAGGTACAGTCGCAGCCGTCAGGTTTTGACAGCATGCCTAGCGCAAGCCCCGGCCGGACCGCCATCCGCATCGCGTGCCTCGGGCTGTAGTACTGCATATATTCCACCAGCAGCGGCCTGGGCCCCACTATGCTCATATCGCCTTTGAAGATATTGAACAGCTCTGGCAGCTCGTCAATCGAGGTCTTCCTGATGAATCGGCCAAATCTCGTGATGCGCCGCGATTCAGGCAGCAAATATCCATCCGCTCCCCTCTCGTTCGTCATGCTGCGGAATTTATAGAGGCGGAAAATCTTTCCGTCCTTTCCCGGACGATCCGTGCAGTAGAATATCGGCCTGCCGTGAAATACCAGCTCTAGGACGCTCACTATGATGAACACCGGCGATAGAACAACCAAAGCGGCGCCGCTAAGCAATATATCTAAAAGACGCTTGATGTATAACGAGTATATTGTCCTCCTCGCCTTCGGAAGATCGTCCGCATCGGCCCGGCCTGTCAAAATGCTACCCCGTATTCCTCTTTGGCGAGAATCTCTTTTCCCTTCTCGTAAGAGCTGAGGTCAATGACATCCAGCGTGCCCAGCATAATATCGAAAGCCTCCTCAAGTTCTGATATCAGCCGCATATGGCCCACCGAATCCCAGTTCCCTATGCTTTGATAGCGAAGCCCCGGCAATTGATCCTCCGTTATCTCCAACGCCGCGGTAAACGCCTTGTTGTACTTTTCAAGATTTGTCATTTTATCTTATCTCCCTATACCTGCATCTCCCCGTCAATTCCGATAATCTCTCCGGTAACATATCCGGCCATATCTGATGCCAAGAAAGCAATTACGCCCGCTACATCGGCTGGTTCTCCCAGCCGGCCCATGCGGACGTGCGACAGGTTCTCTTCTATTTTCATCTCGCCAATCGCATTGAGCATGTCGGTATCGACCAGCCCGGGAGCCACGGCGTTTACCCGGATCCCACGGCCGGCGAGTTCTTTGGATGCTGACTTCGTCAAAGCGGCCACCGCCCCTTTAGATGCGGAATAGACCATCTGCCCCGCCGCGCCCTCGACGCCAACTATACTGCAAAGGTTGATAATAGAACCGCCTCCCTGGATTCCCATAATCTTCGCGGCATACTGTATCATGTCGATTACGGCAAAAACATTGACATCGAAGACATCTTTCATGATGCCATAATCTATCATGCCTATCATGCTATCCCGCATAATTCCCGCATTGTTTACAAGCGCGTCCAGCCTGTGCCGTTCCTTTTTTATCCGGACGAACGCCCTCCTAGCAGCTTCGGAGTCCGTCACATCGAAGTAGAGCGGAATGACCGGCGTATGATAACGCTCGCTTAAATCACGGTATTCATCATCCAGGATACCCTCGGTTCTGGCATTCCCATAGACGACGGCTCCCTCCTGCGCGAAACGGCGCACCGTCTCCAGCCCAATCCCCCTGCTCGCGCCGGTTATCATGCATACCTTGTCATCTAACAGACCCATCTTCTACACCCCCGCCACGGTATGCCGCCTCTGGAATAAACATCGCCGTATTATCCCGTCTCAAATAATTCCGCCGATACATGCAACGGCTCGAGACGCCGGTCACGTCGCGTGGGCGACCACGTGCTTTCCCTCGCGCCTGACAGTGACGGCTAGGAGATCCTTGGAACGCCAGTGCGAACCGTCTACCTCGAAAGTCACTCCCTCGTACAGGTGGCAGTCTATGACGGCCTGGACGGAGTTGACGTGCTTTTTTTCCTCCTCGAGCTCCTGCCTTTTGGCCATGAGCTGCTCCATCTCTTTTTCCTTGGTGTAGACGGCGGCCTCGATCTTGCGGTATATAGGCATCGCGTTGCGCACCTCGGGCGGATATTTTACCTGGAATTCGTGGTGCGAGTTGCCCAGCGTGCACAGCTCGACGCTGACGTTCCTTATCTGGGCGTCAATCTCGCTCTCCCGCTCGGCCAGCCGCTCGACCATGCCGATCTTTATCCTGGTGGGCAGCGACATGTGGTTGCCCAGGTCATGGGCGCGCATTCCCCGCTCCGCGTACACCTTGCCCCCCGCGAGCGTGCCTTTTTTTCCGGTGACATTTAGCATGGCATGGGTGGCTATGTCACAATTCAGGAAGTAGTCGCCCTGGATGTTGCCCTCCGCCTTTAACGTGGCGGCCTCGAAAAAGCACCCGACGATGTCGCCCCTGGCATAGATGTATCCGGTGCCGCCGCCGTTCATTCCCTGGTGCAAAAGGACGTTGCCCTTGCATTCGATCTGCGCGGCCTCTACAAAGCCCTCGATCACAAGGTCAGCCCCCGCGCGAATCTTGGCGCCGCTGCCGACGTTGCCGCGGATCAATACGTTGCCATCGAAAATCAGATCCCCTGTGGCCAGGTTCACCTCGTCCATTATGATGAGGTCTGATACTTCGAGGTTCGTCCCATGAAGCGAGATAATGCCGGTCTTAGTCGCGCGGTATGTCTTTTCGTCCGAACGCCGCTCGAAGCCGGTGCCGGTGAGTATGCATTCCTCCCTGCCGCGTCTGGCAGGGATGGGCTCTCCCAGGACGGTCATTCCATCCTCGCCATCGGTCGCGGCGTGGTATACCGCAAGGTTCTGGCCTTTTTTCACGGTCTCGAACCATTCGACGTCGTGATAGTCGACGTCTCCGCCCGGGAGCTGCTTCGGGGTGCGGGCCACCTCGGTGCGGAAAAAGTATTCATAATATCCGTCGTCGCCGTGCCTTGCCGGCAGGCCTTGCGCGATAAGCACCGGCTTCCTGAATACGTTGCCGTGCGCGATCTCGTCTATCTTATCATATTGCACGCCGTAGGCGATGCCCATATGGCCCAGCGCCTTCAGTATGTCGGCGCGCCCCAGGCCGGAGGAATCGCCGATAATCTGGAGAAAGGCCTGCGTCTGATCCTCGGATATCTCTATGCGGCATCTGTCGGTAAGGTCGACCTGGACGTGCGGCTCGTCCTCGCGGATGTAGGCCAGCGCGGGATTTTCCTGCAATGCCAGCCGCCGCTTTTCCATCTCGGACGCGGTATATTTGAAGCTGCTGAAATATGACACGTCCTGGGCAGCCTCCAGCCCCAGGCGGATCTGGCGCATCTGCTGCCAGCCATAATAGGGATTTTTATATCTATTTATGTCAACCCGTGACTCTAATCCCAGCCGCAGCTCGCGCATCTGCTGCCAGCAGTATTCGGGCTTGGCGTAGGAGGAGACGTCGACCCCGTGCTCCAGGCCCAGGAAAATCTCCTTTAGCGAGATGCCCCGGTAAGACTTGTCCAGATACTGGGCGATGTCGATTCCCTTGCACAAAGCCTCGCGAATCGCCTCCAGCTGCTCCTCGTCATAGCCCGCGCTGATGTAGGAGACGATGCTGACCTTGTCGTGTATGGCGAGCCGCAGCTCGCGCAATATGCCGACTTCCAGGTGCTTGAAGCCTGAGAGATCCAGCCCGTCGCAAAGCCCCCATCGAATCTGGCGCATCTTGTCATACGGAATGGACGGATCCGCGAAAAGATCTACGTTCACGCCGCCTAAGAGGCCCTTGCGGATCTCCTCCATCTGAAACCAGTCATATTCGGGTCTGGCATATTTCCCCACGTCAAGACCCTGGGAGAGTCCCAGACGAATCTGGCGCATCTGGATCGCGAGGAATTCTTTTTTAGCATATACGGACGTATCGACCTGCTCTTTCCCGCCCTCGACTATCTCGGCGATCTGGTCGTGGGTGAATCCCTGTTCCCGAAGTGTTTTTTCCTGTTCTGTCATAATGTCCGTCCCTGTCAATGTCCATCAAAGTCCGGCGTGGCTTGCCAATGGCTATCCATCGAGCAGCCCGAGAGAATCCACGACCAGCGCGTAATCCTCCGATACGGTATCCAAAAGAGAGCCGGCCCTGCCGGCATCTACCGGCTCCGTCTCGTAATGGCGCAGCTCCTCGGTCAGCTCGCCGCAGGAAGCGGCCAGCCGCTGGAAGCTCAAGTTCTGGCAGACGCCCTTTAGCGTGTGGGCGGCGCGGAATGCCTCGCCGTAGTCGCCGGCCTCTATCGAGTCGCGCAACTTCGCAAAGTTCCCATCGTTTAAAAATTTCCTTGCGAACCGCTCTATCAGGGCGTCGTTTCCGAGACGCCCCTTTATATCCTCATAACTGCCGCCGAAGGCGGCATAGCACTGCTCCAGAGTCATCATTGCCTCCTATGCGTCCGCCGCCATGGCCTCCATCAGCGGCGGAATAAACTGCTTCTTACGCGAGACGACTCCCGGGAGGATGAAGCAGCCCGCCTCCCTGGCATCGGCATCCCGGGATCCAATATCGTGGAAAGCCTGGGAGATGAGCCTCGCCGCGCCGTCTCCCGCGCAGAGGACCTCGGACTGCTCCTGCAATATGTCCGTAAGCAGCACGAATACCATGTCCAGCCTGCGCTCCACCAGCATCGTGTCAATGTAGCCCAAGGCGCGGCTCTTCACGTCCGCCAGGTCGAGCGAGCTCATCGCGCTGATCTGGCTCACTCCAAAGGCCGTCTCACCCTCGACGAACGTCTTGAAGTCGAGCCCGCATATCTCCTCTATGTCCTTATTTCCAAAATCGCTGCCGGCGCGGAACATGTTGCTGGCAAACTCCTCGATGTCAATGCCGGCAATACGCGCGAGATCCGCGGCAGCCTGCCTGTCAAAAGCGGTGCAGGTAGGCGAACGGAACATCAGCGTGTCAGAGATGATCGCCGCGCAGAGCAGCCCCGCTATCTTCGAATCGGGGACCACGCCTTTTTCCTGATACATCTGCCAAATGATGGAACTCGTGGAACCCAGCGGCTGATTCCTGAAAAGAACCGGAGACGCCGTCTCCAGGCTGCCAAGCCTGTGGTGATCTATTATCTCCAATATCTCGGCGCCGCCTATGCCATCCACAGCCTGGGACTTCTCATTGTGGTCGACAAGAATCAGGCGCTTCTTTTTCATGTTCAGCAGGCTCCGCCGCGAAATCATGCCCACGTAGCCGCCATTTTCGTCCAATACCGGGAAGTCGCGGTGGCGCTCGCGGGACATCACCTCCCTGATGTCGTCCGCGTAGTCCTCGGTCTCGAAAGTGACGAGACCCTTTTTCCTCATTACGGCCTTTATCGGCATGCTCTGGTTTATGAGCCTGGCCGTAGTGAACGCGTCATACGGCGTAGAGATGAGCACGCAGTCCCTGCCCCTGGCCATCTCCAGTATCTCCTGCGAGACCTGAGTGCCGCCGCAGACCACCATGCAGCTTACGTCCAGCTCCAGCGAACGTCGCTGCATCTCCTCGCGGTCGCTAAGAATCACGAGATCGTCCCTCGCTATGTATTCCTCGACGCGTTCCTTGGCCCCGGCGGCCACCTCCACCTTGCCGTGCAGAAAAAAACCATGCTCGTTGCCGGTAAGCAGCGTGCCGTTCAGCGTTTCTACGATGTTGCGATACCTGGGCCTCGACTGCGAGAGGCACTCCCGGTTCGAGATCTCCATGTAGCTCATGGCGATGTCATTGTCGCCTATGACGCCGATCAGCTTGCCATCCCCGTTCACGACCGGCAGCGTCGCGACGCGCTCGGTCTGCATGAGCTCCCAGGCTTTTTTGAGCGTAATCCCCTCGCGGACGCCCGCCGTACGGCGCACGTCCAGATCCTTGACCTGCGCGCCCGCGTCCTGCACTGGCTCCGGCGGCTCTACGCCGAAATAGTCCAGGACGTAGGCGGTCTCGCTATTCATGTTTCCCGCCCGCTTCGGCTCGAAGCGGTCATCCTCGGTCTGGTTTTTGAGCGCGGCATACGCGATCGCCGCGCATATCGAATCGGTGTCCGGATTCTTGTGGCCTACGACCCAGACTGGGCGCGTGGTCTCCTCGGTCATTTTTTCTACCCCGCTGCCGGCCGCCGCCCTCACGGCAGACGCCGCATGCTCCCGGCCGTTTCAACGCTCCCCGTGCCTCTCGCTAGAAGAGGAGCATGAACGCCAGTATCCCGACTATCCCTATGATACTGACCGCCGACATGGCAAGGGATATGATGGAAAATATCGACTGGCGGTGCATGGACGACTGCAGCTCGTCTATCTGCGATGTGACATGCTGCCGCGTCTTCTCGTCGTCCTCGGCGATCTTCTTGGTCTGCTCGTCCATGGATGCCTGGATGTTACGGTAGCATTTGACGTCTTCCGCGTGAATCTTGTCGGCGATGTCTGTGCGCAGCTGGCTTATCTGCGTGTTCATCTCGGTCATGCCGGCCTTTACGTCTGTCACTCCGGTCTGCATATCTGTCATGCCGGACTGCATATCCGTGATGCCGGTCTGGACGCCGTTAATCCCGGATTGCACGTCCGTAAGACCCGACTGCATGCCCGTGATGCCGGTCTGGACGTCCGTGATGCCGGTCCGCATATCTGTCATGCCAGACCGCACGTCGGTCATGCCGGCCTTCATATCGGACGAAAACTCCTCCAGACGATCCGAGCTTCCCAGCTGCGCCAGCTGCTCCGATATCTGTTCTTTCAGGCCTTCCAGGCTCTGCGTGTTCTGGTCAATCTGCTGCGCGGCGGCCTCCACTGCCTGGAGGGTCCTGTCCGCCGTATTGCCCAGTTCGCGGGCGATATTCTGCGTTATATTATCGTTCAGGCCTGCTACCTTGTCGGACAGGTCCCGCGACATTGAGCCGATCTGATCCGAGACGCTGTGCATTATTCTGTCGGCCTCGTCCTGCCGGACCCTGATAAGGTCGTCGAGCTCCCCGGCCTTTGCACTGCGCTCCTCTACCACGCCCTGGAGCTCCCTGGCTTTTGATTCGCGGCTGTCCATGAGCTGCTGCAGCTGGCGGGCCTTCTCACGGAACTCGTCTATCTGCCGCAGGAGGATGTCCTCCTGATCCATATCGGAAAGCACGCCCGCGGCATTTGTCGCTATCTTCTCGGAGATGCCCACAATATCCGGCGCGGGCTTGGAAGAAATGCGCGGCTCCAATGCCGGGTCATAGGAAGGCCGGACCCTTGGCGGCTCGGGAGGCGCCGGCTGAGCCCAGTCCTGCGCCGGCGGAACCAGAGCCGGCCCGAATCCGGGAGCGGGCATCGGATCAACGGCAGCCCTCGGCGGCGGCGTTCCAGGCCTTGGCGGCTCCGGTCTAGGCGGTTCTGGCCTCGGCGGTTCCGGCCTAATCGGTTCTAGCCTCGGCGGCTCCGGTCTCGGCGGCTCCGGCCTCGGCGGCTCCGGTCTCGGCGGCTCCGGCCTAATCGGTTCTGGCCTCGGCGGCTCCGGCCTTGGCGGCTCCGGCCTAATCGGTTCTGGCCTCGGCGGCTCCGGCCTTGGCGGCTCCGGCACGCGGGCATCATTGAAACCGGGCTGTGGCTGCGCAGGCTCCGGCGCCGGCCTCTTCGCCGGCCTCCTGAACCAATCTTCTATCTGTCGCATAACGTCCTCCTTGGGGGGATAATGCCCTCTCGCGGCCATTATGGCACACGTCATAACGACCGCGAGAGAGCATTATAACCATCCTCCGGGGAAACCCCGGAGGATGTCAGTTTCAAATATTATTTATACAGCTCTACCAATCTCTGCAGATGCTCGTAACGCGCCTTCGCGGCATCCTCGGATTCCTTGAAGAGACGCTCCGCGCGCTCCGGGAACGGCTTGATGAGGCGGGTGTACCTTGCCTCGTTGTTCAGGAAATCCTGATAAGTGCCGTCTCCTTCTTTCGAGGTCAGCGTGAACGGATTCTTGCCTTCCGCCTTGAGGGCCGGATTGAACGAGAACAAATTCCAGTAGCCGGAAGCCACGGCTTTCTTCATCTCATCCTGGCAATGGTTCATGCCTCCCTTGGCGATGCCGTGCAGCTCGCAGGGAGCGTAGCCGATGATGAGCGAAGGGCCGTTGTAAGCCTCAGCCTCCGCGATGGCCTTGACCGCCTGGGCAGGGTTCGCGCCAAGCGCAATCTGTGCCACGTAAACATAGCCATAGCTCATGGCTATCTCGGAGAGCGACTTCTTGCCAATCTCCTTACCTGCGGCGGCGAACTGGCACACCTCGCCGATATTCGAGGCCTTGGAAGCCTGGCCGCCGGTGTTCGAATACATCTCTGTATCGAATACCATGACGTTAACATTCTCTCCGCTCGCCAATACGTGATCCAACCCGCCAAAGCCTATGTCATAAGCCCAGCCGTCTCCGCCGAAAATCCAAACGGACTTCTTGCCGAGGAAGTCTTTTTTCTCCAGAGCCGCCTTTGCATCCGGGCATCCGCTCGCCGCGGCCTTTTCAAGCTCCGCGATAAGAGCCGCCGTGGGCGCGACGTTCTCCCTGGTGTTGTCCTTGGTCTCCATGAACTTCGCGAACGCGTCCTTCAGCTCCTGGCTGGCATTGCCGGATTCCGCGCTGGCCTTTGCGGAGGCGATGGCCATCTCGCGGATATATTTCTGGCCGATCTCCATGCCCAGGCCGTGCTCCGCGTTATCCTCAAACAGCGAATTCGACCAGGCGGGACCCTTCTTGCTGTCCTTGTTCACCGTATAAGGCGACGTGGCAGCCGGGTTGCCCCATATGGAGGAGCATCCTGTCGCGTTAGAGATATACATCTGCTCGCCGAACAGCTGGGTGATGAGCCTCGCGTAACTCGTCTCCGCGCAGCCCGCGCACGAGCCGGAGAACTCAAGCAGCGGCTGGTTGAACTGGCTGCCCTTGGGCGTAAGATCCGACAAGCCGATATCCTTTTTGCCCACGTTCGCAACGAGGTAGTCGAACACCGGCTGCTGAGCGGCCTGCGACTCCTGCGGCACCATCTTGATGGCGGCCGTAGGGCAGACCGTGATGCACTCGCCGCATCCCATGCAGTCAAGCGGGGAAACGCTCATGGTATATTTATATCCGCCGGCCTTGGGCTTCATGTCCGCCAGCTTAATGTCCGCCGGAGCCGCCTTTGCCTCGCCGTCGCTCAGGAGGAACGGGCGGATGGTCGCATGCGAGCAGACGAAAGCGCAATTATTGCACTGGATGCATTTCTCGGCATCCCACTCGGGGACGGTGACCGCGGTGCCCCGCTTCTCATACGCGGAGGCTCCCGTCACGAACTGGCCGTCTTCCATGCCCTTGAACGCGGATACCGGCAGGCTGTCTCCGTCCATCTTGGAGATGGGCTCTAACAGGTCGTTCACCAGCTTCACGACCTCTGGACGCCCGGTCCTCTCGGGCTTCGGGGCATCCGGAGCAGGATTCTTCCATGATTCCGGCACCTCCACCTTGTGAACCGCGTCGACTCCGGCATCTATAGCCTTGTAGTTCATCTCTACTACGGCGTCGCCCTTTTTCGAATAGGACTTCTTCGCCGCCTGCTTCATGTACTCCACTGCCTCGTCTATGGGCATGACATCCGCGAGCTTGAAGAAAGCGGACTGGAGGATGGTATTGGTCCTCTTGCCCATGCCGATCTCGATAGCCTTGTCGATGGCGTTAATCGTATACAGCTGGATGTTGTTGTCGGCGATGTACTTCTTCGCCTCCGCGTTAAGGTGGTAATCCAGCTCCTCGTCCGACCACTGGCAGTTTATCATGAATACGCCGCCCGGCTTGACGTCCTGGACCATCTTCATGCCCTGCGTCACGTAAGCGGGGTTGTGGCAAGCCACGAAGTCCGCCTGGTTGATGTAATAAGGGCTCTTGATCGGGTTGTCGCCAAAACGCAGATGCGAGATGGTGATGCCGCCCGTCTTTTTCGAGTCATACTGGAAGTATGCCTGGATATATTTGTCTGTGTGGTCGCCGATAATCTTGGTCGAATTCTTGTTCGCGCCGACCGTGCCGTCTCCGCCAAGGCCCCAGAACTTGCACTCCTTGGTACCCGGCGCGCTCGTAATCGGCGCGGGCTTCACCTCGGGCAGGCTCAGGTTCGTCACATCGTCCACGATGCCGATCGTGAATCGCGGCTTGGGGTCGTCCTTCTCCAGCTCCGTGAACACCGCGAAAACGGAAGACGGCGGCGTATCCTTTGAACCGAGCCCGTAGCGGCCTCCGGTGAGGATGACGTCGTTCTTGCCAGCCTCGCGCAGAGTCGCGGCCACGTCGAGGTAGAGGGGCTCTCCGAGAGAGCCGGGCTCTTTCGTGCGGTCGAGGACCGCGATCTTCTTCGCGGTGGCCGGAATCGCCTTGAGGAGCGCTTCGGAAGACCACGGGCGGTACAGGCGGACCTTGACCAGGCCGACCTTCTCTCCCTTGGCTGTCAGATAGTCGATGACCTCCTCGGCGACGTCGCATATGCTGCCCATCGCGATAATCACGCGGTCCGCGTCGGGAGCACCATAATAATTGAAAAGGCCATAATCCGTGCCGAGCTTTTCATTGACTTTCTTCATGTATTTCTCTACGACCGCCGGGAGCGCGTCATAGAAACTGTTACAGGACTCGCGGTGCTGGAAAAAGATATCGCCGTTCTCGTGCGATCCGCGCGCCGACGGATGCTCGGGATTGAGCGCGTGGGCGCGGAATTCGTCCACAGCATCCATCGGGCACATCTCCTTGAGATCCTCGTAGTCCCATTTTTCAATCTTCTGGATCTCGTGGCTCGTGCGGAAGCCGTCGAAGAAGTTGATAAAAGGCACCTTCCCCTCGATGGCTGCAAGATGCGCGACAGGAGCCAGATCCATGACCTCCTGCGGGTTCGTCTCGGCGAGCATCGCGAAACCGGTCTGGCGGCACGCATATACGTCGCTATGGTCTCCGAAGATGTTCAGCGCGTGGCTGGAAACGGTACGCGCCGACACATGGAATACGCTCGGCAGGTTCTCCGCTGCAATCTTGTACATATTGGGGATCATGAGCAATAATCCCTGGGACGCGGTAAACGTGGTGGTCAGCGCGCCCGCGGCGAGCGAACCGTGCACGGTGCCGGCGGCGCCGCCCTCGGACTCCATCTCCACGACCCTGACGGTGTTTCCGAAGATGTTCTTCTGGCCTGCTGCCGACCACTGGTCTACCGTGTCGGCCATCGGAGAAGACGGTGTGATGGGATAGATGCCGGCCACTTCCGTGAAGGCGTATGCCACGTAAGCGGCGGCGGTATTGCCATCCATTGACTGTTTTGCTCTGGGCATTGGTGTTTTCCTCCTTTTATTTTTCGCGCCGGAACCCGGCGCTTATTGTCGCAATGACCTTAGGGATTATTCTAGCACTGTTTATGGCGGTTGTAAAGTTTTGATTTTCCTTGGGGGAAATTTTTTCGTTGCTGCTCAAGGCCGCCCCGCATTCGCAATCAGTTTACGCCCCGCTGCGCGGCGAGAGTCTTGATGGACGCTTTACAACCCCCGCCAAATCATCTATAATCCTTGTAGCAATTATCATCAATAATCGGGGAAGATATCATGAAAGAAAACAGTAAAAATGAATCCGGGCGCGCCGGCGCAAAAGAGCGGACGCGCACAAGGCGCAAGGCGCGTGTTTACCATATAATCATATGGCTTTCCATCGCGGTACTCCTCGGAGCGGGCGTTTATTTCGCGTGGTCGTCAATCACGGCGGCGCATGAAGCAACGGAGCAGGCCGCCGGTGACGGATCCTCCGGCGTGCCTGATTCCGATGAATCCGGTACGGATAGTCCGGACGCGGCGGGAGATTCCGGCTCAATGGCAGACGTAAGCGACGCGGACGCGGGAAATACGGCCAGCTCCGGAAACGGCGGATCAGCCATTGGCGATACGGACGCCCCGGGCGGGCCTGAAAGCGGCGCGGACGCGCAGGGAGATCCCGTGGCTGGCCCCTCTGCGGACGAGATTCTCGAAGAAGCCTCGATCCTGGCCGCCGGATACGATTATGACGCCGCCATATCCCTGCTGCGGGACGCGCCGTCTTACGGATCGGACGAAAGGCTTGCCGACGCCGTCGCAGAATACGAATCGGTAAAACAGACCCTGCAGCCGGTCGACATATCGGAGGTCACGCACGTTTTTTTCCACTCGCTGGTAATCGACGAGTCGAAGGCATTTGACGGAGATGCCGAGGAGAGCGGCTACAACCAGGTCATGACCACCAGGGACGAGTTCCTGAAAATCCTCGATTCGATGTATGAGAAAGGGTTCGTCCTCGTGCGCATGCATGATATGGCTGTCGTGAAGAACGGAAAAATGACGAGTCAGGAGATACTGCTCCCGCCAGGAAAGAAGGCCTGCGTCATGTCGCAGGACGACGTCTGCTACTACGAATACATGGAGGACGACGGGTTCGCCCGCCGCATGGTCATAGGCGACGACGGCAAGCCGGCATGCGAGATGGTCATGGATGACGGGACGATATCGGTCGGCTCATACGACCTGGTCCCCATACTGGAGGATTTTATCCAGGAGCATCCCGACTTTTCGTATAAAGGCGCGAGGGCCGTCATCGCCTTTACCGGCTACCAGGGCATCCTAGGCTACCGCACCGCCGCTTCCTATCGCGAAACGAACCCCGACTACGAGGCGGACTGCCGGGCCGCGTCGGCAGTCGCGCAATGCCTTCGCGACAACGGATGGGAGCTGGCCTCGCACAGCTGGGGGCACCGCGACTTAGGGAACATCTCCTATGACAGGTTCAAGGCCGACTGCGACAAATGGGAAGCGGAAGTCGAGCCTCTGATAGGGCCGACGGACATCATACTGTTCCCATTCGGCGCGGACGTGTCCGACTGGCATCCCTACACGCGTGACAACGAGCGTTTCATGTACTTGAAATCGCTGGGATTCGACTATTTCTGCAACGTATATTCCGCGCAATACTGGGTACAGCTGGACGATGATTTCCTGCGCCAGGGGCGCCGCAACCTGGACGGATACAGGATGTGGATGGATATCGCCGCCGGGGAGGACGGCGACCGCAAACTGGACGACCTGTTCAGGGCGGAGGACGTCTTCTCACCCAACCGCCCGACCCCGGTCATCTGGGAATGACGCGCGTCACCTGACAGGGCCCGCGGGATATCCTTTATTTGAGACAAAACCCGCATTCCCAGCAAGCGGGGCATCGCCATAAATGAAAGCCCGCGGATTGCTCCGCTGCCGTGCAGTTCACGCCATCCCAAGGAGGCTTCCCACGCAATGTACCAGGAACGCGCAGCACCAGGCAACGGCGCATTGGCAGACGACCACGACTGCCGCCCATTTTCCGCCCAGCTCCCTTTTGATGGAGGCGATGGCGGCCACGCAGGGCGTGTACAGCAGGCAGAAGACCAATAGCGACAGCGCCGATAGCGGCGTCAGGACCGTGCCAAGCGCCGTCCCGCCAAACAGGACGTTCAGCGTGGACACTACGCTCTCCTTCGCCATGAACCCGGCGATAAGCGACGTGGAGATACGCCAGTCGCCGAATCCAAGCGGGCCAAACAGCGGGGCAATCGCCCCGGCGGCCATCGACAGCATGCTGTCTTTCGGATCCGCGGCCAGGTTCAGCCTGGGGTCGAAGTTCTGCAAGAACCATATTACGATCGTGGCGACAAAGATTACCGTGAACGCCCTGTGCAGGAAGTCTCGCGCCTTTTCCCAGAGCAGCCTCGCCACGTTTTTCGCGCCCGGCAGCCGGTAGTTGGGCAGCTCCATCACGAACGGCACCGCCTCTCCCTTGAACAGGCTCCCCTTCAGCAGCAGGGCCATCAGTATGGCCATAACGATACCGCCGAAATACAGCGCGACCATCACGATGGCGCGATGTTTCGGGAAAAAAGCCGCAGTAAAAAATCCATATATCGGCAGCTTCGCCGTGCAGCTCATGAACGGCGTCAAAAGTATCGTCATCTTGCGGTCGCGCTCGGACGGCAACGTCCGGCTCGCCATCACGCCCGGCACCGTACAGCCGAATCCCACCAGCATGGGCACTATGCTGCGTCCCGAGAGTCCGATCTTGCGCAGCAGCTTGTCCATGACGAAAGCCACGCGCGCCATGTACCCGGTATCCTCCAGCAGCGACAGGAAGAAAAACAAGATCACTATCAGCGGCAGGAAGCTCAGCACGCTCCCCACGCCGGTAAAAATGCCGTCTACCACCAGCGAGCGCAGCACGCTGTTCACGCCCCAGACCTCCAGCAGCGCAGCCGCCTTCTCCGTCAGCCAGGCGATTCCGGACTCCAGCAGCCCCTGCAGCCATGCGCCTATCACGTTAAAAGTCAGCCAGAACACGAGCGCCATGATTCCGATGAATACCGGGATGGCGGTATATTTTCCGGTGAGTACGGCGTCTATCCTGCGGCTCCGCTCGCGCTCCCTGCTCTCGTGCGGCTTCACCACGCAGGCCGCCACCAGTTTCTGTATAAAAGAAAAACGCATGTCCGCGATGGCTGCTGCCCGATCCAGCCCGCGCTCCTGCTCCATCTGCGATATGATATGCTCCAGCATCTCGCACTCGTTCTCCGAGAGGGCCAGCGCGGAGAGGACGCGCCCGTCGCCCTCCACCAGCTTCGTGGCCGCGAACCGCACCGGGATGCCCGCCGCCTCGGCATGGTCGTTTATAAGATGCATGATGCCGTGGAGGCAGCGGTGCACCGCGCCGCCATTCTCGCTCTCCTCGCAAAAATCCGTCCTCAGCGGGCGTTCCTGGTATTTTGCCACGTGGATGGCATGGCCGACCAGCTCGTTGATGCCCTCGTTCTTCGCGGCGGAGATCGGCACGACAGGTATCCCCAGCATGGACTCCATCTCGTTTATATAGACCGACCCGCCGTTCCCCCTGACCTCGTCCATCATGTTCAATGCCAGCACCATCGGCACGTCCAGCTCCATAAGCTGCATGGTAAGATACAGGTTCCGCTCTATGTTCGTCGCATCCACGATATTTATGATGCCAGCAGGCTTCTCATTCAGGATGAACTGCCGGGAGACAATCTCCTCGCTGCTATACGGCGAGAGGGAATAGATCCCAGGCAGATCCGTGACTTGCGTATCCTCGTGTCCGCGTATCGCGCCGCTCTTGCGGTCGACGGTCACGCCGGGGAAATTCCCGACGTGCTGGTTCGATCCGGTAAGCTGGTTAAAAAGCGTGGTCTTGCCGCAATTCTGGTTTCCGGCCAGCGCGAACGACAGCACCGTGCCGTCAGGAAGCGGGTTTTCGTCCTCCTTGGCATGGTATTTCCCGCCCTCGCCCAGGCCGGGATGCTCCTTTCGGTTCCCGCGCCCGGGTGTATGGGACGCAGCCGCTCCGTCATCCTCCGATGCCGCCTCCTCGACCTGGATCTGCTCCGCGTCCGCAAGGCGAAGCGTCAGCTCATATCCATGGATCCTAAGCTCCATCGGGTCTCCCATCGGCGCCAGTTTTTCCAGCGTGACCACCGCTCCCGGTATCACGCCCATGTCGAGGAAGTGCTGCCTTAGCGCCCCCTCTCCGCCCACCGCGGTGATTTTCGCGCTTTCCCCTATCTTCAATTCTCTCAAAGTCATTTTTTCGTCCTCCCCGGCATGGCACCCTTGCATGGCATGAAGGTTTATTTGAAAAATATCTCAAGGCCGATCACGATGAGGATGGCGCCGCCAAGGATGGACGCCCTTCCCGCCAGCTTCGTCCCGAACTTCCTGCCCAGGACAAGCCCCGCGACGCATATGGCAAAAGTCACTATGCCGATCACTGCCGACTCCGCCAATGCCATGCCCCATTGATAATCCGCTATCGTGAAGCCGACCGAGAGCGCGTCTATAGAAGTAGCGACGCCCTGGACCATCAGCCCGGCGATCCCGACCGCCGGAGCCCCTTCGCTCTCGCCCCCGCCCTTATTTCTGACGCCCTCGACTAGCATCTTCCCGCCGATAATGGCGAGCAGTATCAGCGCGATCCATGGGATGAACCGCTGGAACGCCGCAAAAATCGTGGCAAGCGTGTGGACGCACAGCCAGCCAATGAGCGGCATCGCGGTCTGGAACGCGGCAAACACGCCGGCGATCAGGCACATTCGAGAGCGTTTCATTCCGGGCTCGGCCAGCCCGTTCGCCAGAGACACCGAAAATGCATCCATGGCGAGCCCGACTCCCAGCCCTATGGCGTTAAAGAAAAACAATAACATTCCGTCCATCTGCGCCTCCCCAATCGAACCGGAGGCCAGGGGCCCTTAGAGGCTGGCTGGCATCGCGGCTCTTGACGCGAAAAAAGGCCGCCCGTCCAACTCATGGCAGGCGGCCCCGCGATTGTATGAAATGGAAGCAAGGAGGCTCGAACTCCTGACCTTTCGCGTGTGAGGCGAACGC
Organism: uncultured Eubacterium sp.; assembly: GCA_964450965.1. Lineage (GTDB taxonomy): Bacteria > Bacillota > Clostridia > Lachnospirales > Lachnospiraceae > W0P33-017. Next base: position 21,807 of record CAYVFF010000022.1, on the reverse strand, counting down.
TCATCCCGGCTGAGCTATGCTTCCATCTTCGCAAGCACTAATCCACATTATAACACGGCTTAAAAAAAATGCAATACCTAAAATCAAGTTACCTTGAACATTCCTTCAGCAGCCGCACGACCTCCTCGTAATGTTCCGGGCGGTGCGGAAAATCGCAGCCGGAGCAGGCTTTGATCTCGCGCCCGTTTTTCACATTGAACGAGGGATGTCCGGGGCAGTCGCGCATATGATAGAGCGGACAATAGCAAAACAGGCAGTTCAATTCATCTATGCCCTCGTGGCACGGATAATATCCGCAGTCGCGGTTTTCAAAAAAACGATGTGAATTCTTCATCACGCCCTCCTTTTCTCGCGGCATGCATTTTCTGCCTTTATCGCTCCCGGCGGGACCATTTCATGGCTTTTTTTACAAAAGATTGCGCGAAGATCGGGTTGGACGGGTAATACAAATGCGGAAAGCCCATCCAATAATGTTCCCCGCAGATCACGCAAGGATAGGTCTCGCCCGTGGCGGGCTTTGTGGCGGTACAGCCGCCGCCGTTGTCGCTGCTGTCAAAATAATGGAACTCGTGCCCCTTGACGCGTCCTCCCTCCGGCAGAAAATAGCCGCAGCGATCCTCCAATTCGACATACCCGAAGCGGACCAGCCGGCAGGTGTCGCGGCAGATCCCCGGGAGAAGTCCGGCCATGGGATAACGGCGTCCGTCCCGGTCGAGCAGCGCCTCATGCAAGTATAAAAATCCGCCGCACTCCGCGACAAGCGGCATGCGCTCTTTTGCCGCGTCAAGTATCGCTTGTTTCATGCCGGCGTTCGCGCCCAGCCGCCCCGCGTACAGCTCGGGATAGCCGCCCCCGAGCAGCAGGCCCGCCGTGCCGTCAGGCAGGCGGCGGTCGTCGAGCGGGGAAAAAAACCTAAGCTTCGCGCCGTATTCCTCGAGCAGCTCCAGATTGTCCTCATAATAAAAACAGAACGCCGCATCGCTTGCCACGGCGATTACCGGCCGGGAGGCGTCTTTCCCGATATAAGCCGCTATCTGCGAAGCCTCGCGGGAATCAGCGGCATCTGCCTCATCAGGGCCTCCGCCCTCCTCCAGCTCCGGGGCGTCCCTCGCGATCCGCAGTATATCCTGCACCGACGTCGTCCGCTCCATCTCCTCCGCCGCCGTCTTCAGCAGCCCGCGGATCTCCCCGATCTCATCCGGCAAACGCAGCCCAAGGCGCCGTCCCTCGATACCGAGGCTTTTTTTCTCCTCGAGATATCCCAAGGCGGCTATGCCAAGCTCCCTTTCTATTATGGGACGCATGGTCTGGAAAAATCCGCCCTTCACCCTGTTGAGGATCACGCCGGCAATCAGATGGTCGGAGTCGTATTGCAAAAAACCCGCGAGCATCGCGATGAGCGATCTGCCCATCCCCTTCGCGTCCGCCACCAAAATGACGGGCGTGCCGGTCGCCCGCGCGAGATGGTACGAGGAGCCCTCCTCGCGGATGCCGCCCAGGCCGTCATAAAGGCCCATCACGCCCTCCAGCACCGCGAAGTCGCCGTCTTCCCGGTTTTTCAAAAAAAGCCTCCGCGTCTCCTCCGTGCCGGTAAAAAAGGTGTCCAGGTTTTTGGACGGGACGCCCAGCGCCTTTTGATGGAACATCGGATCTATATAGTCCGGGCCGCATTTATAGGCAGCCGCACGATATCCCATCTTTTTTATGATCTGCAATAACGCGCAGGCAATCAACGTCTTGCCGCTGCCGCTGGAGGGCGCGGCGATCATCACCCGGTTAATCCTCATCTGCGGCCTCCTTCCCGCAAAAATCGAACGAGCAGATCCAGACCGGATTCTCCGCGGACATCATGTGATATCCGCCGGCCTTTCTCGAGCGCGCGGCCATGACTTGCACGATCTCGTCGTTTTTTACCGGAAAAGCGGCTACCGCCTCCTGGACCGCGCAAAGCGTCTCGATGCTGACGGCGTGGATGACAAGGCGCATCGAGGGATTCTTACGGTATAATCCGGCGAGTATATCGCCTAGCCTGCCCCCGCTGCCGCCTATGACAGCCCGCTCCGGTACCGGCAGATCCGCAAATGCCTCCGGCGCCTCGCCGTGGACCGGCTCGATATTATCCAGCCCGGATTTTTCCTTATTTTTTTCAATCAGCCGGAAGGCGTCGTCCTTTTTTTCGATGGCATACACCGTCACATTGTCGGACAATCCGGCAATCTCGACCGCGAGCGAGCCGGTCCCGCTGCCGATATCGTAGAGCACGTCGCCCTCGCGCGGGCGCAGCTTGCAGATGCCGACCTCGCGGATCTCTTCTTTCGTCATAGGCACCTTCCCGCGGATGAAAAAATCATCCGCGAGGCCGTGTGTGAGCCTGCGGGGCATAGGATGGGGATTTTTGACGCAGCATGTATAAAGGCCCTCCTCGGCGGCCTGGCGGCACTCCTCCGGCGTCATGGACAGAATCCTCTCATCCGGATAGGATAGCCTATATCCGGCAAATATCCGGCAATGTCCCAATCCCGCGCCGAGCAGCGAATTTCCAAGCCTTTGCAGGTCGCCGACGCCCGATAGCAGCAGGAACGTCGTCTCCCGCGAACGAATCCTCCGCGCCAGGTTTGGCAGAGTCCTCCCATGCATGCTAAGGACCTCCGCCAAGTCATACGGCTCTCCGAGCCGGGCGGCCAGATATGAGACGGATGAGACGCCAGGCAGGATGCGCACCTTAGCGTCGAGCCTCCCGGAGCCGACCGCTTCCATCAAGGCCTGGTAGACCGCCCGGCATCCGCTATAAAAACCGCTGTCGCCGGAAAAGAGCACGGCGGCCTTTTCTATATCGGCGTCGCCGTCCTCCTGCATTTTTATCAAATACGCCGTAACCTGCCCGGGCGCATATATAGCTTTTTTTTCAACGCGCGGGCAATAAGGCGCGATCAGCCGTTCCGCGCCCAGGATGACGTCGGCGGACGCGATCTCGCGCCGCGCCTCAGCCGTAAGCGTCCCGTCCGCGCCCATTCCGACGCCTGCCAGCACGATCTCCATACCGCGGCCAATCGGGATATCCACGCCGCACAGCCCGCCCAATATCCCGCAGGCCTCTCGAAACGATACTCCCTCGTCCTTGAATGACGCGCCGATAATGTATACCGGAATCCCGGCACGCCCTGCCGCGACCAGCTTCTCCTCATAGCCTCCTGCCCTGCCTCCGGCCTTGGTCACAAGGTGCGAGATACGGCATTGGCGGATGACGGCCTCGTTCAGCTCGGCGGAAAAAGGGCCCTGCATGGCTATGACCTGCTTTGGCGGGATCCCGCAGCGCCCGCACATCTCAAGGCTCTCCATACTCGGCAGGACGCGCGCGTAGATCCTTTCCTTTGATATCTCCGAGGTAAAATATTCCAGTTCCTTGCTGCCCGTCGTGAGCAATATATTGCCATCGGTCCGAGCCAGGGCGGCAGCGCAGTCACCGGGATTATCAAAATAATGGACCTGCGCTCCGGAGTCTCCAACGTCGATATCGCGCTTTATCCGCAGATATTGGACATGCGCCGCAAGCGCGGCGGCCCTGCTGTTTTCAGACGCCAGCGCGGCATACGGATGGGTAGCGTCCACTACCGCGTCGAAACGGCCCTCGCGGATATATTCTTCCATCTGAGCGCGATCCATCCTGCCAAGGCGCACAGAAGCGGGAGGATGCGGGTCAAGCAGGGCTCCGCCATATTCCGTGGCAAGGCATACCGTGTGCGGCACGCCGGCCTCCGTTAGGCGTTCGGACAAATGCCTCCCCTCCGTCGTTCCGGCGAACAATAATATTTTTTTCAAAAAAAATACCCCCGTTTTACGATGAGCCGGCCTTTGACGATCTCGCTTTGCGAATTCCCGACAAACGCGGTCGTAAACATATCCGCCGGTATCCCGCGCAGCTCCGATAGCGTGCAAACTCCGGACGATTCGCCTGCGCGGCCGATATTTCGCGCATATCCGCAGGGCCTGTCCGGCTCTATCATCTCAAGCAGGATATCGCAAGCCTTTTTCAGGTAATCCGGCCTCCTGCGGCTGGCCGGGTTATATATGGCAATAGCGAAATCTCCGGCGGCGGCGGCGCGCAGCCTTTTTTCGACCGTTTCCCATGGCGTCAGCGCATCGCTAAGGCTGATTGCGCAAAAATCATTGCCAAGCGGCGCCCCAAGCAGCGCCGCCCCGGCGGACGCGGCGGTAACCCCCGGAATTATTTTTATATCTATATCCGGATAATCCCCGCCTATCTCGATCATGGGCGACGCCAGCCCGTAGATCCCGGCATCTCCGCCACAGATCATGCAGGCCCTCCGGCCAGCCGCTGCCTGCTCAAAGCAGATCCTGCAGCGCTCCTCCTCGCGGCGCATAGGCGTCGAAATATATTCTTTTTCCGGAAATAGCGGACGTACCAGATCGACGTAGACGGTATATCCGATAATCACGTCCGACGCGGCAATGGCGAGCCTGGCCTCCTCGGTCATGAGCCCCCCGCGCCCGGGGCCTATGCCCACGATATTTATCTCATTCTTCATCAAAAGAAACGCTCCAATTCCGTCTCGCGATCGCAGCGGTCATGCCGTCCTGCGCGTGTTTTTCGTAGACAAGCTCATATCCCGGCCCGCACGCGAGCGCCGCAGCGCGCTCGCATACATTGTCGACGCCCGCGGCATTAGATACAAAATCCGACGCATGGAACGCCCCTTCTGCCCCGCGCAATTCCTCCGCCGTATATGTCAGGAACGGTATGCGGTTCTTCGCGCTCCATGAGAGCAGGCAGGGCTCGCAGCGCTTTTTATCGATAGATGCCAGCGCGAACACCTGCCATGGTTCAAGGCCCGCCGATTCGAGCGCCTTCCGGAGAAAAACGTCTAACTCCCCTGCCCCTTTCCCCCGCCGGACGCCGCAGCCGACGGCATATTCCCTCGGGATGAGATGCAGCAAAGCCGGATACCCGGATTCGGCGGAAACCAATATATCTACCGGCCCGTCTGGAGGATATGGGATCAGGCGCACATTTTCGGGCAAGGCGGCGGATTCGACGATATGGCCGGTTTCCACCGAAATGGCTATCTCCGTCCCCGAAAGGGCCTTGGCGGAGACCATCGCTACTCCCTCCCTTTCAAGAATCGCGAGGCCGTTCTTTTTCGCGAAGAGATCCGCGGCGAACTTCCCTTCCAGGTCTGTAGCCGTCGTGATAACCGGTATCGCTCCGGCCGCGCCGGCGATGGCGACGGCGAGATCGTTCGCGCCGCCCATATGCCCTGACAGGATAGGAATCACGTGATAGCCCATTTCATCCATGACGAGAACCGGGGGGTCGCGGTATTTGTCCTTAAGCCCGGGCGCGACGGCGCGGACCGCGATGCCGCACGCTCCGATAAAAAGCATCGCGTCGCCATCCCTCATCCGCTCAGCCGCCCAGCTCGTGACAGACCCGCCGGCCTGCCGGATATTTTCCAGCTTTCCCCCGTCGGATGTCGATGCATGCATGGTATACAGCCGCATAATATTTCCGGCATTTTTTTGTATTTTTTCCCAGTTTTCCAGGAGCCGCATGGACAGGCGCATGCCACGCTCCGTGAAGCTAATGACTCCGATCATCACGCGGCTCCTCCTGCGCCGGAGGCTTGGCAGGGCGCCTGCCGGTCGAAAAATCCGGCGCATAGAGCCGGGACTTGCGGTAATCGCGATGCGCGACCGCGTCCCCGACCAGCACGACCGCAGTTTTCTCGATGCCATGCTCCTCGGCGGACCGCGCCAGGGAATCCACCGTGCAGACAATCGCCCGCTCCTGCGGCCATGTGGCCTTATAGACCAGCGCGGCGGGACACTTTCCGTCATAGCCGCCGGCCATCAGGCGCCCGGACAATTCCTCGAGCATCCCCGCGCTAAGATATACCGCCATTGACGCGCCATGCGAGGCGAGAAGCTCGATACGCTCTTTTTCCGGAACCTCCGTGCGCCCCTCCATCCGCGTGATTATCAGCGTCTGCGAGACTCCCGGCAGAGTATACTCCAGATTTAACGACGCCGCCGCGCCAAAGCAGGCGCTGACGCCCGGGCAGCTGTCATAGGCTATGCCGAGGCTCTCCAGAGCGTCCATCTGCTCCCGCACCGCGCCATATATGCTAGGCTCGCCGGTGTGCAGCCGGACGACGTCCTGCCCGCGCCCGTCCGCGCGCGCCATCACGCCGACGATCTCATCCAGCGTCATCCGCGAACTGTCATATACCTCATGGCAATTTTTTGCATAATCCAATATCTCCGGATTCACCAGCGAACCCGCGTATATAATGACGTCCGCCTCCTCTATCAGCCGCTTTCCGCGAACCGTGACGAGGTCCGGCGCCCCGGGGCCGGCCCCGACAAAATGTACCATATTATTCACCACCTCCAAACCCATATGCCCAGACATCGCAATGAATGAAAGCCCGCGGATCATTCCGCTGCCGGGCAGCTCCCGCAATCCTGCCCATGTTCGCAATCCTTGCAAAGCCTGCTTGCTCAATAAGACCCGGGGAAATCATCCGCGTTGATTTTTCCCAGCTCCCCATATTCTCCGGAATACATGATGCAGCCGATCTGAATCCTGCCGCCCGCGCGCCGGTCCAGATAATAAAAGATCCGCTCCATGGCGTATGCCATGACGTCCCGGAGGATGCCCTCACCATCCAGGATCCGCAGCGCCTCCTCCGTAAGCGCACAGTCCAGGATGCGCCGCGCAATCCCCGCGTCCGCGCCCCGGCGGATCGCGGAGGCCGCCAATAGCTCCATCCTGCAGTCTCCCTGCGCGGAATGCGTGTTCATGATCCCGCCGGATAGCTTTATCAATTTCCCTATATGGCCCGCGAGCAGCAGCTTACTAAATCCCTGTTCCGCCGCCATGTCTATGGTATCGCCGATATAATTGCCGCACTTAACGCTTTTATCCAGGTCGTAGCCGTATGTTTTTTTTATAAATTCCCTGCCATAATTCCCCGGAGAAATCACGGCCGCGTCATTTCCCTCTGCCAGCCGCTGGGCCAGTTCGAGGCGTATAGTCTCCAGCAGCGCGCGGCTGCTCATAGGCTCCACGATCCCGGTAGTGCCGAGGATTGAGATGCCGCCCTCTATTCCCAGCCGGGGATTGAACGTCCGCGCGGCCAGGCGTTCGCCGTCCGGCACGGATATCTCCACGTCGAGGGCTCCGCGATAGTCTAATAATTCGCACACCTGCCGAACTTCCCTGACGATCATCTCCCGCGGCACGCGGTTAATCGCGGCGCTGCCGACCGGGCAATCCAATCCGGGACGGGTCACGCGGCCTACGCCGGGGCCGGCCAGAATATTTATGGACGGAGAATCTCCGGCGGGACCCGATCCGGCATATCCGACCCTGGCATAAATCAAGGCCCCGTCCGTAACGTCCGGATCGTCTCCGCCGTCTTTGCGGATAGCGCAGCTTACCTCGCGCCCGCTCCGGGAAATACCCAAGACATCGGCAGTATACCGGATTCCTTTCGGAGTGTCGATCGTTATCCGCGTCTTCTCCCTTCCGGAGAGCAGCATGTATGCGGCCGCTTTTGCCGCCGCGGCAGCGCAGCTGCCTGTGGTAAATCCGTATCTCATTTCCCGCCTAATCCATACAATGCCGCGTTGCAGATGGCCGCGGCCACGCTGCTGCCGCCCTTGCGCCCTGTATTCACGATATACGGTACTCCGGCCCGCGTGATCATCTCCTTCGCGGCCTCCACGTTCACGAATCCGACCGGTACGCCTATGACGAATGCCGGCCGGTACCGGCCAAGACGCGCCATCTCATAGATCTGCATCAGCGCGGTCGGAGCGTTTCCGATTGCGAATATTACAGGCTTTTCTATCTCGGAGGCAAACCGCATGCTGACGGCCGCGCGCGTCGTGCCGAGTCTCTTCGCCATCGCCGCAGTGCGGTCCTCGGCCATGAAGCAATGCGCCTCCCCGCCGAACTTCTTCAGCCGCGCCTTGTTGATGCCGGCCAGCGCCATATTTGTGTCGGTAACGATATCCGCGCCGCCCGCGATGAGATCCATGAGGATCTGAGCGGCATTTTCCGAAAAACGCAGCGTTTCCGCATAGTCAAAATCCGCCGTGGCATGTATCACGCGCTTCGTGACCCGTTCCTGGCCGGCCGGGAGGACGATGCCGCGCGCCTTTAGCTCCTCCCCTATGATCCGGAAGCTGTCTGCCTCGATATCCTCCGGCAGGGCCCGGACAAAGGCGTCCTCCGGTGCCTCGCCGCAAGCGTCATCGCTCCGGCCTGGCCCGGCGCCGTCACGGCACGATTCGGCATCGTCACATCCCAATCCGTCATCGTCATGGCCTGGCCCGACATCATCCTGGCCCAATCCGTTACCAGGATTCCCCGGAACGTATGCGCCTCCCCGCCGGCCTTTATCCAATATCTCCTCTATCGCGGCAAGCAGCCTTTCGTTTTCGTCCCGCCGCCTCGCAGCGACCCGGTAATATCCGCTGGACAATCCTCGAAACGACGCGCAATCGCGGATAAGTATGCCGCGTTCTAACAATTCTTCATAGAGCAAAGCCCCGCTGAAAAATAAAATATAATTCGCCTCGCTCGGGAATACGCGAAGGCCCATGCGCCCCATCCTCTCCGAGAGATAGCATATTTCCCGCCGCGTCATTTCAAGCGTCTCCTTCAGATAGGCGTCACGGACGTTGCCCGCCTGCACGACGCAGGCAAGCCCGGCGGCCTGGGCCGGGGAAGAGATGTTCCACTCCGGCAATTGCCGCTTGATTCGATCACGCACGGATCCGGCGCCGCATAGCAGATATCCCAGCCGCACCCCCGGCATTGCAAATATTTTCGTGAACGAGCGGACGATCAGGAGATTTGGATAAGCCGAAAGCTCCGGAACCATAGACTGCCGCATGCCGCAAAATCCGATATAACTCTCGTCCAGGACAAGCGTCGCCCCTCTTTCCCCGCAGGCATCCAGCAGCCGCCGGAGATATCCGCGCGCCATGAGCCTGCCGGTAGGATTGTTGGGATTCGCCAGAAATATCAGATCGGCCCCGGAGGCGGCTTTTATCAATTCATCATCCGGCAGAAAGCCATTTTCTTCCCTCAATTCATGGAACAATATCTCCGCGCCGAAAGAATTTGCGGCATACTCATATCCCGAAAAAGACGGCGCGGGTATCAGGACGGCGCGCGGACGCAGCGCGCGGACAACGGCGGGGAATAGCTCCGAGGAGCCGTTCCCGAATATCAGATACTCCTCCGGCACGTTCAGCGCGTGGGCGAGCGAATATCGCAGCGCCTCCGCCCCCGGATCCGGGTAGGCCCCGCAGGAACGTGCAGCCTCATGCAAGGCCTCCTCCGCCTCGCGCGGCATTCCAAGCAGGTTCGTATTCGTGGAAAAATCGATATCGACGCGGTTTCGGTAAACATCCCCGCCATGAATTATTCGCATAGCGTCACATCCTCCAAAGCATGCATGCCATGATGGCAAGCCCTGCCGACTCGCATAGCACGGCGGCCCTTGCCATCAGGCGGTTCGCGCGTCTGATATCCTCCCGCTCCGCCGGACGCGCCGCGTCTCCGATATATGGCTTATCGACAGCCTTGCCAAAATAGCTGGCTCCGCCTCCAAGACGGATGCCGAGCGCGCCGGAGCATACTGATTCGGTCTGTCCGGAATTAGGGCTGGAAGGCTTATTGCGATCCCTCAAAAAAACGCGCAGCGCGCCTCCCGCCGAAAACTCCCCGCCGATTGACGACGCGATCATAAGCAGCGCGGCCAGGCGCGACGGGATAAAGTTCAAGACGTCGTCCAGCCTCGCCGCCGCCCTGCCAAAATAGAGATAACGCTCATTTTTGTATCCCACCATAGAATCCATCGTATTTACCGCCTTGTAAAAAAAACCAGCCGCCGGCCCGCCCAGCGCCAGATAAAGCATCGGCGCGATCACTCCGTCCGTTGTATTTTCCGAGACAGTCTCGACCGCGGCAATTATCACGCCCTCCGCGTCCAGCCGTTCCGTATCGCGCCCGACGATCATCGACAATGCCGCGCGGGCGGCGGCAAGATCCCCCGATTCCAGTTCATCATAAACCTTCATGCTCTCGTCGCGCAAGGATTTTATAGCGAGAATCTGATAGGTCATCACGCTTTCCATTACAAGGCCTGCAGCGGCATGTATGCGGTATGCCGCAAACAGGAGCAGCGCGGCTATGGCAGACGTAATGACGGGCACCGCGGCCGCCATTATAAGGCCCTTTCTAAATTCATTTTCCCTCGCGCCATTTTTTCCTGAATCTGTATCTCCCAACAGTCGCCGCTCAAACGCGGAAATCAATCTCCCGATCCAGCAAATCGGATGCGGCAGCGAATGCGGATCTCCAAAAATAAGGTCCAGCACGAATCCGCAAAAAAACGCAAGCATATGATATTTCATGTCCTAGCCGGCCTCCAGCTTCATGATATCCTCTATCTTTGGCTCGCCGCCCCCTGTCCGGACCACGCAGCGATAGCCCGCCCCGTTGGCTGCCTGATAATCGTAATATCCGCCTCCGGCGTGCCGGCTGAAAATCGCCATTATGATCCCGCCATGCACGATAGCGGCCGCGCCATTGCCATCGGCGTTTTGCAGATGCGCGGCCATTTTTATGAAGCCGGCCTCGCATCTGCGCGAAAATATCTCCATGCCCTCGCCGTCTGGAAAAGGCAACGTCCCGCCGCTGGCAATCCATCGCCGATAGCGCGGATCTCCCTTTAGCTCATCATAATTTTTCCCCTCGAATTCGCCAAAATCTATCTCGCGCCACTCCGGGATTATTATCGGCGCCAGGTCCGGATATATGATGCCGGCAGTCTGGATGCAGCGCATCATCGGGCTGGAAAATAAAATCCGCGCTTCGGGATAGGACCCGCGTCTTTTTGCCGCGCGGACAGCGTCCGCGCCCTCCTTTGAGAGCGGCTCGTCCGACAAGCCGAGATAGCGGCCGGCGAGGTTGGACGCGGTCGCGCCGTGGCGGATGAACGCCATGCTTGTCCCGGCCCTCATTTGATTTTCTGCCCGATCCCGCAAATGACGCGCACCACGAGATCCGCATCCAATGCCAGAGCCTCCAGCATCCTTCCGGTCCTCTCGCGGTACTCCCGCTCGAAGCCGTCGAGCGGCACGATGCCAGATCCTATTTCATCGCTGATGATAACCGCATCCGGATGACCCGCCGTGAAAGAAGCGATCTCCTCTTCCGGGAATCCGCCGTCCGATATCCGCGCCATTGCCCACAGGTGCAAATGATTGACGATTATCGTTCTCCCGTCCGGAACTTCCCCGGGCAATTCCCCGTCATAAATGACCGGATCGATACAGGGCATATTTTTCAAAACATAATTTAATTTTCCCTGCGCATAGCCGCCGATTACCAGCTTCATTCCCTATCCTCCGAACATTGGACGCCCGCCCGCCACGGCGCATGCCGCGACGGCCACGAACATCGCCGCCTCGCAGATACATACGAAATACCCCTCCGTGTCTCCGGTTATGCCGCCGATCTCCCTCACGGCCCTCCTGTAATAATATGCGAGGCTGGCAAGCGCCGCGAGCGTCGCCGCCAGTCCGCATGGCAGGTCCGACCACAGCATATATGCCGCGCACGCCAATGCCTGCAGGATCAGCAGCAGCCGCGCCCTCCCACGGGCGCCGGTATCGGAAAAGTCATGCAGCAATCCATCGTTTTTCGCCAGCGGGAACGTCACCGCAGCAATCCCGCTAAGGCATCGCGACAGGAAAAAGCCCGCGCACGCTACACGCAGGAAGCGCCCTCCTGGTATCTGCGAAAACGCGCCCAGGAAGACCAGTCCGTATGCGGCCAGCATGAGTACCGAAAACGCCCCGACATGCGGATCCGCCATAATCTCCAATTTTCTCCCGCGCTGCCGGCACGAGCAAAACGCGTCCATCGTATCCATAAATCCGTCCAAATGGATGCCGCCGGTAATGAGCAGCGGGATTGCCGCGCCGATAAAAACACGGCAAATATCCCCGATCCCGAGGATGCCGCACAACCATGAAAAGAACGCGACAGCGCCGCCAATCGCGGCCCCGACCCAGGGAAAAAAAACGAGGGCATAACGCATGTTTTCCTTCTTCCATTCGAATTGCGGCATAGGTATGCGCGAATACATGGAAAATGCTATGCAAAACGATTTTAATATATTCATACATCCGCGTCTCCTGGAAAAATTCCGCTATTTTTTATCAGGACGGGAATCCCGGCGACGACTTCGACCACGGCATTAGAAACTGCCGCAAGACGCGCGTTGCAATCCGCAAGGACACGCATATATTCCATGACGGAATCGTCGTAGATGCAGCCGTCCGCGAACACGTTGTCAGTCACGGCGATAAGCGCACTAAGGCCCGCGTCCAGCGCGAGGATATCCGACTCTATTTTTTCCGCCAGCCCTGCGGGATTCCGGACATTGCGCGGATCATAATTATTCTCGGGGAACATTTCGTTCGCGACAAGATTCGAGACGCTCTCCAGCAGCGCGACAGATCCCGGCTCCATTTTCTCTGATGCCAGGGCGACGTCTGCCGGCTGCTCTACCGTTGCAAAACCCATGCCGCGCCGCATCGCGCGATGCCGCGCTATCCTCTCGCGCGACTCGTCTCCTGCCTCGCGCATCGTCGCGATATAATATTTTTTCCCATCCTGCAAACTCGCCGAGAGCCGCGCAGCAAGCTTTTCCGCATAGGCGGATTTCCCGCTGCCGCTCCCGCCGATGACCAATATCATATTACACGCCTCTCATATGGCGCGATGCCGATATCCGAAAACGACAGATGCCCGTCATACACCGCAATAGCGAGGTCAAGCAGCGAACACATCATTATCGCGCCGGTACCCTCGCCTAAAGCCATATCTCCGTATATGACCGGCTCCAGGGCAAGCTCCTTTGATAAAAGCTCCATAGCGGGCTCCCTTCCCATGTGGGACGAGATGAGATATTCCTTCACTCCGGGCACGAGCCGCTCCGCCGCGAGCGCCGCCGCCATGCTGATCATCCCGTCCAGGACGACGGGAATATGGCATAACGCTCCGCCGATGCACAGCCCCGCGAGCCCCGCGATGTCGAGCCCGCCGACCGTGGCCAGAACTCCCAGCGGATCTTCCCGCGAAAGGCAATATCGTTCCAATGCCATCTCTACCGCCCGCCGCTTGCGGGCAAGCCCCTCGTCGTCCAGCCCGGCTCCCCGGCCCACGACGTCTCCGGCTCCGCATCCCAGCAATGCCGCGGCGACCGCCGAGGCAGTCGTCGTATTGCCTATGCCGACCTCCCCCGCGGCCAGCAGGCGGCAGCCCTTTTCCCTGCAGCGATACGCCTGCCCGATGCCGATGGATATGGCTTTTACCGCCTCGCGCTCCGTCATTGCAGGGCCTTGCAGGAAATTTTGCGTCCCTTTGCGTACCTTTTTTTGAATCAAACCCGGTATAGGCAGATCCGACGCGATGCCGATATCGACTATTATGATATCCACTCCTGCGGACCTTGCCATGACGCACACCGCGGAACGCCCGCCGCAGCACGCCCGGGCTATCGCGGCGGTCGCCTCCTGGCCGCACTGGCTGACCTTCTCCGCGACAATGCCATTGTCAGCGCAGAAAACGACGGCGGTCTTTCTGCCGATATCAATGCGCTCCTCTCCGGAGATTGCCCCTATCCTCGCCACCAGCTCCTCGAAACGGCCCAGCCCGTCGATAGGCTTGGCGATGGCGTCCCAGTTCTCCCGGACTCGCCGGCGCACATCCCAGTCAGGAGGGGAGATCCGTATTTTTTTTATTTCATCTCCCGTAAAATCATTAAATACGGGCTTCCCGCAACATTCCATATATCCGCTCCATGTCCAGATGCTCCGCCAGCGTATCCGCCAGCAGGTCATATTGCATCCGCCTAAACTCCTGATAATCCGTGAGGCCGCCGGATTCCAGCCGTACTCCCTTCCGTTCCGCCAATATCCGTGCCAGTGAAAATGCCATGTCGCCCTTGTCAAATATGCCATGGACATACGTCCCATAGACATTTTGGCCGTCCGCCGCGCTGACGACGGCCTGCCCGTCCGCATTTCCCGTCCGCCCCATATGGATCTCGTATCCTGAAAATTCCTTCCCGGAAAGCGGCGCGAGGATTCCGGAAATCCGCCCCAGCCTTCCCTGAACCAGGCGGCGTTCCTTTTTATTACGAAGCACGGTCTCGCAATCTAAGAGCCCCATGCCGCGAATGCTGCCGCCGTGCTCCGCCCCGTCGGGATCTGATATCCGGCGGCCCAGCATCTGATATCCGCCGCAAATGCCGAATACCGGGACGCCTTCCCGGGCCATTTTTTTGACCGCGGACTCCAGGCCGCACTCGCGCATCCACGTCAGGTCCTCTAAGGTATTCTTGCTGCCCGGCAGGAAGATAATGTCCGGCCTGCCAAGCTCGCGCGGCGAGGTCACATAACGCACCGCCGCTCCGGGGATCATGTCGAAAGCATTAAAATCCGTGAAGTTTGAAATCCTGGGATAGCGGATCGCCGCGATGTCCGGCATTCCCTCTCCCCGGCTTTCAAACCGCCCGGTCAGGCTGTCCTCATCATCCAAAGAAAGCCGCATATATGGCACGATCCCTGCAACCGGCACGTGGCCTCGCTCCTCCAGCATCTCGACGCCGGGATCCAGGATCGTCCTGTCGCCTCGGAATTTATTGATGATAAGCCCCGCGACGCGCTCCCGCTCTTCATCCTCGAGCAGCATCAGCGTGCCGAGCAGCTGCGCGAACACGCCTCCCCGGTCTATATCCCCCACGAGCAGCACAGGCGCGTCTACGAGCTTAGCCAGTCCCATGTTCACTATATCGTTTTCTTTCAGATTAATCTCGGCGGGGCTGCCGGCCCCCTCTATCACGATGACGTCCGCATACTCCTCCAGCTTCCTGAACGCATTCTTAATATCCGGAATCAGGCGTTTCTTATAGGCGAAATATTCCCTCGCGCCCATGTCGCAAAGCACCTCGCCGTTCACTATGACCTGCGACGAAGTATGGCTGGTAGGCTTTAGCAGAATCGGGTTCATGCATGCCATCGGCGCGATGCCGGCGGCCGAAGCCTGCATGGCCTGCGCTCTTCCGATTTCCAGCCCCTCGTCCGTGATGTACGAATTCAATGCCATATTCTGAGATTTGAACGGCGCCGCGCGGCAGCCTAGGCGGGCGAATATCCGGCAGAGGCCCGCCACGATGACGCTCTTACCGACCCCGGACATAGTCCCCTGCACCATGATTGTTTTCGACATAACCCATCTCCCAGGCATAGGCCGCCAATTCCCGGCATGCCGACTCATACGTCCCGAATTGCTTTTTGCACAATATCACCCGGCCGCATTTTTCCATGCACGCCCTGGCGGACTCCACCAGCTCCCCCGGCACCGGCTCGAAACCTTCCGCATCAAAACAACGCGCGGCAAGCGCATGAGCCGGGGGATAGTCCAGGTCGTTTTTATAAACGATGCCCGCCGCGAACGGAATTCCGCGCCGCTGCAGGGCATGGTACGTATTCCTGCCGGCGCCGCCGCCCGCGATAACAAATACCTCGGGTTCCCCGCCCGCCCGCTCCAGTTCCATATCCCCGCTGACCTCATCGTAGCTTCCGGCGGTAATGCCATACAGTTTCGAGATATAGCCCGGAGTAAAAATCTCCTCCGGCGTGCCATAGCGGTCAGCATATGCGCCATTCAGGCAGAGTATGCGGTCGGAAATCCGCGCCGCCAGATCCAGCTCGTGCAGCGAGAGGATGACCGCAAGTCCTTTTTCCCTCTGCATTTTCTGCAGGATTGACAAAAACTCTAATTTATATTTAACATCCAGATATGATGTAGGCTCGTCCATAATCAAAATCTCCGGCTCCTGGCAGACCGCCCGCGCGAGCATGACGCGCTGCCTCTGGCCGTCGCTGACCCGCGCAAAATCGCGGTCGGCGATATCGGAAACGCGGACCTGGTCCATGGCAAGGCTTACGGCCCGCTTGTCATTCTCCGAGAGCAGCCCGAAATGCCCGGTATAGGGATAGCGCCCGGTCGCCGCCACGTCGCGGCACGTCATAAGCTCCGTGCGCATCCGGCCGGTCATCAGCACCGCCATGCCGCGCGACAATTCCTTCCCTGATATGCGCGCCATATCGCGGCCATCCAGAAAAACCTTCCCGCCGAGCGGCTCCAGCTGCCGCGCGATGCTTTTAAGGACGGTGGTTTTTCCCGCACCGTTAGGGCCTATCAATGTCAGGATCTCCCCCCGGTTCAGTCCGATCTCGATATCTGAGATTTCCGCCCCGCCACGATATCCGGCTTTCATTTTTTCCGTATAAAAATAATAGTCCATCCCATAATCCCAGGCGGCAGGCGTCATCCGCCATGCTCCCCGCCGCGTCGCGCCATGATCCATAGCGCCACCGGCGCGCCGAATACCGCCGTGACAGTACTGATGCTAAGCTCCGCCGGCGCGAACAATGTCCGCGCCAGCAGATCGCAAAACAGGCAGAACGCGCCGCCCCCAAGAAAGCACGCCGGTATCATCAGGATCGGGCGCGCGGTGCCGAGCAGACTTTTTACCAGGTGCGGGACCGCCAGCCCCACGAACGAGACCGGCCCGGCAAATGCCACGATGCACGCGGATAACATGCTGGATAGTGCCACCATCTCGACCCGCAGCAGGCGGACATTCACGCCAAGGTTTTGCGCGTATCCCTCCCCCAGCTGATAGGCTCCGAGCGGCTTCGCCAGCCAGAATACCATAAGCGAGGCCGCCGCGACGAGGCACGCCATGACCGCCACGTTCTCCCAGGTAGTGCCGGAAAAGCTGCCCTGCGACCAGTTGTGCAGGTTTACTATGTCCGCGTCATCCGCGAAATTCACGACCAGGTCCGTGATCGCGGAGCATATATAGCCGATCATGACCCCGCAGACGACGAGCGACGACATGCGGCTGACATGCCGCGACAAGACGAGGACGAGCCCCGTCGAGGCGAGCGCGCCGATAAATGCCGCGACGATCATCGCGGACGCGCCAATCCGCCTCATCTGCCCGAGGAAAAAAACCATGGCAAGGGCCACGGCTAGCTTCGCTCCGGAGGAGATCCCGAGGACGAACGGCCCCGCTATCGGATTGTGGAAAAACGTCTGCAGCAAATATCCCGCTAGGCCGAGAGCCCCGCCAAGGATCAGCGCGGCAAGCGCCCTGGGCAGCCTGATATCCCAAAGGATACGCTCCGCAGCGCCGGCACCGCCCCCGAAAATGCTTTTTATTATATCGGGAAACGCTATCCGCACGCTGCCCGCGCATATATTCCACGCGAGAAATGCCAACACGCAGATTACTAAAAATATAAACGAAAAAATATACCTGTTTTTTTTATCCATCGGCCGCACCGCCTATTTCAGCCGGTATAGGAATTCCATGCCGTCCTCTCCCCTGCCGGCGAGGATCCCGTGTATGTCCCCGATCATGGCGCCGATCGACATAGACTGCTGGTACATGTCTGTCTTAGCGCACCAGGCGTTCCCCTCCCGCACCGCCTTAAAATCCGACAGGAGCGGGCATTTTTCCAGCAGGTCGGCCATCGACGACACGCCGCCGTCGATGGAGCCGTTATAGATTATAAAATCGGCGTCCCTCGCCCCGTTATAAAACTCCTCCACCTGCATGTTCATGGTGGACCGGGCGGAATCCTCATCGCCTAAATCGTCGAAAATATATTCCCCGCCCGCGAGACGGATTATCTCGGGCACATAGTCATTGCTCAGCCGCACCTGAACCATCCCGTTCGAGGTGATGTAAAAAAAAGCCACCGTCTTTCCAGTCGCCTCGTCCGCCGCCACCTCGTCCAAAATGGCCGCCTGCCGCGCGAACTCCTCGTCCGCCGCCGTCTCCCGTCCAGTCAGCGCGCCGAAAAATTTCACCCATTCCGCCCGCCCGAAAGGATGCGATTCGCTGCTGGAATATTCGATTATCACCGGTATGCCGAAATCCTCGAGCATGCCGATTACCTCGGGGGCATGCCCTATCATCCTGTTTTCGATGGCCAGCGGGCATTTTTTCGACAGGATCAATTCATAATCCGGCTTGTCATATTTACCGGCATATAGCATATCGCCGGCGGCCATGGCCTGCCTCGCGGACTCGATATACCAGCCGTCCTCCTCCTGCCCGGAGAGCGTGACGGCATCGACCGCGCCGATAGCGTCGAACATGTCCATGACTGCGGACGCGGCCAGATACAGGTTCTCGACCGGCCGCCGCAAGACTATGATATCCTCATCGATGCCATCCGGCGCCCGGCCATCCTCCGGCACCAGCAGTATCCTCGCGCCGTCCGTCTCGGAGAGCAGCGTATAGCCGCCCTCATAGTAATCCACCGAAAAATTCTCGGCGTAGCGCAATTCCATGGAGTCCGTATGGGCCATGCCCGCGAGCACCTCCGGCGCCGGGGCGAGCCGCCCGCCATCCTCGCCGGAATATGCCACGTCGCCTGTAAACTCGCCAGTAGAGCCGTCGCCTGTAGACGCGCCAGTAGAACCATCGCCGGAGGGCGAACCGGATGCGGAATGGAATGTGATCGTATATTCGATCTCGTGAGGCTCACTCATCGCCACCGTGTCCCCGATCACATGCCACTCGGCATCCAGCGACGGGACGGGGATCTCGAAAAGAGAATCCCCGTCCGCGTTCACCGGCAGATATTTCACGCCGTCCGCGACCATATAGTCGTAATTAGGGCTGTTCCATTGCAGTGCGGCGGTCATCTTCCCATCTTCCACCGAGACCTTTACCGGCGATAGGATCCTAGATTTGCCGCTGCCGCCCTCGAAATCAATGTCGAATTCATAGACGCCGTCCGCAAGCCCGGCGGATGCCTCCCGGCCCGAATCGCCCCCGATTGATTGCGAATCCCCGTCGATAGGCTGCGGGTCGGAGACGCTGACCTTGTGATCGTACCATTTCCCTTTTTTCCCGATTAATGCCAGATCAAACTCCTCGTCCAGATAAGGTACCGGCACGTCGAACCCGTAGACTTCCTCCGTCATGCCGTCGCTGTACGTCACCGTGTCCACAGTAGGCTCGAGCAGCGGCGCCCCCTCTTTCTGGGCATCCTCCGCGAGTCCCGGATACAGGTTCAATATGTTTTTAGAACCGAGCGTGATATGTATCGTCATCGCGCCATCTTTTACGGTGAGTTCTCCGCGCCCCTCTTTTGTCTCGTTCACGCTGAACATGCTGCTGTCCGTCTCGAATATTGCCGAATAAAAGCCATCCGCAAGCCCGGAGTCCGATGCCTGCGGCGCCTGCCGCGCGGCATCCCCGTCAGTTTCGCTTTCCGTACGCGCATCAGACTGGTCTCCAGCGGAACTCCCGCCGCAGCCCGCGATTGCAAGACAAAAAGCTAATATTAAAACCATGCTTAATTTTTTCATGCCTGTTTTCATAGCATCCTCCTATTCCCGTGCGACAGCCGCAGCCGTATGGTCCACATATATCTGCTGGATATCATCTATGGAACCCAGCCCCTCGATCTGCACGTCCACGCTGTCGAACATGCCGGAATCCTTGAAAATGTTCAGCCATGAATCCTCTCCCTCTCCAGCCATGTCGTTATTCGCGTGATCCCCCGCGACGACCATCAGCGGACGCATTATCACCTTCTTATATCCCGCCGCCGAGACGGCCTCCATCACCGACTCGCATGACGTCTCCTCTGGCTCTCCCTCGACCGTGCCGATAAATACGTTGCCCGCGCCCAGATCCGACATCTGCGCCTGCATCTGGCTGTAAGCGACCTTTGCCGCGTGCGAAGTGCCGTGGCCGATATAGACGAACGCCACGCCGTCGTCGGCTGCCGCGAGAACATCATCATATCCCGCGTCGCGCGCTGCCGCGCCGTTGATTG
This sequence comes from uncultured Eubacterium sp., assembly GCA_964450965.1. GTDB lineage: Bacteria > Bacillota > Clostridia > Lachnospirales > Lachnospiraceae > W0P33-017. The sequence goes on along the minus strand of CAYVFF010000022.1, from coordinate 1,824 downwards.
CCTCCGCCACCCTCTCCTTGTCGTCGTTGGTCTCGGAGGCGTCCGCGTCCGCTTGGCCCAGCAGCGGCTCCGCAAGATTCACAAACTTGAACTTGCCGCTGTATTTTGCTACAGCCTCGAAGAGCTCGTCATATTCGGCGCCGTGCATGAGGTGCGTTGGCTGGATAATCAGATTTTTCACGCCATTTGCCGCCGCGCGCTCCAGCGCCTGGTCCATGTTGTCGATGGCCTCGGCGTCCCTGGCCTGGATATGGTTGATAATGGTCTGCGCCGTAAACGCCCTGCGCACCGACCAGTCGGGAAACGCCGCCTGGATGGCATCCTCTATGCCCTTGATATCGCTGGCGCGGCTGTCGTTAAACGAGGTGCCGAAACTTGCCACGAGAATCTCGCTCTCTCCGATCCCATCTTGATTGCGCGGATCGTCGGCGGACGCGTCCCCAGTGTCCAGGCCGAAATAATCCGGGTCCGCGTTCTCCCCGTCCACAAGCGCCCTCTGCGCATCCGTCAGCGCGTCCCATGCCTCCTTGGCGCGCCTGCACTGCTCATCGGTATCCTCCGTCCGCACCTGCACGTAGATATCATCGATCAGCCCGGCCACTTTGTCCGCCGCCTCCTTGTCTGCCCGGGAATACTCATCCGGCTGCTCCCCTTCCTGATCGCCCGCAGAATCCTCCGTCCGCTCCTTTGGCTCTCCAGCGCCGCCATCCGTCCTCGCATCAGCCTGGCCATCCGCGGCGCTCCCGCCGCAGCCCGCCAGGGAACATGCCATCGCGGCCGCCAGAACGAACGCCGCCATCCTCCCGTTTTTCATTTTCATCTTTGCCTCATTTCCGCAGCATTGCCGCTGTTTTTTAAACTGAATTTTTTGATACAGAAGCAATCCTCACGGAACATGGCGCGTTTTTCACATGCAAAATGCCCGATTGGATGGGATTGCCCTCCCCAATCGCCGAGCGTACCGCATGCCGTGAAACGGCAGAGCTCTTATCGCGGGCCCATGCATAAGAAAAGCCCTCTCCCGAACAACGGGCAAAGGGCTTGCACGCAAAAGAAATCAGCAGGAACGGCGCACGCCGAAAAAAATGCGGCCTGACATTCCCCAGATCCAAACGTACAGCCAGTTACTCGTGGCTTGAACCATCATCCGTGCCCGTCCTGCGGCACAAGGCCTTCCCCGCATAAGGGCGGCTGATGATGCTTCCATACAGCGATAAGGCAGGTCTCCCGGCTTAGAGATCTCCGCATTGGCCGCCTTCCCGGTCTCCCAGTGGCGTCATCGGCCTTTGCTCCCTGATTACGGTGACGAGTTCGTACAGGATTCGCACCTGTTTCCCTTTTCACCGGAGCCCGCCGCGTCCGTCAATCATCGGGATCCGCGGCGCTCCGGCACCTTACCGCTCCTATTCAATTTTGCTTATACTAACACACTTCCGCCTGCATTGCAACCCCCTTGCGGATTCATGATGCCCTTCCTTTATCTGTAGCTCCTCATAAATTTTAGGCTTGCATTCGCAGGCAGAATATCGTATAGTGTGGGTAAAATTTTGTCGGAGAAACCTAACTACACCACCTGCATCGTGTTGGCCTCGATCTCCCGGAGCTCTTCCATCGAAAGGGACGGGACGCATGATGCAATCTCATCGAGCGAAAGTTTCCCCATCCTGATCATTCTCTCCGCCGTGGCCCTGTCGGCTTCCTTTGCGGCTTCCTCTGCGGCTTCCTCTGCGGCTTCCTTTGCCACTCTTTTTCCGTATAGCTCCGTAGCTAATTCCTGGTCAAACAGTCTCATCATGATCGTCATTGCCTCCTTCTCCCTCTTCG
>CAYVFF010000021.1:0-42622 GCA_964450965.1 uncultured Eubacterium sp. | reverse complement strand
GATTGCTCCGCTGCTGCGCAGCTCCCGCAATCCGACCCATATTCGCAATCCGGGCAAGGCTCATACGGTTAGCGTCGCCCGACCGGGGATGCCATATAATGAAAGCCGATTGCTCCGTGCCTACGGCACTCCCGCAATCGCCGGCGGTATTCGCAAATCGCGCAAGGCTCATACGGTTAGCGCCGCTTGACCGGGGATGCCATATAATGAAAGCCCGCGGATTGCTCCGCTGCTGCGCAGCTCTCGCAATCCAACCCATATTCGCAATCCGGGCTGTCGCCCTTCTTGCTCATATGGGTTAGCGTCGCTAATGTCCATGCGGACCTGACTGCAAGCAGTCCATCCGCATGCCCATTGCGACCGGGCTTTCATTATAAATCTTTGTGCCGCAAATATCCTGCAAGAGTTCTTTCGGCATATTAGGGATATTTCTTTAGCGATTTAGCGACAATTTTCAAAAATAAATGGTTGACGCTTGGAAAAAACCATGTTATATTAAATCTTGCGATAGAAGTAGGTCTTTTTTTTATGCCTAAAAACAAGTTAAGCAAGAATATTAACGTTAACGGAGGTGGGAGCTGTGCGTACCAGGATTACATTGGCCTGCACCGAGTGCAAGCAGCGTAATTACAACACTACGAAAGACAAGAAGACTCATCCGGACAGAATGGAGCTGAGAAAATACTGCAGGTTCTGCAGGAAGCATACCCTGCACAGGGAGACCAGGTAGCGTCCGTTTTTCCGAAATCGAGCAAAGGAAGTGATAGCATGGGATCAGAGAAAAATACCGAAGCCAGGAAAAAAAGCTGGTTCTCGGGCCTCAAGGCTGAATTCCGCAAGATTATCTGGCCGACCAAGGAGAGCGTCGCCAAGGAGACGACGGCAGTCGTCATAACGTCGGTTATCCTGGGCCTGATTATCGCGATGTTGGATTTCGTCATCCAGTACGGCGTGGATTTCCTTGTCGAATTATAGGAAGGGCGGGGTGGCAGCATGGCAGAGGTAGAAGTAGGAACAGAAGCGCATTGGTACGTCGTGCATACTTATTCCGGATATGAGAATAAGGTAAAGGCCAATATCGACAAGACAATCGAGAACCGCCATCTGGGAGATCAGATACTGGAGGTACGCGTTCCAGTGCTGGACGTGTCGGAGCTGAAAGACGGAGTCAGGAGGCAGGTTCAAAAAAAGATGTTTCCCGGGTACGTTCTGATTAATATGATTATGAACGACGATACCTGGTATGTGGTCAGAAATACCCGCGGCGTCACCGGATTCGTCGGGCCGGGCTCGAAGCCGGTTCCCCTGAGCGACGACGAGATGTATAATCTCGGGATCAAGACGGAGGACGTATCGTATGATTTCGAGGAGGGCGATACTGTTACGGTCATAGGCGGCGTCTGGAAAGATACGATCGGAGTCATTCAGTCCATGAACCACAACAAGCAGATCGTGACGATCAACGTGGATCTGTTCGGCCGCGAAACGCCGGTAGAAATAAGTTTCGATGACATCAGGAAGATGAGATGAGAAGGAAGGAGGAATTTCCAAATGGCAAAGAAGATAGAGGGGTACATCAAGCTGCAGATTCCTGCCGGGAAAGCCACGCCCGCGCCGCCGGTCGGGCCTGCCTTAGGACAGCATGGCGTGAACATCGTAGAGTTCACCAAGCAGTTTAACGCGCGGACGGCGGATCAGGGGGATCTGATTATCCCCGTGGTAATCACGGTATACGCGGACAGGAGCTTCACTTTCATCACGAAGACCCCGCCCGCGGCGGTGTTGATTAAAAAGGCGTGCAATATCCAGAGCGGTTCGGGCACGCCGAACAAGACAAAGGTCGCGACCATTTCCAAGGCGAAGCTCCAGGAGATCGCGGAGCTTAAGATGCCCGACTTAAACGCGGCCAGCCTGGAGGCGGCGATGAGCATGATCGCCGGGACATGCCGCAGCATGGGCGTCACCGTCGAGGCCTGACTGCGAGGCATTTATTATGATTTAGGCAGATTTATCGAAAAGGCTTTAGATACTACTTTGTCGTGGAAGGGCAATGCCCGCTAATACCACTAGGAGGTAATTTATAATGAAAAGAGGAAAAAGATATCAGGAGGCCGCGAAAAATATCGACCGCAACGTCCAGTACGATGTGGCGGAGGCGATTTCGCTGGCGAAAAAGTCGGCGGTCGCAAAATTCGACGAGACCATAGAGGTACATATCAGGACGGGCTGCGACGGGCGCCATGCCGAGCAGCAGATAAGGGGCGCGGTCGTATTGCCGCATGGCACCGGCAAGACGGTGCGCGTGCTTGTCTTCGCGAAAGGGACCAAGATTGACGAGGCGCAGGCTGCCGGCGCCGATTATGTAGGCGGCGAGGAGCTGATTCCGAAGATTCAAAACGATGGATGGCTTGATTTCGACGTGGTCGTGGCGACGCCGGATATGATGGGCGTCGTAGGGCGCCTGGGCCGCGTGCTGGGTCCCAAGGGCCTGATGCCGAACCCTAAGGCCGGGACGGTTACGATGGATGTCGCAAAAGCGATTAGCGATATCAAGGCAGGCAAGATTGAGTATCGCCTGGACAAAGCGAACATCATCCATGTGCCGATTGGCAGGGCTTCATTTACGGAGGATCAGCTCGTGGACAACTTCCAGAGCCTTATCGGGGCGGTAATAAAGGCGCGTCCTTCGTCCGTGAAAGGCCAGTTTATCAAGAGCTGCGTGGTGGCTTCCACGATGGGCCCGGGCGTGAAGATCAACGTGACCAAGCTGGCCGGTTAAAAAAATGATTGACAAGCCGTTTTCACGGTGTTACAATCTCATAGATGTTGCCGAAGACAGCAGGTGCCGTGAGGCGTAAACGTAAGTGCCTGCCGAGGAGTTTGAGAAAAGAGTCGTTTTCGAGATTCTGCCCCTTCGCGCAAGCGCGGGGGCTTTTCTTTTCCATATGCCTCATGCCGGGCAATGTGAATGTAAGGCCGCTTGCCATAAAGCGGGGAGCTACAATCAATGAAAGCTCGCGGATCTGTCTGCAAGCAGTCCGTCCGCATGGACATTGCGACCGGGCTTTCATAGTAAATATTAAGACAGGAGGTAAAGGATTCGTGGCAAAAGTAGAATTGAAGGCTCCGATAGTGCAGGAGATTGCCGACAGCATCAAGGATGCGCGTTCCGTTGTGATCGTCGACTATCGCGGGCTGACCGTTGCCGAGGATACGCGGCTGCGCAAGCAGCTCCGCGAGGCGGGAGTAATCTATAAGGTATATAAGAATACTTTCATGAACTTCGCTTTCAAGGGAACGGAGTTTGAGAGCCTCTCCGACGTGCTGGAGGGTCCTAACGCGATTGCGATTTCAGCCGACGACGCTACCGCGCCGGCGCGGCTTATTGCGGAATTCGCCAAAGACGCGCCCGCGTTGGAGATTAAGGCGGGCGTCGTAGAGGGCGAGTTCTATGACGCGGAGGGAATGAAAGCGATTTCTGAGATTCCGTCGAGGGAGGTATTGCTCTCAAGGCTGTTGGGCAGCATGCAGGCGCCGATAGCGAACTTCGCCCGCGTCATCAAGCAGATTGCAGAGAAGAAAGACGGCGGCGCGGACGTGGCCGAAGCGGCTTCCGGCGGAGAGAGCCAGGCGGAATCAGCGGCGGCGGGCGAATAGCGCGTTGCACTGAACATCAATTACCAATCATAGGAGGATAAAATAATGACGACAGCGGAAATTATCGAGGTTATCAAGGGCTTGAGCGTATTGGAGCTGAACGATTTGGTGAAGGCCTGCGAGGAGGAGTTCGGAGTGTCAGCGGCGGCGGGCGTCGTGGTACAGGCAGCGGGCGGCGAGGCAGCGGCCGCGGAGGAGAAGACGGAGTTCGATGTGGAGCTGACCGAGGTAGGCCCGAACAAGGTGAAGGTCATCAAGGTTGTCCGCGAAGCTACCGGCCTGGGCCTGAAAGAGGCAAAGGACGTCGTGGACAGCGCTCCGAAGGTCGTAAAGGAGCAGGCCGACAAGGCTACCGCGGAAGACATCAAGGCGAAACTCGAGGCAGAGGGAGCGAAGGTAACCCTGAAATAATGACAGCAAGGTCCAGAAGAAATTCCCCGCAGAATAATCCGCGGGGTTTTCTTTTTGAGTTTACTATGAAAGCCCGGTCGCAATGGACATGCGGGTTTGCTTACAATTGGAGGTCGAGGCAGATGATATATGGGGCGATTCTCGCCGGCGGAAGCGGCACCAGGATGAAGACCATCAATATCCCGAAGCAGTTCGTGGAGGTGGAGGGGAAACCCATAATTCTATATACGATCGAGAATATGTTGAAGGTCAGGCGGTTTGACTTTATCTATATCGCGGTACACGCGGATTATGAGGAATATATGGAGAGGCTCGTCAGGGAGCGCGTGGAGGAGCCGCGGAAGATTCGCATACTGCTGGGCGGAAAGGAACGCATGGACACTATCCATAACGTGACGGATGCCATAGTTGCCGACCATGGGATCGGGGAAGAGGATGTCATCGTTATCCATGATGCCGCGCGCCCGTTCGTGACGGAGCAGATTTTGAACGACAGCATAGACGCGGCTTCAAAATATGGCGCGTGCGTTGCCGCGGTGCCGGCCAGTGATACGATGCTGCATTCCGTATCCGGCGATGTCGTGGACGATATCCCGGTTCGTTCCGAGGTCTACCACGGGCAGGCGCCGGACAGCTTTAACCTGAAACATTTTCTGGACATGCAGGCGGCGCTGACCGAAGAACAGCGCAGGGCTATCTCCGGGACATCGCAGATTTGCACGATGAATCACCAGCAGATACATATGATTCCCGGCGATACCATCAATTTCAAGATAACGACCGACAGCGACCTGGCGCTGGTGCGCAGCGTCCTGCAGAGGGAAGGAAAGCGAGAATGAAGAAGATAATAGACACGTATCCGCGGGAAATGAGGGCTCTCGTATTGCACGGCGTGGGAGATCTGCGCCTGGAGGACGTACCGGCGCCGCCATTGACGGACGGCTGCGTCCTGCTTGAGATCAGGGCGTGCGGCATATGCTCCAGCGACAGGGAGCGGGTATTCGTGACCGGAACATATCATTTTCCAACGATTCCGGGGCATGAGTTCGCGGGGCGCGTCGTCGCCGTCGCGGACGATGTCGACGAGGCGCTGCTGGGACGCCGCGCCAGTGTCTTTCCGATGCTGCCATGCATGTCCTGTGAGGCCTGCGGGATCGAGCAGTATGCGCAATGCGATCACTATGATTATTTCGGCTCCCGCCGCGATGGCGGCTTTGCCGAATACCTGGCCGTACCGGTCTGGAACCTGGTGCTTTACGATGATTCCGTGCCATACGAGCTGGCCGCGCTCAGCGAGCCGGCGGCGGTAGGAATGCATGCCGTCCGCCTCGCGGGCATCAAGGATGGCGAGAACGTGGCGGTAGTCGGTACCGGCACGATAGGATTTTTAGTCGCGGCATTTGCGCGTGGAATGAATGCGCATGTCACGATTTTCGGACGCTCAGGGGACAAGCTGGCCTTGGCGCGGGAACTGGGATTTGACGCGGCGGACGTCGCTGCGCCCTGCCCCGCCGGATTTGACGCGGTATTCGAGGCGGTCGGCTCGAACGATTCGATCGCGCGTTCGGTGGCTCTGGCGGGCAATTTCGGGCGGATCGTGCTGCTCGGCAACCCGAAGGGGGATCTGGCTCTGGATAAAGATGTCTATTGGTCCATCCTCCGCAAGCAGAAAAGGCTGATAGGGTCCTGGAACAGCAGCTACGGCAGCCGGGAAAACGACTGGGCGGAGGTGGCGGACTGGATGAAACGCGGCGCTTTCGACTTCGGCAGGCTTATAACCCACCGGTTTACGATGGATGACTATAAAGAGGCGTTCGATCTCGTCCGGGGTACCAGGCGGGACGGACTTTTGCTCAAGGCCATGATAATGATAGGCGGGTAACGGAATGATAGGAGTGGCGAAATGGATTCAGAGATAAAGATTTTGCTCCACGAGGTGGAGTTCAAGCGCATCATCCTGCATATGAGCGGCGAGGTGCAAGGACCAGGCAAGATGCCGGAACTCGTTTTCTGGAACGAGCTGAATGCCCAGCTTACCAGGCCCCAGCATCTGGACTGGGAAGGAAACCGGTTCACGCTCAGCATGAACGTGCTAAGCGTGAATAACGAGGCCCCGATGGAGCACGGCAATTATTACCTGACTGCCTATCGTGATGGCAGGCGGCTCGCAGACGCGGTGTTCGCTCCGGATTATGAGCCGGAATTGAACAATGAGCGCGACAACCCGCTCAACGTCGTGATTAATCGCAATAGCGGCCACTATTTTCGCGGATTTTCCGAATCGGATCTGGACACCGGGGCATATTATCTGCGCGTGAGGGTGGCGATTCCTAAACCGCGTGTTTTTTTCATAAAAAAGGCGTTTAATAAATTTAAGAATAACCTTAAGCATAATCTGTGGGAGATTACGCACTGGTTTTCAATAAAGGTGTTCGAGCATTATAAGAAGCACGCGAAATACAACGGCGACCGGATCTTGTTCGCGTCCGGATCGCGCGCGGAAATCGGCGGGAACGAGCAGTTTGTTTACGAACGCATGGTGGAGCGAGGGCTGGACAAGCAGTTCAAGTTTTATTTTGATTTCAAGCCCAGCATCGACGCGAAGCGAAGCTTTTTAAAGAAACACAGGTTTACCAAACTGCTGGCGACCAGCGATATTATCATTATAGATGATTATTATCCGGACATATATAAGTTTGACTATGACCCGCGAGTAAAGGTGATCCAGCTATGGCACGCCTGCGGCGCGTTCAAGTCGCTGGGATTCGAGCGCATGGACAAGCCGGGCGCGCCGCCGCTGAACACGCGCGTGCATAAATGCTATACGCACATGCCTGTCAGCTCGTATCATTCCGCGCTGCACCATGCCGAGGGCTTTTGCATAGACGAGAGCAAGTTTTATCCAATTGGCATACCTCGGACGGATATTTTCTTCAACGAGGAGTATAAGAAAAAGACGACCGAACGGATGCTCGAGGAATTCCCTCGAGCGAAGCGGGCGAAAAAGGTCTACCTGTACGCGCCGACATTCCGGGGCGAGAACGCGCTGAACGCGTATTTCCCGTTTGACAAGCTGGATTTCGAAAAATGGGGCGAGTTTCTGAAGGAGCGCGATGAATATCTGATTATAAAGATGCATCCGTTCGTGCGCGAAACGATTCAGATTCCGGAACAGTATAAGGATTATATGTGCGACGCGGCGTCATACCGCGAGGTGAATGACATACTGTTCATAGTGGACGCGCTGATTACCGACTATTCTTCCATTATATACGAGTTTTCGCTGCTGGAGGGCAGGCCGATGTATTTCTTCGCTTTCGACCAGCTGATGTATGAGGCGACGCGCGATTTCTACGAACCTTATGAGGATACGGTTCCGGGCAGGATAGTGAAGACGTTCGACGAGCTGCTGGACGCGATGGCAAAGGAAGATTATTCCAGGGAGGCCCTGCGCGCGTTCGTGAAGAAAAATTTTGCATACACGGACGGCAAGGCGACCGACCGCGTGATTGACCAGCTGATATTAGGGTAGCGCCTATCGGGAGACGAGTATGAGAGAGAAGGGAAAGATATCGGCATCCATCATGTGCGCGGGTTTTGACGAGATCATGGATTACGTCCATGAATTTGAAAAAAATCGGGTCGAATTCCTGCACGTTGACGTGATGGACGGCACTTTCGTGCCAAACCTTGCCTATGGGCCGGAGTTCGTGCGCAGGCTGAGGACGAAGACTGACATCACGCTGGACTGCCATCTGATGATCGACCGCGCGGAGGACAAGCTGGATTGGTTCGACTTTCAGCCGGGCGAGCATGTGTCATTTCATTACGAGGGGACCAACCATATCCACAAATGCCTTGACTATCTGGCGAAGCGCGGCGTGGTGCCTGTTATCGCGCTCAATCCGGGCACGCCCATCCAGGTCCTGGAGGAGGTCGGCGACTATATCGCGGGCGTGATGGTGCTGAACGTCAACCCGGGCTTCGCGGGGCAGGCGATCGTGCCGCATACCATAGAAAAGACCGCCCGGGTCCGCAGATATCTGGATGATCTGGGGTATAGGGACGTCTATATCGAGTCGGATGGGAATATCAGCTGTGAGAACGCGGCAAAGCTGTACGCGAACGGCTCCGACATATTCGTCGCCGGGACCAGCAGCATCTTCCGGGAGGGCGATCTCGACACGCTGATCGCGAACCTGCGCAAGGCGATTGGATGGTAAAAATGAAAATTCCCTCTTGACGCGGCGCGGCATCCGTGCTAAACTAACAAAGTTGGAAGAAAACAAGGGTCACCATTAACTGCGGACCTTTAGCTCAGTTGGTTAGAGCAACCGGCTCATAACCGGTCGGTCCCGGGTTCGAGTCCCTGAAGGTCCATTTATTCATTGTCCGGCATACGCCGCGGGTGGCGCTGCATACGTTCTTCCATATTTGGCGCAGACATTGCCCGCGTGGCGGAACTGGCAGACGCGCAGGACTTAAAATCCTGTTGTGGTGACACAGTACCGGTTCGATCCCGGTCGCGGGCATTGGCCGCAAGGCATCAATCTAACTTATGCGTGTGCGTAGCTCAGCTGGATAGAGCACTTGGCTACGGACCAAGGTGTCGGGGGTTCGAATCCTCTCGCGCACGCCTGCAAAAACCTCGCAAGCCTGATGGCTTTGCGAGGTTTTTGCGTTCGGCCGGCCAGTATTCGCTTCGTTATGGCGCGGAGATATAGCTTATGCCTATTGCTATATGCGTCGTCTGTTATAGTTTCAATCTATACCAAGCAATGATTTTCTTTTATTAGACATCAAGCCCGCCGGCTGATATAATTTATCGCGGTGAATATAACTATAACGCACAGGGGGAGTAAATCCATGAAAGAAAAATTTGCCACTCGATGTATCCATGGGGACATCTCGAGCACGCTGAAGGACGAGTACCGCGCGATAAGCTATCCAATCTATCAGACGGCTTCGTTTTCGCATATCAAGCCCGGCCATAACGAGAGCGGCTTTGACTATTCGAGGGAGTCGAACCCGACCCGCCAGAGGCTGGAGGAGATTGTCTCATCGCTGGAGGGAGCGGCGGGAACCACCGCCTTTTCTTCGGGCATGGCGGCAATCGTAGCCTGCTTCGAGCTTTTTTCGCCGGGGGACAGGATCTTGTGCACGGACGATCTTTACGGCGGGGTCGTCAGGCTGCATAATCTCGTGAGCCGCAAGAATGGCCTCGAGATAGATTATGCGGACACATCCGATCCGCAAAATATCACTGAGAATATCAAGCCGCAGACTAAAGCTATCTATATAGAGACTCCCAGCAACCCGATGATGAAGATCACGGATTTGCGCAAGTGCGCGGAAATCGCGCGAGATAACGGGCTGCTGCTTATTGTCGACAACACTTTTCTCTCCCCGTATTTTCAAAACCCGATGGAGCTGGGGGCGGACGTCGTCATCCACAGCGGGACAAAATTTCTTTCAGGCCACAATGACACCGTCGCTGGATTCGCCTCGTTCAAGGACAAGGCGCTTTCAGACAAGGTGAAGCTTATCTCAAAAACCACGGGAGGGGTTTTGGCGCCGTTTGACAGCTGGCTATTGATGCGCGGGATAAAGACCCTGCCGGTAAGGATGGAACAGCAGCAAAAGAACGCGGAGGCGATAGCGGGATGGCTCCAGGGGCATCCAAGGGTAACGAAGGTATTCTACCCTGGCCTGAAGGATCATCCCGGATACGAGATCAATAGGCGGCAGTCCAGGGGTTCAGGCAGCATGATATCCTTCTATGTCGACAGCGAGGAGACCGCGATCAGGATACTGAAGAAAGTCCGGCTGATAACATTTGCCGAGAGCCTGGGCGGCGTCGAATCGCTGCTCACGTATCCGGTGGTACAGACGCATCCCGACGTTCCGGTCGAGGCGCGCGAGAGGTTGGGAATCACCAGCACGCTTCTTAGAATGTCGGCGGGACTTGAGAACGCCGGGGATCTCATAGACGACCTTGACCAGGCATTTGAGGAATGACGTACATGGATAAATACGATTTTGACGAGATAATAGATAGAAAAAATACAAACAGCCTCAAATACGATTTTGCCGTGGAACGGGGACTGCCGGAGGACGTGCTGCCTCTGTGGGTGGCCGACATGGATTTTCGCACGGCGGAGCCAGTGCTCCAGGCACTGCACGGCGCGGTCGGGCACGGCATATTCGGCTACAGCGAGGTGAAAAGCGATTATTATGCCGCGACGGCCGCCTGGTTCGAGAAGCGTTTCTCATATAAGACCGAGGAGAAGTGGCTTGTGAAAACTCCGGGAGTGGTCTTCGCCCTCGCGACGGCAGTCCGCGCGTTTACAAGCCCCGGAGACGCGGTCATTATCCAGCCGCCGGTATATTATCCGTTTTTTTCCGTCATCCGCGACAATGGGCGAGTGATAGTCGAAAACGCGCTTGTCCTGAGGGATGGGCGCTACGAGATAGATTTTGATGATTTTGAGAAAAAGATAGTCTCCGGGAAAGTGAAGATGTTTATCCTCTGCTCGCCCCACAATCCGGTCGGGCGGGTGTGGACGCGGGATGAGCTGGAAAGGGTCGGCGCGATATGCGAAAAACATGATGTCATAGTGGTATCGGATGAGATCCATTGCGATTTCGCCTTTGAAGAGCATCCGCACACAGTTTTTTCGCTCGCATGCCCGAACCTGGCCGAAAGGTCGATTATATGCACTTCGCCAAGCAAGACGTTCAACCTGGCCGGCCTGCAGATCTCGAACATATGGATTCAAAACGCGCGGCTTAGGCGGCAATTTATCAAGGAGATAAATAAGACCGGGTATTCCCAGCTTAATTCGCTCGGACTCGTCGCAGCGAAGGCGGCGTATACCGGCGGGGGAGACTGGCATGAGCAGTGCAAGGCCTATCTGTGCGCCAACCTGGATTTCCTGAGAAGATATCTGGAAGAAAATCTGCCGGAAATCCGCCTGGTAGAGCCCGAGGGGACATATTTCGCGTGGCTCGATTTCTCCAGGCTGGGCCTTGGAGCGAGTGAATTAGACGCGTTTGTCAGGAACAAGGCTAAGCTCTGGCTTGACAGCGGCCATATATTCGGCGGCGAATCAGACTGTTTCCAGAGGGTCGTCCTGGCCTGTCCCAAAGCCACCCTCCGGCAGGCGCTTGACCGTCTGGCCTCGGCGGCGCGCGGCATGGATCGGTGATAAATGATTGTCTGCTATAATTTTTTGTTATAGCAGGCAATTATTTTATTGTATTAGACATCATCGCGGGCGGGGTGTATAAATATAAATGCGCTAGCCAAAAGGATATTGCAATGCCTGATAAAGATGCTGAAACAAGGAGGATTTTTTAGATGAAAAGATTTAAAAGAGTTATCGCCAAGCCGGCTCTTGCGGCGTTATTGGCATTGAACTTATTCGCGCTGTCGGCCTGCGGGAGCGCCGGGGAGGCAGAAACCGGCGGAGAGGCGGCTGATTCCGCATCCGAGGATACCGCGACGGAAACTGGCGATGCGTCCGCAGAAAACGACGCCTCGTCGGCGGAAGGGGAAGATGAGGCCGCGGATGGAGAGGACGCTGCCGCGAATGCCGGAGACGAGGGCGCAGATGCCGCTGACGCCGAGAATCCCGCCGATGCCGGAGATTTAAGCCTGGCGGTCTCGTTCCCGGTGGGAAATATCCGCGTCGCCGTCAACATACTGGCGCTTGAGCTTGGATATTTTGATGAGGAGGGCGTCACAGTGACGCCGGTAAATCTCGGCGGTACCGATGCTCTGACGGCAATCAACAATAACAGCGAGGAGCTCGATATACTCACGGCCGGCTTCGTGCCGGACCTCCAGGCGCTAGCCTCAGGATATGACCTGTCGTTTATCGCCGGTACGGCGGTAGAGGGCGGCGCCGTCGTGGCAAAGAAGGGGAATGCCGCCAATTACCAGAATCCCGATACGATAATAGATATTGACGCTTTTACGAATGCAAAGCTCGGCTTCGTCAGAAACGAGGCATCCTGGATCGTGACCAGGCAATATCTGCTTGACAACGGAGTTTCGGAGGATACGATCGCGGCCATCGAAGATGAGTCGGGCGGGAATATCACTTATTACGGGGAGACGACGCAGGCCGCCCAGGCGGTTCAGAGCGGAGAGGTGGATATAGGCTTCATGCCGATGGAATATGCCCTGCTCTACGCGGATTCTTATGATTTGGAGATCATTACCGAGGCGGGCGCGCTCCAGCCTGACTATGTATGCTGCCGCGAGGTGACCTCGCCGGCAAAGCTTGAGGCCAAGAAAGACGCGTTCGTGGCTTATGAGACGGCGCGTATAAGGGCGTTCGAGTACTATAAGCAGGGCGAGACCGATGATAGCGTCCGGGAGAACGTCGTGAATATCGTCTCCGATTATTCCGGCAAGGAGACGGATTACGTCGACACCTACCTGTACGGAGGCGTTACGAAGTATGCCACAGATCCGAATACCGCCGGCATACAGAAGTACGTCGTCGCCGCCTATAATTCGGGAGCGCTTTCGAGTTCCACCATTGATTTTGGAACATATGACATCACGCAGAATGTGGACACAAGCGCGTACAAGACCGCTCTCGACAACCTTATAGCGAGAGACTCGGGCAATGCTTTCTATGCCGGCCTTCTCGATGAATATAACGGCGCGAATTGAGTATTGGAATCTCTTAATGGGAAGGATATACGAAAATATACTTGAGTTTGACGCCGGCGCGAGATGCTGATTTTTTCCGGCAGAGGGAAGCGGGTCTGAATAAAATGTCTGAGACAAGGTATAAGATAGAAGTCAACAATGTATCATTTGACTATGTAGGGAAAAAGAAAAAATTTGAGGCTTTGAAGGATATCAATCTCAAGGTCCGCGAGGGGGAATTTGTCTGCATATTAGGTTCGTCCGGATGCGGCAAATCAACCCTCCTCAGCCTTCTGAACGGGCTCAACAAGGTGAGATCCGGTGAGATTCTCGTGGACGGCAGGCCGGTGGACGGCCCGGGCAAAAGCGCGGTCGTTTTTCAGCATTACTCGCTTTTCCCCTGGCTGACGGCCAAGGGAAACGTGCTGTTTGGAATCAGGCAGAGCGGAAAGAAATACGGGCGCAGGCAGCAGGATGAGATCGCGCGGCGCTATCTTTCCAGCGTCGGACTTGCCAGCGCCGCCGACAAGTATCCCAGCGAGCTGTCCGGCGGGATGCAGCAGAGGGTGGCCATCGCCAGGGCGCTGGCCCTGGAGTCCGACATACTCCTGCTGGACGAGCCATTCGGGGCCATCGACCCCAGGTTAAGGTCCGAGCTGCAGGAGATGGTGTCGAGATTATCGGTAGAGAATAAAAAGACCGTGGTTTTTGTCACGCACGATATAGACGAGGCAATATTGCTCGCGGACCGTATCGTGGTGATGGGCCCTTCGAGAATCCGCGCTGTCCTGAACGACAATCTTCCCAGGCCGCGAGTCAGGGAGGAGCTGTTCAGAAACTCCGAGTATGAAGGGCTTCGCCGCCAGCTGATCTCGTCCTTTTATGACCAGCTGGCCGAGACTATCGATAAGGAAGTGGTATTATGAATTATTTGCGGAAATTTTTTCGCCTTGATTTGAAAATATTCATCGAACTTGCCGCCGTTACAGTGTTATTTGCCGCGAATATCATCCTGGCACGTTTCATGCCGTATTTTACCGAGCACAAGGCGGTTTATGACAGCCTGCCTTATATAGTGGCCCTTGCCATAGCCTGGATTATCAGCGCCTTCAGGGTGTTCAAGTCAAAGAAAAAGAGCGCCGCGGACCTTGCCATTGTAATATTTTCGTTCTTTATCCTCTGGGAAGCGGCTTATAAGCTCGGCTGGATCCATAACGACCTTCTCATACCCTCCCCCGAAGGGCTTTTTCACGTTTTCGTGGAGAAAAGCGACGAAGTAATCGCGGATGTCATAGGATCGGTCGAGCTTCTCGCGGCGGGCGTGGCCCTGGCGATAGTTTTTGGAACGTTTCTCGGGCTTCTGGCGGGGTGGATATCCAGGATCCGGGAGGTCCTGCTCCCTATTTCGAACGCCATAACGCTTATTCCCCCTCTTATGTTCTCAGCCTATCTTATAATGCTCCTGCCGTCGTTTCGCGACGCCGCCATCGCGGTCATATTTCTCGCGGTATTCTGGCCGACATTTCAGGGTACCGTCGCAAGAGTGGGGCAGATCGATCCTAAGATCATCGAGGCGGCGAAGACCATGGGAGTCGGGACGGTCGGCATGCTTTTCAAGGTCATTTTTCCGTACTGCCTTCCCGGAATAATCGAAAGCGTATCCAAGAGCCTGCGGGGGGCTTTTATGTGCCTTACCGGCGCGGAGATGCTGGGCATAAACTTGGGGATAGGTTTTTTCATCGAAAAATACAGGAGCTATGCCGATTACAGATGCGTCCTCGCCGGGATTTTTACTGTAGGGGTAATCACTACCCTCATAGACATCATAGTCAAGAAAATAGAAAAAAGATTGATAAGGTGGAAATATTGAGATGAAAGTATATGACAGCATTCTTGAACTTATAGGCGGCACTCCGATCGTCCATTTGAATAAAATCGAAAGGCTCGAGGGCGCGCGGGCCGGGTTGTATGCCAAGCTGGAGTATTTTAACCCGGGCGGCTCGGTCAAGGACAGGATTGCCCTTGGCATGGTAGAGCGCGCGGAATCTGAGGGAAAGCTTGCCCCAGGCTCGGTAATCATCGAGGGGACTTCCGGAAATACCGGGATAGGGCTCGCGTTGGTCGCGGCGGTCAAAAACTACAAGGCAATCATATGCATGCCCGAGAACATGAGCAGGGAACGGATAGCGCTGCTTAGGGCATTCGGCGCCAAGGTTTATCTGACGCCAAAGGAGGCGAACATGGCAGGCAGCGCGGGAAAGGTCCAGGAACTCTCGCAGGATTACGAAAATGCCTTTATTCCCGGGCAGGGAGCAAATCCCGCGAATCCGGACGCGCACTACAAGGCCACCGGCCCGGAAATCTGGGAAGACATGGACGGCGACGTCGATATATTTATCGCTTGCGTGGGGACGGGCGGCACCTTCACCGGAGCCGGAAGGTTCTTAAAGGAAAAAAATCCAGATATAAAAATCATCGGAGTCGAGCCGGCCGGCTGCCCGGTCCTCTCGGAAGGCCATGCCGGACCGCATAAAATACAGGGCATCGGCGGGGGGATGATCTGCCCGGTAACCGATATGAACCTGCTGGATGAGATAATAACGGTCACGGACGACGACGCGTATAAGTATACGAGGCTGTCGGCGAGCGAAGAGGGAATATTGGCCGGCATATCATCGGGCGCCGTATTGCGTGCCGCGATTACCGTCGCCAGGCGTCCTGAAAACGAGGGAAAGAAGATAGTCATGATTTTTCCCGATGGCGGAGACCATTATCTCTCGGACGACGTGTTTGCGTACTGAGGATAGAAAGTGCTTGACTTTGGAGGTGGCGAAAAGTATAATCGAACTATATGGCGCGGGCGGTTTGACGAGATCCGCGGCTGTCTGATGGCAGATAGAGGATGGGGAGACAGATGTATCTGGACGTCGATGGATGCAGGATTTATTACAAGATAACCGGCTCCGGGGATGAGACCGTCGTACTTTTGCAGGGCTGGGGGACGTCTTGCGATATGTATGACGGCGTCGCCTCCACGATTAGTTCAAGATACCGGGTCATCCAGTTTGACCTGCCGGGGTTCGGGGACAGCAGCGAGCCGGAATCTGCATGGTCGGTGGACGACTATGCCGATTTTTTTTTGAGATTCATGGACAGGCTGGGGGTAGGCAGGGCGATATTATGGGGCCATTCGTATGGCGGCCGCATCATTATAAAGCTTGCCGCCAGGGACTCGATACCGCTTGAGGTCGACCGGATCGTATTAGTCGACAGCGCCGGCGTCCTGCCGAAGAAGAGCCCTATCCAGAGATTAAAGATAGCATGGTTCAAGCTGGTCAAGAAAATCGCCGGCATAGGCTGGATATACCGGATGTTCTCGGACGTAATCGACGAGTGGCGCGCCGGCCAGGGTTCGGAGGATTATAGGAACGCGTCTCCTATCATGAAGCAGTGCCTGGTCAAGGCGGTCAACGAGGATCTGACGCCGCTGTTCGGCAAGAACAGGCGGGAGACGCTGCTGATCTGGGGAGACAGGGATACCGCGACCCCGATAAGCGACGCCAGGCTGATGGAGAGCCGCATGGAGAACGCCGGACTTGCCGTTATAGAGGGGGCGGGACATTTCTGCTTTATTGATAATCCGTTTGTTTTTTCTAAGATTATGAAATCATATTTTGGAGTGGAATGATGCAATTATTGAATGGCGCGTTGTACTGCGCGTGTTTTGCGTATGTGCTGAGATATAACCTGCATATGTTTCAACTAAACGGATATAAGAATGGCGAACAGTGCGCATGGCTGAAGAAGAACGCGAAAAAGCAGGCCATCCTGCTTCTTCTGGCCGTGGCGCTGTTTCTTAATCTCATGGGGAGCGGCGTCTGGATGCTCCTGCCGAACGCCATAGCGGTGGCGGCAACCTTTTCGTATTACAGATTTTTGAAAAAGATAAATAACAAGAAAGTCCTCGTCTATACTGCCCGGGCGAAAAGGATAATCGCCTGCGACGTCATTTTCTCAGCGTGCGCGGTTTTGCTGGGGATGGGCATCTTCGGGATAAATTGCGCCGTCATGGTTATATTCGCGACGATACTCCAGCCGCTGTCCGTCATGGGCGCCAATATCATAAACGCGCCGCTTGAAAAGGGGATACGGGAGTATTACATCAGGGATGCTAAAAGGATTCTGGAAGATAATAAGGATCTCATAGTTATCGGAGTGACCGGCAGTTATGGCAAGACCAGCGTCAAGTTCTATCTGGAGGCCTTGCTAAGAGATCGATTCAACGTTCTCGCGACCCCGGAGAGCTATAACACGCCGATGGGCGTGGTGAAGACCATAAGGGGTTCGCTGAAGCCAGCGCACGAGATTTTCATCTGCGAGATGGGGGCCCGCAGGACCGGCGAGATCAAGGAGTTATGCGATATAGTCCATCCATCTCACGGCATTATTACCGCTATAGGCCCGCAGCATCTGGAGACATTTCTATCAATCGACAATATTGTAAATACAAAATTTGAGCTGGCTGACGCGCTTCCTGATAACGGCATGCTGTTCTTGAACGGGGACAATGCCCTGATCCGCGGGAAGGCCGGGCAGTATGCCAGCCCGATTTTTTATGGGATGGGAGACGGCAACGGATATAGGGTTGCGGACGTGGAGCTCTCGCAGTCCGGGACCAGGTTTGCCGTAATCGCTCCTGATGGGGAAAAATGCGGGTTTCAGACGCGGCTTATCGGCGAACATAACGTGATAAACATACTTGGCGCGATTGCTGTAGCGAATAGATTGGGAATCCCCTTAAAGGATTTGCGCGTCCCGGTCAGGCGGATCTCGCCGGTCGCGCATAGGATGCAGATCCTGGAGAGGGGGGATATCACGATTATAGACGACGCGTTTAATTCGAACCCCGAGGGCTCCAGGTCCGCCGTGGAGACGCTGGGGATGTTTGACGGAATCAGGATATTGATTACGCCGGGAATGGTGGAGCTGGGCGAGATGGAAGAGGAGCTGAATTATCAGTTCGGCGGATATGCGGCGGGGTGCTGTGATTATATCTATCTGGTCGGAAAAAAGCGGACCGAGCCCATAAGGAAGGGCGTTCTCGCCGGAGGCTTCGAGCCTGCCAGGTGCATGGCGTTTGACACTCTACAGGATGCGATGAACCAGGCGGTCGCGCTGAAGGAAGCCGAGCATAAATATGTCCTGCTGGAGAATGATCTGCCGGATAATTATTGAGGAGGTATGCGGTATATGAAAACAAAGGTAGCCGTCGTATTCGGCGGGAGGAGCGTCGAACACGAGGTTTCAATTATTTCCGGGATACAGGCAATCATGAATATCGATGCTGAAAAATATGACGTCATACCGGTCTATCTCACGAAGAATAACGAGATGTACATCGGAGAGGGAATCGGCGACATCGATTCATATAAGGATATAAAGACGCTGCTGGAACGCTCGAGGCACGTGGTGCTTGTCCGCGAGGGCGACACTGTATCTCTCGTGGATTATCCGGTGAAAAGGTTCGGCAAGGCAGGCAAGACGGCTATCGACATCGCCTTTCCGATAGTCCATGGGACGAACGTCGAGGATGGAGCGCTCCAGGGATTTTTCAAGACGCTGGGGATCCCGTTCGTGGGATGCGACGTCACGGCGTCCGCGGCGGGGATGGATAAGTATATCACTAAGGCGGTCCTAAAGGGCGAGGGCATACCGGTGCTTGACTGCCTGCGGTTTACGATGGGGGATTATGCGGAGATAGACACCATGGTCGCGGCCATAGAGGAAAGAATAGGATATCCGGCCATTGTCAAGCCGGTCAATCTGGGATCGAGCGTCGGGATAGCCGTTGCAAGAGACAGGATAGGGCTGGAGAAGGCGATAGACGATGCCTTTTCTTATTCGAGAAAGATTCTGGTAGAGCATGCTATCGGCAATCTGCGTGAGATAAATTGCGCGGTACTAGGAGATGAGAACGAGGCCATGGCCTCCGAGTGCGAGGAGCCTATGCATACGGCGGATATCCTGAGCTATTCTGACAAGTATATGTCAGGCGGGGCAAAGGGCGGGGCGTCGAAAGGCATGGCGTCCGTGTCGAGGAAGATTCCGGCGGAACTGCCGGCGGAGCGCAGGGAAGAGATACGCGATATGGCTGTGAAAGCCTTTAAGGCGCTGGGATGCAACGGCGTGGCGCGTATTGATTTTATGATCGACCAGGACGATGGAAAAGTGTACTTTAACGAGATAAACACGATACCGGGATCTCTCGCCTTTTATTTGTGGGAACCGCTGGGCATAAAATACCCTGAGCTGCTGGACAGGATGATAGGGCTTGCGATGAAGCGGAACAGGGAAGAGTCGGACATCGTCTATTCGTTCGACAGCAACATCTTGAATATGCAGGCCCTGGGCGGTTCAAAAGGGGGAAAGGTTCCCAGAAAATAATCATAGAAAAAATCGGGCAGGGCAAAATCCCCCTGCCCGATTTTTTTCAGAGCTTAAACCGCTTTATCGAGGCGTCCAGCCTGCCCACGATCTCGTCGAGCGTCTTGGCATGGTCTGCCATCTGCGCCATGGTGTCGTTCACCTGCTCCGCGGAGGCGTTGACCTGCTGCGTGGCAGCGGCGGATGTCTCTGATACCCCGGCGATGTTTTCCATGCGCTTGACGACATTGTCCCTCGCGGCATCCATCTCGTTGTTGAGGTTTTCGATATCCTCTACGGACGACAGGAGGTCCTTTACGGATTCCGCGATGTCCGCGAACATCGCCTGCGTCTCCTTTATCGATTCCTGTTCCTCCTCCTGTATGACCCCGCTCTCCTTCAGGCTGCTCTCTACATGGTTGGAATTGTTCGTAATCTCGACAAGTATGCTCTTTATCTCTTCGGTCGACTCTCGCGACTGCTCCGCGAGCTTCCTTATCTCGTCCGCGACCACCGCGAAGCCACGGCCGCTCTCGCCGGCCCTCGCGGCCTCGATGCTCGCGTTGAGCGAAAGCAGGTTCGTCTGCGAAGTGATGTCCGAAATCGCGTCCGAGATATAATTTATCTTCTCGATAGATTTAAGCATTTCCGACATGGTGGCGATTGACTCGGATGAGTTTGCCCTGGCCCTTTCGGACTTGCTTATCAGCTCCTTTAAGATGCCGGTACCCCTTATGCCGATTTGTTCGCTGTCTCTGGACTTCTCGCCGATGCGCACCACCTTGTCCTTGGACTGTTCCAGGCTCTCGGCCAGCTTTTCGACCTCGGTGTTCGCGTCCGCCGTGCTCTGCGCCTGCTCAGTAGCGCCCTGCGCCACGCTGCCGATTGCCTCGGTGACCTGCTCCGCGACGACCTTGGTATTGTCGGACACTTCCATGACGGCCTTCGCGATCTCGAATATCTCCTCCGAATTGACCCTGACTTCCTTTATAAGGCCGGATATGCTGTCCATCATGGAATTAAAGTTGTGCTCGAGCTGCCCGAATTCATCGCCACGCTTCACATCGAGCTTTGTCGTGAGGTCGCCGCGCGCCATCCGCTCCGTCGCGCCGCTGAGCTTTTTCAGTTCCTGCGCGATCGAGCGGGATATGAAGAGCGCCACGAGCACGGACAGGATAAGGGCTATAATGACGCATATCACGGAAACGATGTTTATCTTCCTAAAGCTGTCCGCGAGTTCGTCTGCTACGCTGATCATACCGACGAGATACCAGCCGGTTATAGAATCGCGTATTAGCGTCACGCAGTATTTTTCGCCTCCGATTTTGCATTCCGCGCTGGCGAGGGGGTTGGCATTCGCGGCGTCCTCCTCCGATAGCCCGGCGACGTATTCGTCGAGCCCCGCCATCAGGTCGTTCCATACCGGTATCTCCGAGGCCGGATCGGCTATCACTGCATTACCGTCGCTATTTACGATGATGTTGCCGCCGGCGTCCACAAGGAAGGTGAAGCCGGTGTTCATGAGCTTGATATCGTTCACGTATTCCCTCAGGACGTCGATGTTCACGTCCATCGCGATGACGCCGACATGCACATCGTCCGCCTTGATATCCTGCGAGACAGTGAATACCTCCACGCCGTCCTCGTTCGTATAAGGCACGGTAAAGTTCGCGAAAACCGTGTTCCTGGAGCCAAGGCCCAGGGAATCCTTGTACCATGCCTGCTGCGAATTGTCGACGCCCTCCTGCTCGGCGTAGTCGCCGGATTTTTTGCCATCGTCGGATACCAGCATCTTGGCCCTTATAAATTTTCCGCTAGCGGTCGAATAATATGTCCGTTCCGCGTTCGGTATCACCTTCAGCGCGCTCAGAAGGGAATCTTCGACGCCGGTGATGCGGCTGTCATATTCCTCGTCGATCTTCTTGAAATCAGTGCTCCTGCACATCAGGTCGATGGGCAGGCTCAGCGTCTTCGCGTAGCGCTGGAAGCTGACCAGAGCCTCGTCCATGGTCTGCTGGCTGGTCAGGCTCATATTGTCCTCCAGAATGTCCGTCATCCTGCCGCGTATCATCATTGTGCTGATCAGCAGCGCGAGCAGCGACACCATGACGATATAGCATACCAGCTTCGTGCTGAATCTAGTCTTTTTCATGCATAGTCCCTCCCTTGGCATAAAGCGGCGTCCTTCCTTAAAAACGCATTACATATATTGTATAGTTTTGAATGGCGATTAGCAAGGGGTTTTGCATTGAAACGCCGCATTTATCGGGCGTTTGGTGAATATATACAATAGCGGCCGCCGTTTTTTGACTATAATTCCGGTTGACAAGGCGCGGCAGAGGGCTAAAAATAATAGTGGAGTTTATCTATTATGAGGAAAGGAGATTGCAATGAAAACAAAAACCCTACTCGCCTGGGCGCTGGCGGCGCCGCTCGTCGTGGGAAACGTTCCCGTGACTGCTCTTGCGGCCGATGATGAAGCCCGGGCAACCGAGACTCCGGAGGCGACGGCCGAAAATGAGGATACGTCATCATCCGGCTGGCAGTTCAGATGGTTCGGCACGAGCACGAACGAGGATGCTAACAAGCTAATCCAGGGCATCGAGGATGGCGCGGATTTAAGCAAGGGAAAAAACGGCGAGGTCGTGAAGCTGGAGAGCTGCACGTCCAAGTCGGACGGCAGCATCGACAAGAAAGGCGGAAAGTTCGTCGCGACCGATGGATATGACGGCATTTCCTATTACTATACGACGCTGGACGCCAAGGATGACAATTTCTATCTGGAGGCGACGGCGACAGTGGATTACATCAATCCTTCGATGGACGGCCAGGAGGGATTCGCCCTTCTGGCAAGGGACAGCATCGGGGAGGACGGCGTCTCGGACAGCGCGTTCTACACGAACTCCGTTGCGACGATTGCATCGAAGCTGTCATACACCGACACTGAGGGAGACGAGCATTCGGGCGTCAAGGATATCGTCGGATATCGCATATTCGAGGGCGTCGAGGACACGTCGAAGGCTCCCACGGCTCCGCCGATGGTACTCACGGCAGGCGGGCTGGTCGATGATACCGATGAGGGCAACGTGACGATCAAGCAGGGCGAATCTTATAAGATCAGCCTGGAAGAGACCGACTCCGCCTACATAATGAAATATTATGAGGACGGTGCGAAGGACGCCAAGACTTATACCTATTATAAGGCGACGAAAAACGCGGATCCCCTGAGGCAGATTGATTCCGAGAACCAGTATGTCGGATTCGCGGTGGCCAGGGGATGCAATGTGACGTTCAGCAATATCAAATTTACGACGTCAAAGGCGGATCCCAAGAACTGGAAGGAACGTCCGTCGACGCCGGTCGACACGGATTACCAGATTACGAGCCCCGCTACATCGAGCGGCGACTATACCCTGGTTTTCAAGGCTAACGCGGACGGTACCGCGACCATCAAGTCAAGCGACGCGTCAGGAGAAAAGACGGTCTTGAAGAAGGGCGTGAAGATCACGGCGAATACGGCATATTCCTATAAACTGCCCAAAAAACTCTCCGGGGATACTACTTTTACCGTGGTATTTAAGCCGGATAAGGGATACAAGCCGTCGCAATACGAAGTGATGTCTTCGTATAAGAAGCAGTCAGTCTCGAAGACCGTGACGTACAGGTCGTTCTCCACGGACAAGCCGGTATATGTCTCGCCGAAAGGCAAGGCTTCGGGGAAGGGGACTAAGAAGAGCCCGGTCGACATAAAGACCGCGCTCATATATGCGAAGCCCGGCCAGAATATTATCCTTTCCGAGGGGACATACACCATAAGCGAGGGGCTGAAGATCGAGCGCGGCATCAGCGGGACGAAGAAAAAACCCATCACCGTGAGCACTAAGAACGGAAAAGGGTATGCGATTCTCGACTTTGACCGCACTGGCACCGGGCTTGAAATCTGGGGCGATTATTGGAGGCTCTCCAACATAGACATCATCAACAGCGCGGCCAAGGGATGCCAGGTGGCCGGCCACCACAATGTGCTGGAGCGGATGGGCTTTTACAACAACTGCGAGAGCGGGCTGCAGATAAGCGGGACCAGCCTGGAGACGATAAAGGAGTGGCCGTCTCATAACACGATCAAAAATTGCACTTCCATGAACAATGCTGACAAGGGCATGGAGGATGCGGACGGATTCGGCGCCAAGCTGACGATCGGACAGGGGAACGTATTTGACGGCTGCATCGCGGCATATAACGCCGATGACGGATGGGATCTCTTCGCGAAGGTCGCGAGCGGCCCTATCGGTACCGTTACGATTAAAAACAGCGTCGCGTACCGCAACGGCTTTATTATCGTAAAGGGCGGATCGAAGTTGGATGACAGCTATATCGAGGAGAACCTGGGCAAGGACAAAATGCCGGAGAGCGGCGCTAGCTTCAATGGCAAGAATTTCGGCAAGCTGAAGCTTGATGGCGCAAACCCCGTGTTTACCGGGACTGTGATCAACGCCGGAAACGGGAACGGATTCAAGATGGGCGGTTCTGGACTGGCGGGCGACCATGTCTTGAGGAACGGGGTGGCTTTCGAGAACAAGGCCAAGGGCATCGATTCGAACAGCGGCCCGGATATCAGGGTATACGACAGCACCAGTTTCAACAACGGCAGCTATAATATCGCTATGTATTCGAACAAAGGCGTTAAGACGGAGTACATGGCGGACGGCATAATCTCCTACCGCAAGGCTCTTTCCGATAATGAGGGGATCTTGGAGATTGAGGAGAAGATCGAGCTCTCCGAGCAGTATGACGACATCACTACATCCAGGAACAATTATCTGTGGGATGGCAAAGAGAAGTCCGCAAATGCCGCCGGCGACGCGGCCGAGGACTCCTGGTTCGAAAGCGTTGACGTCGAGGCGTCCGGTATGCCGGTAAGGAACGCGGATGGCACGATCGATATGCACGGCCTTCTCGTTCTGACAGACAAAGCTCCTGCGGACGCGGGGGCGCGCTTGAAAAAATAACGGCGCTGCGCTAGAACTTTATTAACAGCAGAATAGCCACATACGAAACGGCGCGGATCAAAAGCCCCGCAGGATATCCGGGGCCTTTGCTCCGCGCCGTTTCTATAATCTTTTTTTAGGGGAGGCAGAAATGAACTCAATAAAAAGGCCTAAACCCGCGCTGGCGTTTGCGATTGCACTTGCACTGGCATTCGCCATGCCGTCTGCCCCGCCGGATTCGGCGGTGACGGCAAATGCCGCCGTTGTCAGGCTAAACAAGGCAAAAAAGACGCTGCATGTCGGCGAGGAGTTCCGCCTCAAAATAATCGGAACGAAAAAAGCCATTACCTGGGAATCGAGCAGGCCGTCCGTAGCCACGGTCAGCAAGAAGGGCAAGGTGAAGGCGGTATCGGCCGGAAGGGCCGATATTACCGCCAAGGCAGCCGGGAAGAAGTATACCTGCAAGGTAACGGTAAAAGCCAGTGAGAAAGCGGAGGATAAAAGAGCTATGAAAATGAAGATCGGGGACACGGAGGTATCGGTGGACTGGGAGAACAATGAATCGGCGCAGGCATTGCGGGAGCTGTGCGCGGCTCGCCCTTTGAAGATTGAGATGTCCATGTATGGCGGTTTTGAGCAGGTCGGCTCTCTCGGCCGGAGCCTGCCGCATGATGATTCGCGGATAACTACAGATCTTGGAGACATCGTCCTATATGGCGGCGATCAGATAGTCGTTTTCTACGGAACGAATACATGGCCTTATACGCGGCTTGGCAGGATTACCGGCAAAACAGAAAGCGAGATAAGGGAGCTGCTTTCCGGCGGCAATGTGTCCGTCACGATCGAGGCGGGCGGCTCGGAATGAATAATCTCGATGGATTTTATAATGATGGAACATTTTCCATGGTAAATTATCATCGCGAGCTTGCAAACATTGCCATGAAAGCGTATGATGAACGCATCAATTCTTAGGAGGGCGGCATCGTGGCAAATACATTAGGGCAGTTTCTGGCGGAGGAAAAATATGATCGCTCTGACCCGCGCTCAATCGAACGATATTCACAGCGTTTGATTGGAAAAACGTTTAGGGATATTGTGGCGGATGATAAAGCGGAGCGCCAGGAAGAGTTTGGAGAGGGGAGCAGCCTTTATAATGTTCCCAAAGATGCGGATAATAAGAAAAACAAGGGCAACCTCGGCCAGATTATCGAGGAACGGTTCTTCCATTACAAGCTAAACAGTGACGCACGTGCAGATTTTTTTGAAGCGGGAGTGGAACTTAAAGTAACGCCATACCGGCAGAATATGGATGGAACGCTGTCCGCAAAAGAGCGTCTGATTCTTACAATGATTGATTATTTTGGCGTTGTGGGCGAGTCTTTTGAGGAGAGCCATTTCTGGCGAAAGTCGAGGCTTATTCTCCTTATCTATTATCGTTATGTCAAAGGAATAGCAAGCAACCTGGACTATCGGATTGACTATGCCCGCCTGTTCGCTCCGCCAGAACGGGATATCAAGATTATAAGGCACGATTTTTACGCCATTGTTGCAAAGGTAAGGGCCGGTCGCGCACATGAGCTGTCCGAGGCTGATACTTTATATCTGTGTGCAGCGCCCAAGGCCGCTACTTCAAAAGACAGGCGGTCTCAGCCATTCAGCGATGTGCCTGCCAAGCCTAGGGCATTTGCATTTAAGGCATCGTACATGACATATGTACTAAATCATTATATCATTTCTGGCAAGGATACATACGAACCTGTCGTCTCAGGCGGGGAGTGCGATTCCTTCGAAGATTATGTTACGGAGAAAATAAACAAATACCGCGGATATTCAGTGTATGAGCTTTGCGCGGAGTATGGGATAGAAGCCGGGAAACAGCCGAAGGGCTTGGGGGCTATGCTGGCATATCGGATTTTGGGTATCAAGGGAAATCATGCCGAGGAGTTTGAAAAGGCCAATATCGCCGTTAAAACGATTCGAATCGGTAAGAATGGCAGAATCAAAGAGAGCATGTCGTTCCCGGCATTCCTTTTTCGTGAACTTGCCGAGGAGGAATGGGAGAATTCTTCGTTTGGCAATTATTTGAGGGAGACGAGATTCTTATTTGTCGTCTTCAAATTCGATGAGGACGGCGTGCTGCGGTTGCGAGGCTGCCAGTTTTGGAATATCCCCTACGAGGATCTCGAGACGGAGGTAAGGCATGTTTGGGAACGCACGAAAAATGCAATAAGAGATGGGCTGCAAATTCGGACGATAAACGGGAGACTGTCTGATAATTTCCCTAAAGCATCGGAAAACCGGGTATGCCATGTCCGTCCGCATGCCCGGAATGCCCAGGATACATGCGAACTTCCAGATGGACGCCTATATCCAAAACAATGTTTCTGGCTGAACAACTCGTATATTTATGACCAGCTCGATGATGAACTCAAGGCTGATTTTGATATGGCATTGCAAAAGTAGGGAGGGAGTCCATTTATGGAGAGGACGGTTTGCGAGCTGTTCGCCGGGGTTGGCGGATTCCGCTGCGGGCTGAATGGCATTGCGTCGTGCGAGGATGCCGAAAGGCCGGAAAAATGGCAGACAGTATGGTTCAACCAATGGGAGCCGGCCGACAAGAAGATTCAATGGGCACATGGATGTTATGTCAACCATTTCGGATCCAGCATGGACCTGGATGGAAAATATACTACGAATATCGACATCCATTCGGTAGACAAGTCAAAAGTCCCCTGCCATTCGCTGCTTGTTGGCGGATTCCCCTGTCAGGATTATTCAGTGGCATCCTCGCTGGCAACCTCGAGGGGGCTCGAGGGGAAGAAGGGGATACTCTGGTGGGATATCCGCGATATGCTGGAGATAAAAAAAACTCCATTCGTGCTTCTCGAAAATGTCGACCGCCTGCTGAAGAGTCCGGCAGACCAGCGCGGGAGGGATTTTGGAATCATACTGGCCTGTTTTAGGGATTTGGGATATTCGGTCGAGTGGCGCGTAATCAATGCCGCAGAATATGGATACCAGCAGAGGCGCAGGAGGACGTTTATTTTTGCCTACCGCGATGATACGGCATACGCGGGCCGGGTCGGAAAGACGGCTGTTTTTGGCGAACCCGGCGACGTGGGGCCCGGCATAGCGGGCGCAAAGGAAATAATATGCAACGTTGGCTTTTTTGCAAAAAGCTTCCCCATCCTGGATATTCATGAAACGGAAGTTAGAGCCGCGAAACTGCCGGAGGGTATCGGCATCATTTCTGACTCGTTTTCCTTTCGGTTTGAAAATGCCGGCGTCATGGAGGGCGGAACTATCTACACGGCAAAAACCGAACCCGATTATGGCGGCGGACAGATCGTGCTTGGCGATATACTGGAGGACGGAGATGTCGACGAGTCGTTTTTTATTCCGGATGAGCGGCTGTATTATGCATCGCCGGATGTAGACCATAGTGATGAGATGGAGGGGCGGCTTCCAGAGGCGTCCCGAAGGACGTGGCAGTATGTGAAAGGCGCAAAAAAATTCCAGCGCAGGGCAAAGAACGGGCATGTATATACTTATTCAGAGGGTCCGGTACCGATGATTGACGCGTATGACAAACCCGCGCGGACGATGCTCACGAGCGAGGGGTCATTCAACAGGACGACGCACATCGTGCGGGATAAAAAGACCGGCCGCATCCGTCTGCTAACGCCGGTAGAGGCAGAGAGGATTCAGGGCTTCCCCGATGACTGGACAAAAGAATGCATCGTGGACGGCGAGATTGTCGAGATGCCGGCCGGCAAGCGGCGGTTTATGATGGGGAACGCGCTGGTGGTCAATCTGATAAAGCAGATGGAGCCGCAGCTATCCCGGATTATCGAGGCGGAGTAGCGGAATACGAGGGAAAATAAAAAATGAATTATGAAAAACGATTTAGGAGGCATCCATCACAATGTGGTTGATATTCGCATTCGGCTCGGCGTTTTTTGCCGGCATTACGGCCATACTCGCGAAGTGCGGGATTAAAAAAACGGATTCCACCGTGGCGACTGCCGTTCGCACGGTGATAGTGCTTATATTTTCGTGGCTGATGGTTTTCATCGTCGGCTCGCAGGATCAGATTGGCGGAATAGGGCGAAGGGCGCTTTTGTTCCTCGTGCTGTCCGGCCTTGCCACCGGGGCGTCATGGCTGTGCTATTTCAAGGCGCTCCAGATTGGCGACATAAACAAGGTCGTGCCCATCGACAAGTCAAGCACGGTTCTGACCATCATCCTGGCGTTCATTTTTCTCCATGAGCGAATAAGCGTGGCAAAGGCTGCCGGCGTGGTTCTGATTGCGGCCGGAACTTTGCTGATGATTGAAAAAAAACAGCAGGAACCCGGGAGAGCATATGGGCGGGGCTGGCTTATCTACGCCGCGGGCTCTGCGGTATTCGCCAGCCTGACATCTATTCTGGGAAAGATTGGCATCTCCGGCGTGGAGTCAAACCTTGGCACGGCCATCCGCACTGTGGTAGTTCTGGTCATGGCGTGGGCGATGGTTTTTGTGACGGGGAAGGGGCGCATGGTCATGGAGATACCAAAACGCGAATTTGGCTTTATCTGCCTGTCCGGCCTTGCCACCGGCGGGTCATGGCTGTGCTATTACAAGGCACTGCAGGATGGCCCGGCCAGCATCGTCGTCCCGATAGACAAGCTGAGCATCCTGGTCACGATCGCATTTTCTTATGTGGTGTTCCATGAGCGCCTTTCCAGAAGATCCGCAATCGGCCTCGCGGCAATAGTCGCCGGAACGCTTACAATGCTCATCCCTTAGATTTCCTGCGCGTTGGCCGGAGGTTTTTATATCTGTTGCTGCGTAACGCCGTGCCGCTTTATGGATAAAATGGCTTGCCGGATTCCCCAGGTCGCGATATTATACAAATGTGGAATGCAATTCCCTGTTTGTATGAACCGGCGGCAAGTCTTGTCACGATGGGGCGCGATTATATGTATCTAAACAGAATCATGGAAAAAAGAGTCAGGCATATGGCGGAACACATAGATGTTCCATACGATGGAAAATGGCAAGATATATCCGATTGAGATAAAGAAAAGCACGGATCCGGGTGAGGATGCCCTCAAGAACTTCGGAGTGCTGCCCATGCTGGGGGCAGGGCCAGGGGAGGGGTCGGTCTTGTGCATGGCGTCAACTACGATGCCGCTGGATGCGAAAAATAAAATCGTTCCAATCAAGGCGATATAAAAATGGGAGGCTAATACGGCCTTCCGTTTTTTTATGCTGTCTCTTACTCACATTAGTAGTTTTTAAGAAATCATCAGGGTAGCGCTTGTTGACAAAACACCAAACCGCCAGCCTCGACGCTGCTCCGAAATCTTCAGACACTTACCCGGATAGCGCAATGTAGTTTCAAAAAATCAAAAGAATTTTAATCATTTGGGAATAATGGTTCGTTATTATATGTGTACAGGCATTTCAAGGAACCTTGATAGATTTAGCAATACTAAGTTGGAAGAAACCGTAAAATTATGTACTGAAATTATGCGCGAGCAAAAATTGCCGCGAAAAGAAGGAAAAGAACCACGCACGGGGTTTTCGCAGTATTTATCGGATATTTTTCGCTTTGAAGGTGCGCCAATATTTGGATTACAGGCAGTTGCGCTGTTTGTTATATGCGTGGCGATTTACACGGCAGCGGGCAATCCAGGCTATATTCCGGCATTTATTCCACTATTTGTATTGGCTATTATGCCGGCGATATTCAAATGCCAATATTATGGAATGAGCGAGATTGAAGCTGTTACAAGGGCTTCCAGTTCGCAGGTTATATTGGCGAGGCTGGTTTTAGCCGGAGCTGCAAATCTTATATGCATGACATTTTTAATTTCTTTTGAGGCCCAGTTTGAAAACGCATATAGGGAAATTGGACAGATTATTTTATATTGTATTGTGCCATATCTGGCATGCATGGTAAGTATGCTGCGTTTGATTCGCCTACGCAGGAAAAAAGGCATGCAAACATGTACGGTTATCATGCTCAGTTCCTGCGTTTGCTGGGGCGTGATGGCGAAAACGCTGCCGTGGCTGTACGGTATATCTGCTTTTGGTTTATGGATTGTCGCTTTTTTACTATCTGCGGCATTTTTCGTTAAAGAAATTCATTTTATTATAACGATGGGAAAGGAAGGGAAAATATATGGAATTATCTCTTGACAGATTGACAAAGCATTATGGCAGCAAAATAGCTGTTGATTGTGTCAGCGCAACCTTTAAACAGGGCGTGTACGGTCTTTTGGGAGCGAATGGCGCGGGAAAGACCACGCTGATGCGGATGATGTGCGCTATTTTGGAAGCAACATCTGGAGAGGTGCTTTTGGACGGAAAAGACGTAATTTCTATGGGAGAGGATTACAGAAACTTTTTGGGGTATCTTCCGCAGGATTTTGGGTACTATCCTAATTATACTGCGATGGAATTTTTGATGTATATATCTGCCC
Organism: uncultured Eubacterium sp.; assembly: GCA_964450965.1. GTDB lineage: Bacteria > Bacillota > Clostridia > Lachnospirales > Lachnospiraceae > W0P33-017. The sequence goes on along the minus strand of CAYVFF010000021.1, from coordinate 12,007 downwards.
TGAAAGGGATACCAAAGAAAATTGCCAGGAAAAGGTCGATAGAATTGCTGGAAGAGGTAGGACTAGGCCACGTGGCGGGTAAAAAAGTAAAGACTTTTTCCGGCGGCATGAAGCAGAGAGTGGGGATTGCACAGGCACTATTGAATAATCCGGAGGTCTTGATATTGGATGAGCCGACAGCGGGGTTAGACCCGAAAGAGAGGGTACGGTTTCGCAATCTGCTTTCCGATTATGCCGAAGATAAGATTGTTATTCTGTCGACACATATTGTTTCTGATATTGAAGCAATAGCAGATGAGGTTTTGCTCATGAAACAAGGGAAATTCGTATTGCAGGGTACCGTGTCGGAACTGGTTCGGGAGGCGGATGGGAAAGTATGGGAATTGGAAGTATCTTCAGAAGAGGCAAGAAAATGGCAGACAATTATCAAAGGATGGAATCCGCGGAATCAGAATCAGAACAGGAAAAACGGATTGGAAAATTATTAACAGTTGGTTGGAAATTTTGTATCCCGAGCTTTGTGATGCAGGGAACTATAAAACAATGATATGCTATGTCGATCCGGATAATCTGACAGGATTTTACGAAAGAAGACAAAAGGCATTACAGGATTTTTTGGAGAACAGCGGCCAGGATGGAACGGAAGGGGAGTATCTTTTACAAATGGATTCGAGAGTAAAAGAGCCATATCAGTATCAATGGGCAGAAGGATGGTCGGTGCTGCTTGGCGACGTGGTTGCCGGTATGGGAACTGTAATGGCGCTGTTTCTTGCGATTTCCATGTCGTCCATATTTGCCGGAGAGTGGCATGATAACACAAGCTCATTAGTTTTAACGACACGAAATGGATGGAATAAGATTGCCTTTGCAAAAATATGTACTGGATTATCGTTTGCAGCAGAATTTTTTGCAATAATTATGGCTGGGAGCGTCGCGGCACAGATGTTCTGGTTAAAGATGTATAATGGAGTAAATTGAAGGAGACAGATTGACGTTGCGATACGCGCCGCCTGAAAAGTCTATGTTGAAAATTTCCCGCGCATGTGCAATAATGGGTTGACGTGGCATTGGCAGCGTTTCACGTGAGGGGAATGCAGACTGTGATGGATAAATAAAAAACGTCGCGTGCGAAAGGAATTAATCACATGAAAGACAAGAAAACGAAGGAGCGGGAATACCTTATCTGCGAGAGAAAAGAGATATATTACGTGTTAATAACGGTTGCGGGGCTTTTCGGGGCATATACATATATGCTCCGTGGAAACGTGTTCTGCAATGCTCAGTCTGGAAACGTGGTTTTGATGGGGATTGCGCTCGGCTCGGGCAGATTCAAGGACGCATTATACTATCTGATACCGATATCGGCGTATCTGCTGGGCGCGTTTATCTCGGAGCTGCTCCCTAACCCGGTAAAGCACTATTTGCCAATACGATGGGATACGCTGCTCATCGGAATCGAGATGCTGACGGTTCTGTTCCTGGGATTCCTGCCGTTGTCAGCGCCGGTGCAGATCGCCCAGGTGACCATCAACCTCATCGCATCCATGCAATATAACACCTTCCGTCAGGCGGAGGGAGTTCCAATGGCTACGACGTTTGCTACGAACCACATCCGTCAGATCGGGATAGGGCTTGCGAAGGAAATCCGGCATTTCAATTCCCCGGACAAGTCGCACAGGAAGAAGTTACATGAGCACTTCGCCATGCTGGTGTTCTTCCTGGCAGGAGCGGTAATCGGGGCGCTGCTGTGCAACGTGGCGCGGGAAAAAGCGATCTGGGCTACGCTGCTGCCCCTGGGGGTACTCCTTGCCATTTTTCTCCACGCGGACCTCGTGAGCGAGAAGTCTATGATGGGGGAAAAACCGGCCGGGCACTAATCGCGGAAATATTCAGATATGCTTTGCATGCGAAAAAGCCTTGAAAAGATTTCCGCCATGTGCCAGCATGTTTCCGCGATGAAGCCAGCGGTTTTCAGTGTGCGAAGCATGAGAAAATCTCTTCCCTGATGTCGCAGTGATTTCATGAGAGCCACATTGCAGCTCTTCGCTGCCTTGCCGTCTTCATTCAGTGTCGGGATTCTTGCCCTAGGTCAGATACGACAGTGCCTCCTTCTCCGACAGGCCGTAGTCCTCCGTAAGCGTTGCCGTGATGTCGTCGTCGCTTGCATGGAAACGACGCAGGCTTTTGATCGCAAGCCGAATCTGGGATTCTCTTGTCTCGCGCTCCACGCGCTGCGCGACCTCGCGCTCCACGCGCTGCGCTGTCTCGCGTTCCACGCGCTGTGCTGTCTCGCGCTCCACGCGCTGTGTCTCCTCCGCCCAGCGCTGGTCCGCTTCTCGCCTTATCTCCTCGATTTCCGGCTCGAATAGATCCCTCAATATGTCATACATGTCATTTCTCCCCTTCAGCGTTGCTACGACTTCTTTGTTAGCGTTCATCCCCAGGTCCATGATGGAATCCAGCAAGTTCCGTTCACGCTTGTCCTCCACCTTGCTCGTGTACAGGATCGCGTCCCGCATGGCCTCCTCGGACACCTTGCCGGTGGCCATCCCGTACCACTTGTGCTTTTCGCGGTCAAGCTCCCTCCCCACGATGATCTGCGTCGGGAACGACAGCGCGCCCTTGACATAGTAGACTCCGCCATATTCCTCCGTGACCTGGAAGCCGAACTCCTGCAGCTCCTTGAACAGCCCTACCGGCTTTGACTCCCGGATGAGGGTCATCGTAATCTCATTGTATGGCCGCCTGTCAGATGCCGTCTCGTAGTTTTGGTACAGGCACGCGTAGGCCTCCACTTTCAGGAGCGTGCTCATGTTGAGCGCGTCCTCCTCGGACTTGTACTCCACGATGTTGTGCTGGCGGAAGATCCTGCCGATTTCGTTATCGATGACGACAGGCCTGTCTTTCTTGATAATCAGCATGTCGATTTCCAGCGGCTTCGTGTTCAGCGTGAAATCCCGGGTGAACTTCAGGTACTCCCAGTAATCTTTTAAATCGATCTCCACCACCGACAATGCGCCCATGTGCCATTGCAGCAGCTTGCCGGCATCGCCTTTCCCCATGCGGCTCTTCCCTGGTGCTTATGTTATCAGATGTAATGGCTTATTATAAGCCTTGCGGCGTGATTTGTAAATATAGTATTTGCCGTGCCGCCATATTTGTCGTGATGGTCATTTACCAGTCAGGTATGTGCGTCGCGGACATCGCGAGGACGATGGGTCTCTTGTGCAGCATGGTCAACCGGATTGCCCGGGAGGGTGTCGAGGGCCGGAAGGACGCTTCCTAGCCAAGGCACGTAAGCCACAAAAGTGCAAGCTGACGTTATAACTGCCATTTTCGCATACTTCATGGCTGCCTTGGAAATTTCTATTGAAAGCGATTCAGAAAGGGATTATAATCAAAAAAGGTTGCGCGAAGGATGGAGTGCAGGTAAAGATTGCATTTGCGATTGGCATTGCTTTTGCAAATGATGATGATTTTTAAGCGGGAGGTAGACGTTGAAACTATTGCTATGTGCTGATGTGCGGCTCGGGGCAGTATGCACGGAGAATCTTGGGGTAAAATTATCACACAGATGGCAGTCCGCCAGAACCGAAAAGCTTTCGGATCTGATCGATCAGGCGGCTCAGAATAATGCGGGCTATGCGGCTTTGTACGGCCAGCTGTTCGGGCAGGAGAGAGTGTCGGAATCAGTTATAGATGATCTGTTTAAGGCGGTTAAGGAAGATGGGCATATTCAGGTTATGGTATTCCTGAACGCTGATGAATACAACCGTATTGCTTACAGGAATGATATTCCAGAGAATCTCCATCTGGTATGCACCCAGACCGATGATTCATATGTTGATGAATGTATTGCGCTTCGAATTGATAAGGGCATCACGGAACTTCAGCTTTCAGACAATGACCCTGTCAGAATCATAAAAAACGCTGATGGAACATTTGAAATAGAAGGATTCGATGATAGAAAAACTGTTCCCTCATTTGAGCCGATTGGATTTCAAGACGCTGCAGACAGAACATTTGGATATGGAATACTTGAGTGGGATGAGGAGTCGCTGGGCGAATATTCCGTTACAAAAAGTCAGAAATATTCCTATGAATCTATTGAAATCAAAATATTGCCTGAGGATGGGCAGAAAGAGATTATCCGCGCGATAAATTCTGCTGTTGCAAAGATTGATATCGATACCTTGCTCAGGATCACGCTTATTGGAAAGTCTGCATTTGGTATTACGCTGAATGCGGATGCCTTGGAGAATCAGCTCCGGAATAAGATATTCTTTGTCGAGGTATACGATAATACTATCATGGACATTGATGAGGAATCCTTTGAAAATGATATTTCCCTTAGAAGCGAATTTGTCCGACTGGCATTGCATGATGATGCCCTAAGCGAAGCAGAGAGGAACAGAATCATCAGCTGTGGCTGGAATGCATTGAATGGCAAGGAGGTGTCTGCGGGATGAAACTGATTGGTATGCATGTGGACGACTTCGGCGGCCTCCATAATTATGATTATACATTTGAAGATGGCCTGAATGTCATTCTTCAGGATAATGGCTGGGGAAAGACTACGATGGCAGCATTTCTGAAGGCGATGCTGTATGGCTTTGATTCAAAGAGAAGCAAAGATGTAACCGAAAATGAAAGAAAACGATACCTGCCGTGGCATGGCGGAAAGTACGGCGGCTCTCTTGATTTTGAAGCAGAGGGGGCGAGATATCGTATTTTCAGGACATTCGGGGAAACACCCAGATTTGATAGAACAAGAATAATAAATCTTGATTCCAATACGACAGCGAGGATCAATCCGGATAAAATCGGCGAGACATTATTTAAACTGGATGCAAGCGCATTTCAGAGAAGCGTTTTTATTAACCAGAACGGGCTGGGAATAGAGGGTGCATCCAGCAGCATTCATGCTAGGCTGAACTCCCTTGTCAGTCAGGCAAATGATGTGGCGGCCTATGATGATGCCATAGCTGAACTTAACGCGCAGATTAAAATCTATGAAAAAAAGGGGAACAGGGGCCAGCTTGGAGATATCACACGGCAGATTGCAGCTTTAGAAAGCCAGCGAGAACAGCTTGAAGCGGACATATCTGCACAGGACAGCGCGAGAGAGCGCATTTCAGAGATTGATATGCTTCTTAGTTCTATCAACAAGGATTTGGAAGACAAAAAAAGGCGGCTGGAAGAAGTTTCGGGCGAGTCAAAGAAACGCGAGGCATCGATAAAGCATCTTGACGAGGTAAATGCGCAGTTATCAGAGCTGTTGCAAAGGATGGATGCCATTAGGGCCGAGCTTGGCAACCATATTCCAGGTAATTCTGATATTGACCAGGTAAAAAGGCAGAAGCAGGCCGTGATATCTCTTACTGCCCAGCTAGGAGATCTTGAAAATAATCATGGGAAGCTTACTGCTGACTATAATGATTTTCTTGAAAGATATAAAGGGGAATTTCCAAAGACATCCCAACTTGATGAGATTCAGAGTATATATGGGGAGCTGCAGGGCATACTTTCTACAGATAACGAGGATGCCATTGCTGATGAGAACGGCCTCGAAAATTATGTTTTGGTTAAAGATGCCGTAAATCAGGATCCTGACTATACCAGTAAACTTCGGGCGATTCTTGATAATCAGACTACACTGCAGCAGCTGGTCAGAAAATCCGAGGCAAAAGAAAGGGAGATTCAGCAGGAGAGGGAATCTTGGGAGAATAAGAAAAAAAGATACAAAGCGTTATCGGAGGAGGTTGAAAATATTCAGCCGGATGTTGATCCTGGCAGCAAGTACAGGCATGAAGCAGTTGGGCCGGTTATAGCAGTACTTGAGGATTTGCAAAAACAGCAGCAGTTGGCAGACGTCAAGAATGAGGAGCTAGATAAAACAGCATTAACCACCAATCAGCTTGATGATCTGTCCGCATTTTCTGGGGACATTCCGGATGCAGAAGAAGGAAGTTCCATATTAAAAAAGTTCCGAAACATTACTATAAAACAGGCAGATGTCCAAGGGCTGAATGCAAGACTTGAAGGTGAGAAGAGCAGGGCAGACAGCCTAAAGGCATCTATGGCTCAAATGGATTCTGTCCCGGATGGCAATGCACCTGCTATGGAGAAGCCTAAAAAGCCAGCAGGAACTGCCATTATGGTCGCAGGCGCGGCACTAGCACTAATTGGTACTGCACTGATTTTTGCGGTAAGCCCAATAATGGCAGCAGTTGCTGCTGTCGGTGTTGTACTGGCGATATCAGGGGCTGTAAGCAATAACAACTATAAGAAAAAGATAAAGGAATATGAGGCATATAAGGCAACATCCTCGCAAAGACGGGAAGCACAGAAAAAGAAAGCAGATCTTCAAAAGCAGCTTCGCGAAGCCGAGTCTGCTATAAGCGCTGTGGAAAATCAAATCAGGGATATCAACATTGAGCTGAATAATGACCAGGAAAGTGTAAACGAATGGCTTTCAAAATGGCGTACTGTGGAAGGCGCAGTCACGGAGGAGACAATTTGTGAAGTGCTTGATAAGGCTGATAAGGCCAGAAAGCTCAGGACTGTACAGAAGGAAAATGAAGAGCGGAGGAGGTCCATATCAGAAAGAACGGATTATATAACAAGAGAATGGGAAAAAGCCGAGAAGGACTATCCTAAAATTTCCGGAAAATCTTTCTCGGAGGCACTTGGCATATTGCGTTCGGCGGAAACTGATTATAAGATTAAAGCGGACAAGCTGCAGACCGCAATAAGGAATTTGGATAAATTCTTATCCGAGGAGAAGTTATCAAAAGAACAATTTGCGGAAAAGGATTCACCGAGAATCGCGGCATTATCTGAAGAGAGGAATGCCGCAGAAGAGGAATTAAATGGAGCCCTTAATGATGCCAACAAAGTTATGGAAATGATTGGCATCATCGTGTCCGCCGAAAATATCTCAACAGCATTTAGGAAAGCAGAGCAGGCGCTGAATGAGTATAAGCAGCACTCGGATAAAATAAAGGGACGCGCTGACAGGCAGCAGAAGAAGGGAGATCAGATTGCTGCCATGAAACATAAGCTGGAAGAAAAAACAATCGTACTCCAGGATAGCTATAATGATATAGAGCTTCCGGAAAGACTGGGATTGATTAGGAAAGATATCAGCGGTGCAGCAAAACTGAAGGAAAAAATCAATGAGGCGGAGATCGACATAAGGAGCCAGAAGGAAAAACTCGAGGATGCATCCAATTTTGTAGGACGGTTTATTTCTGAATATGGACGTTTTGAACCCGAAACGGATGATATTTTGGAAGAAATTTACGCAAAGGCGGCTTCATATGCGAAACTTGATGCGGCAAGACAGGCGCTAGAAAAGCAGAGGGCTAAGGCTAACCAGGAGCAGGAGGGCGAGGCAATGCCGGCGGGCGCTGGAGAAAATGAATTGAAGACGCAGATATCCGCCCTCGAAGAGAGAAGAGATTCTTTGCGTGATGAATATACTCAAAAGAGCGATTTCATACGTCAGGCCGACCAGTCCCTGGAAAGATATCCTGATGTTGAGCAGGAGATCCGTCAGCTTTATAATCAAAAGCAGAAAGCCCAGAACACGCTTATTATGCTGAAACGTACGATTCAGCTGATTACAAAGGCAAAAGAAAATCTGGCCAACAGATACCTGGGCAGAGTTGAGGATACGTTCAATAATTATATGCACATCTGGCTGGGCAATGATGAGGTCAGGGGTATCCTGGATATAGATTTTAACATTACGATTGAGGAGGATGACAAGACGCATGTTGTTGAGGGCTACAGCACTGGCACCTGCGATCTCATCGATTTCTGTATGAGGCTGGCGCTTGTAGATACCCTTTTTGAAAAAGAGCAGCCTTTTCTTATCTTGGATGATCCTTTTGTGAATCTAGACGAGGAGCACCTTGATAAAGCACTTGAACTCTTGAACGTCATGGCTGCGAACAGACAGCTTGTGTACTTTGTATGCCATCCAATCCGCGCCGTCAAAGCAGGTGCAAATCCTGCCTCAGGCGAAGAATTTGCTAGGCTTGCCGAAGCGACGAGGAAGTCTATCGAAAACCGTAAATCGGTTGGAAATGTAAAGAAGAAGACTGTTCGAAGATCTCCTAGAGAAATGTACCATGTGGCGGCTATGGGAAGTACCCTGCCGTTCAAGCCGGCAAAAACGAATTATACTATTACGAACAATATCTTTAGCCTTAATTTTGAGATGAACGAGGCAGCTGTAGTAAAAGATAATTCATATGAACTGTTCTTTATAGACGCGATAGGGCATGTCCTTAATGAAAGACAGCTCATAGAAGTCAAGAACGGCAAGCTGTCTACAGAGAGAGTTCAGTTTTGCCTGAATACGCGCGACGACAGCGGAGAACAGTATGAGCTTATGATTCGTGAAAGCGGACAGGATGACTATGAAATTATTGCCAGAATCCCATATAAAGCAAAACTGGCATTTGCAGGGACAATCAGTTTTGATTTTTAAGGATATTAAAGGGAGGCGGGCCTATGAATGAATTTGATGAGAAGGTTCTGGAAAACTTTCCGGGAAAAGTTGTACGCAAGGATCTGACATCGTTGATGAAAAAGGGAGCTAATGTTCCTACATATGTATTGGAATATCTTCTTGGAATGTATTGCGCTACTGACGATGAAGAGGCTATTGAGGCAGGTATTGAAAAGATTCGTAAGATTTTGAGCGAGAACTATGTCAGACCTGATCAGAGCGAATATGTAAAATCCAAGATAAAAGAGAGCGGACAGTACACGATTATTGACAAAATAACCGTGGAGCTTGTTGAGCGCGAGGATAAATACGTTGCAAGGTTTACAAATCTCAACATGGAACCCATCGAGGTAAGCTCGGACCTTATCGTTCATAATGAGAAGCTTCTTGTCGGCGGTATATGGTGTATCGTTAAAATAGAGTACATCGGCCTGGATAACGGTGGCAATCGGGAGGAGGAGTATGGGGAGGATATCTTCGGGAACAAGAAAATGAAGAAGAAAATCCGAAAGAGGAGATCGAGATATGAGTCGCCGTTTGAAATCGCATCCCTGAAACCGATACAGATGCCGAACCTGGACCTTGATGAGATCAAGGACGTTCGCGGCAATTTCACAAAAGATGAGTGGATTGCCCTGCTTCTCAGGTCGGCGGGATATGAGCCGGACGCACTGGAGGATAGGCAGAAATTTCACTATCTGCTGCGCTTCGTGCCATTTATCCAGAAAAATTACAACCTGGTGGAGCTTGGACCGCGTGGCACCGGAAAATCTCATGTATACAGCGAATTATCACCATATTCCATACTTATGAGCAGCGGCCATACGACTGTTTCTAATATGTTTTATAACATGAGTTCACATAAGGTCGGCCTTGTTGGCAATTGGGATTGTATTGCATTCGACGAGGTCAGCGGCATCACGCATTCAACAGGCGATATGATTCAGATTATGAAGAATTATATGGCGAATGGTTCCTTCGCCAGAGGCACTGCATCCATAAGTTCGGATGCCTCCATCGCATTTGAGGGAAATACTTCTAGAAGTGTTGCGGATATGATGCGTACCACTAACCTGTTCGAGCCTTTCCCGGATGAATTCAACAATGACTCGGCATTCTTTGACCGTATCCATGCGTATCTTCCGGGATGGGAGACGCCTAAGCTGAGATCGAGTCTTTTCACGCAGGGATATGGCTTGATTTCCGACTGTTTTTCAGAGTTCTGCCATGCCATGCGAAAATATGATTTTACGAATTCGTTTGGTAATTATTTTTCTCTGAATAATAATTTCAATACCCGTGATGATACTGCTGTCAGAAGAACTTTTTCGGGTATGGCGAAGCTAATCTATCCGAACGAGGAGATGACGAAGGAAGAATGCAGGGAGATCTTAGAATATTCTATCGAGTGCAGAAGAAGAGTAAAGGAACAGTTGAGAAAAATAAATCCGGCCGAATTCAGCGATGTGGGGCTTGGATATATTGATCTTGATACTGAAGAGGAATTTATAGTTAATCTACCTGAAACCGCTACGGGAACGCTTGTGTTTGATGGGCTTGAAAAGCCGGGTTATGTTTACGCGGTCGGACGTTCGGTTGATGATAAGGTCGGCATCTACCGTCTTGAGAATAAACTAATCAATGGGTCTGGCAAGTTCAGCTTTAAAAATGTCGAGGGCCTTGCACATTCTCCAAAGAGCGTGCGTGATAGTATAATTGCGGCATTTAATTATTTCAATGAGAATTCTTCCAGACTGATTGCGGTCGATAATGAGAATTTTGACTATAGCCTTTATTTTAATGATCTGCAGAACCGGAATGTCAGCGATGAAGTATCGGTAGCAGAAGTTGTCGGACTGTTTTCTGCCCTTGCAAACCGTGCTGTTATGCCTTCTCTGGTGATTTGCGGCAGGGTCGTTATGTCTGGGAGCATGATGCCGATTACCACCGAACTGGATGAAATGCTTGTAGCGGCTTCAAATGCCGGTGCTAAGAGGATACTGCTGCCTGCAGAAAGTAAAGATGAATATGAGCGTCTAGGGCGGGATCTGAAGAATGAGATAGAAGTTATATTCTATTCAACTCCTTTAGATGCCGCAAGAAAAGCGTTGGGAGCGGATTAAAATGGCAGATTGGCGTCGCCATGACGTCATCGTTGCTCGCGTGGGAACGATGCAGGCTCTTAACGGCAAGCCGGATCTGGGCTTCTCTCGTCTCGCTCTTCGCGGCCAACAGGGGCGGATGTAACGTGTAGCCGTAAAACACAAATATGCTTTTTACTTTATTTTCGTGATTCATCCTTAATACAACTGTCACGGAAAAGCAATATACGGCGATGGAAAATGCAGGGGGCAGTTATGCGTTTAGGGCGATTTGTGAGATTGCATAAAATTGTGTGAAAAAAATTTTTAAATGATAAAAGGAGGGAAGATGGTTATGAAGATTGCTGTAATCAAGGGAAGCCCGCACAAAAACGGCTCTTCCAACATGCTGGCGGGAGAGTTTATAAGGGGCGCTAAAGAATCCGGACACGAGATTTTGGAATTGGACGCGGCGCACATGGATATCCATCCCTGTGTCGGCTGCGAGCGCTGCGGCATGGACGGCCCTTGCGCACAGGAGGACGACATGGAGGAGATCCGGGATGCGCTGCTCTCATCCGATATGGCGGTGTTCGTAACGCCTGTTTATTATTTTGGCATGTCGGCGCAGATGAAGATGGTGATTGACCGTTTTTACAGCTATACTGTGAAACTTTCCGCAAAGCATTTGAAAACCGTGTTGATCGCGGCTGCATGGGACTCCGATGCGGACGTGATGGCTTGCCTTGCGAAACATTACCGGAAAATATGCAGTTACATGAACTTTACGGACTGCGGGCAGATTCTTGGAAGGGGTTGCGGCACTCCCGCCATGACAAGAAACAGCCCGCATATGAAAGAAGCCTATGAACTGGGAAAGTCCTTGTGAAAATTAATTTGCGATGGGAAATGTAAATCTGTTTCAAGCAGATAGCCATAAAGAGGCAAGAAGGGGATACCTTCGATATTTTTTAATGGGAGGAGAGCGCAGGATGAAATATGCAAGACTTGGTAAATCAGATTTGACCGTCTCCAGGATATGCATGGGCTGCATGGGTTTCGGCGACGCGGCTGCCGGCCAGCACGGCTGGACGGTGGATGAGACGCGGACAAGAGAAATCATCAGGCAGGGCCTGGATTTGGGCATCAATTTCTATGATACCGCCATCGTTTACCAGAACGGGACCAGCGAACAGTATGTGGGACGGGCTCTGCGGGATTTCGCAAAGCGGGATGAATATGTCATCGCCACCAAGTTCACCCCCAGGACGCAGGAAGAGATCGATAACGGAGTCAGCGGCCAGAGACACGTGGAGAACTACCTGGAACGGAGCCTTAAAAATCTCGGGTTGGATTATGTGGATCTCTATATCTATCATATGTGGGATTACCATACCCCGATGGA